>DATHNI010000171.1:0-14129 GCA_035486135.1 Acetobacteraceae bacterium
CACCGTCTGCGTCAGGTCGTTGGTGCCGAAGCTGAAGAAGTCCGCGAGCTCCGCGATCTTGTCGGCCACCAGGCAGGCGCGTGGCAGCTCGATCATCGTGCCGACGCTGTACTCGATGCGCTTCCCGGCTTCCGCGAACACCTCCTCGGCAATCTTGTCCACCTGCGCGCGGGTGATCTCCAGCTCGCGGCGCGTCGCCACCAGCGGAATCATCACCTCGGGGTGCGGCGGATTGCCGGTCTCCTTCGCCACCGCCAGCGCCCCCTCGAAGATCGCCCGAGCCTGCATCTCGTAGATTTCCGGGAACGAGATGCCCAGGCGGCAGCCGCGATGGCCCAGCATCGGGTTCGCCTCGGCCAGTTCCGCGGCACGGCGGCGGATCGTCTCGACGTCCTTGCCCAGCCCCTGCGCCACTTCCTCCATCTCCACATCCGCGTGCGGCAGGAATTCGTGCAGCGGCGGATCGAGCAACCGGATCGTCACCGGCAACCCCGCCATGATGGTGAGGAGCTGGCGGAAATCCTCCCGCTGGAACGGCAGCAGCCGAGCCAGCGCGGCACGGCGGCCGCCCTCATCGGTCGCCATGATCATCTGCCGCACCAAGCCGATGCGCTTCGGATCGAAGAACATATGCTCTGTGCGCGACAGGCCGATGCCCTCGGCGCCGAACTTGCGCGCGGTCTCGGCATCCAGCGGCGTTTCAGCATTGGCGCGCACGCCCAGGCGGCGAGCCTTGTCGGCCCAGCCCATCAGCGTGGCGAAGTCCTCGGACATCGCCGGCTCGATCATCGCCACGGCGCCGATGAACACCTCACCGGTGGTCCCATCGAGCGTGATGATCTCGCCGTCACGCACGGTCTTGCCCGCCGCCGATAGCGTCTGCGCGTTGTAGTCCACCGCGAGGCCGCCGGCACCGGCCACACAAGGCCGGCCCATCCCGCGTGCCACCACGGCGGCGTGGCTGGTCATGCCGCCGCGCGTGGTTAGGATGCCGCGGGCGGCGTTCATGCCGTGGATGTCTTCCGGGCTGGTCTCGATGCGCACCAGGATCACTGCTTCGCCTTTCAGCGCGCGGCTTTCCGCCTCGTCGGCGTTGAACACCACCGCGCCGACCGCGGCGCCCGGGCTGGCCGGCAGCCCCTTCGCCAGCAGCGTGCGCGGTGCCTTGGGGTCGAGTGTCGGGTGCAGCAACTGGTCGAGCGCCGACGGATTGACCCGCCGCACCGCCTCGTCCTGGTCGATCAGACCTTCGCGCGCCATGTCCACCGCCATGCGCAGGCTGGCCGCGGTGGTACGCTTGCCGTTTCTGGTCTGCAACATGTACAGCTTCTTCTGCTGCACTGTGAATTCCAGATCCTGCATGTCCTTATAATGCTGCTCCAGCGTCTCGCGCACGCGCAGCAACTCGGCGTAGGCCTCCGGCATCACCAGTTCCATCGGCGTCTCGCCGGGCTTGGCGCGCGTCTTGGACACCGGCTGCGGTGTGCGGATGCCGGCCACCACGTCCTCGCCCTGCGCGTTCACCAGGTATTCGCCGTAGAACGCGTTCTCGCCGGTGGATGGATCGCGGGTGAAGCACACGCCGGTGGCGCAGTCGTCACCCATATTGCCATAGACCATGGCCTGCACGTTCACCGCGGTGCCCCATTCGGCGGGGATCTCGTGCAGCCGGCGATAGGTGATGGCGCGATGGTTCATCCACGAACCGAACACCGCGCCGATCGCACCCCACAATTGCTCGTTCGGGTCCTGCGGGAACGGCTTGCCGGTGTCCTGCGCCACCATCTCCTTGTAGGCGTCCGCCACGTGCTGCCAGTCCTGCGCCGTCAACGCGGTATCCTCGGTGACGCGAGCGTCGATCTTGGCGTGTTCGATGATCTCCTCGAACCGATGGTGGTCGACACTCAGTACCACCGAGCCGTACATCTGGATGAAGCGGCGATATGAGTCCCACGCAAATCGTGCGTCGTGCGACGCAACGGTGAGGCCCTCTACGGTATCGTCGTTCAGGCCGAGGTTCAGCACCGTGTCCATCATGCCCGGCATTGACACGCGGGCGCCGGAGCGCACCGACACGAGCAGCGGGTTCTTCGGATCGCCGAACTTGCGTCCCACCGCCTTTTCCACCTGCGCCAGCGCGGCACTCACCTCCTGCTGCAGGCCGACGGGGTATTGCTGGCGGTTGGTATAGAAGGCAGTGCAGACTTCGGTGGTCAGTGTGAAGCCGGGCGGAACCGGCAGACCGATCGAGGCCATCTCGGCGAGGTTCGCCCCCTTGCCGCCGAGCAGGTTCTTCATGTTCGCGCCGCCTTCGTTGTGGCCGGCGCCGAAACTGTACACCCACTTGCTCATGACGAACCTCTTTCAACCTTCGATACGGGAAAAATCGGCCACCCGGTCCATAGTTGCCCGCAGCAGATTAAGAAGACGCAAACGATTAAGGCGCAAATCCGGCTCCGGGGCATTGACAGTGACGCGATCAAAGAACGCATCCAGTGGCGCGCGAAGACCAGCCAGGGAAGTCATGGCCGCGCTGTACTGTTCTCGTTCGAGCAAGCGGACTACCTCATCCATGGTTCCGAGGACATGACCTAGATCAATCTCCGCCGGCTCACGGAACAGTGACGGATCGGGTGGCGCCCGGTGCGGGCCGTCCTTGCGCTCCTCGATGCGCAGGATGTTGGCGGCCCGGCGATAGGCGGTGAGGAGGCTGGTACCAACTGACGGCAAGTCCTCCCCCTCCCCTTGAGGGAGGGGGCTGGGGGGAGGGGTGCGAACAGCCGCGGACGGTGCTTGTTGGGACCCCTCCCCCCGCCCGCCTCCCTCAAGGGGAGGGGGAGTAACTCCTACTTCGTCCCCTGCCCCCAGCAACCCGGCGACGGCGTCGGCGCGGGCGAGCAAACGGGTAAGGTCGTCGTCGGGACCGTGCTCGCCGGAGGCGGCGAAGACCGCGGCCAGGACATCGTGGCGAGCACCCTCGGCACGCAACTGAATGCGTAGGCGCTCGGCGAGGAACTCCAGGATCTCCCGCGGCGGCACCGGGTGCACACCGTGCTGGTGCAGCCCCTGCCCTGCTGCGTCGATCAGCGGCAGCAAGCGCAGCCGCAGCTTGTTCTCGCGAATGATGCGGATGATGCCCAGCGCGGCGCGGCGCAGCGCGTAGGGATCTCCGGCGCCGGTCGGCTTCTCGCCGATGGCGAAGAACCCGGCGAGTTGATCCAGCTTGTCGGCGAGTGCCACGGCGATCGAGACCGGATCGGTTGGCACCGCATCACCCGGCCCCTTCGGCGCATAGTGGTCGCGGATCGCATCCGCTACCTCGGCCGGCTCGCCGTCGTGCAGCGCGTAGTAGCGCCCCATGATGCCTTGCAGTTCGGGGAACTCGCCGACCATGCCGGTGACGAGGTCGGCCTTGGCGAGCTCCGCGGCGCGTTCGGCCAGCGCGGGGCCGGCGTTCACCTGTCGGGCGATCAGGTCGGCCAGGCGCCGCAACCGCCGCACCCGGTCGCCCTGGCTGCCCAGCTTGGCGTGGAAGGTCACTTGCTCCAGGCGCGGCAGGCGTGATTCCAGCCGGGCCTTGCGGTCGAGGTCCCAGAAGTGCCGCGCATCGGCGAAGCGCGCGCGCAACACGCGTTCGTTACCGCCGACGATGGCGGTGCCGCCGTCTTCTGCCTCGATATTGGCGACAAAGGCGAACCAGGGTGCGGCATGGCCGTCGGCGGTGCGCAGAGCGAAGTAGCGCTGGTTGACCCGCATGGAGACCTGCATGACCTCCGGCGGCAGGTCCATATGCTCTGCCGCGATCCGGCCGACCAGCGGCACCGGCCATTCCACCAGGCCGGCGACCTCGTCGAGCAATCCCGGGTCATCCACGACGGTCAGTTGGCGGGCGGCGGCAAGTTCGCTGACGCCGTCGGCGATGATGCGTTTGCGCTCCCCGGCATCGACCAGCACGCGGTGGGCGCGCAGCTTCTCTGCCCAATCGGCGCTGTCGAGCACTGCGAAGGCGCCGGGGGCATGGAAGCGGTGGCCCTCCGTCTGGTCGGCGGCGGCGAGGCCGTGCCCGTCGTCGCCGCCCTCGCGCAGGTCGAACGGGACGACTGCGCCGTCGAGCAAGCAGGTGATACGGCGCAGCGGGCGCACCCAGGTGAAGCCGCTGGAGGCGCCCCAGCGCATCGATTTCGGCCAGGGGAACCGGCGGAGCAAGGGGGGCATGGCGGCGGCGATCAGTGCGGATGCCGACACCGCGGCGGCGGCCTTGTCCACCACCCAGTAGTCACCTTCACGGCGAAGCTGTTCGCGCGTGGCGCCGTGCTTGCGGAGAAAGCCTTCCAGCGCCTGCGGCGGTGCGTTGGCACGCGGCCCACGTTCGGTGGTCTGGCTGGCGGCGACCTGGCCAGCCACCTGGGTGGTCAGGGCGATGCGGCGCGGCCCGTAGAACGTCTGGACGCCGGTCGGCGACAGCGGCGCCAGCGCCTCGGCGGTCAGCCGGGCGAGGTCGTCCGCTGCGCGGGCCTGCATGCGGGCCGGAATTTCCTCACTGAAAAGCTCGAGAAAGAACTCCGGCATGCAGCATCCTTCTGTGGCCCTGCTATCCCGCCGCGGCGCGCCGGGCGGAGATTTCCCCGCGGTCGTTGGCGACGGGATCGCGCAGGCTGGTGGCGATATCGCGGGTGATGGCCATCACCCGGTCCTGCCAGTCGCGACGGGCGCTTTCGCGCTCGAACCGCTCGCGCAGGGCGGTGACGATCGCCCATTGCAGGCTTTCGCCGGTCAGGGCGACCAGTTCGCTGGCCAGGGCGCAGGCATCCTCACCCTCGATCCGCAGTTCGTCGGACATGGCCGTTTCCTTCGGGGTTTGTTGGCGTTGGCGCGTTCTAAGCCAGCTTTCAGGCCGTGGCTAGAGTGCTCTGACCATGTTGCGCTGCGAAAAATGCGGGTGTGGGTAGCGCTAGCACGGCCGCGCAATCCGGCCGGTTCAGGGGGGTCCGCGACGCCGCGTCACCCAAGGCGGGAACACCTTGCCCAGCGCCGCCGCGATAAGAGTTTCAAACTACCGCGGTCAGGTCAGTTCTTGGAAAATCATTGCCTTTGAACAGCAGCGGCAGATCTCTCAACCGCGCCAGTGCATAGGAGGCGCAATCACCGAGGTTCAGACCGGCCGGATGGCGCCCCTTGCCAAATCGCAGGAACGATCGCCGCGCGACTTCGGTGAGTGCGACATCCTGCGCCACGATTTCAATTTCCGCGGCTTCGAGCAATTCGTCGAGTTCGGTCCATGACGCGTGATCGCCATGTCGCCCCGCGAGCACCATGCTCGTTTCCAATAGGCTTACCGACGAGACTATGCAGCCATCGGCTTCGGCGATGACCCGCAAGAAGTCGTCTGCTTCAGGTTCACGCCGCAGGATCGCTATCAACGCGGAACTGTCGACGACGATCACCGTGGCAGGCCGTTCTCATCGTACAGGTCGGCGTCAGTGAATTGCTCATGGTCGCGCAGGCGCTCAGCACTTCGACGGCTGATCGCACGCAGAGCCTCGAACCGGGCAGCCGCGTCAGGCCGCACTGTGCGACGTCGCCGCACGCCGCCCTCAACGAATTCAGCCCCCGCTTGCTCCAGCACCTGCCGGACCTCTTCACGCGTGGTGGCGGACGCACGCTGGGCGTCCGCTGCCTCGAGACGGCGGATCGTTACGACGGAGACATGCGCCCGGCTGGCGAGTTCCTCCTGCTCGATGCGGAGCAGGGCACGGGCGGCACGGATTTGCTCCGGGGTGATTTCCATGACCGGATTTAATCACTCTGGATCACTTCCGGTCAATGGTCCTCTGTCCAGCGGCCTAGCCCGTATGCGGACCGCAATAGTTGCATGATTGGCAAGAAACCAATCCGATTTGTCTTGAAGATGCCAGTAATACGCACTCACCCCCCAGTCTAACCCGAATGTCTAATAATCAGGTCGTTTGCTGGCCTTATAGCCAGTTTCTTTTGTCATCCAACCGGATAGAATTGCAACGCGGCGAAACCAAAAGGGTTTACGGCTCGCAATGAGATCGGACGTCACCCGAATGGCCAATGATCTTCCCGCGGGCAGACCGGCCGCGGATCCTGATCGTTTCGTGCGGATTACATCCGGCACGACGATTGCCACGCTGGTCGACGCCGTCATGCGAGGGGAACCGTATATCGCCCTGACCGGCGTTCCCGGATGCGGTAAGACCACGGCCGCGGCGGTCATTCGCGATGAGCTGATCAGCCGGTCCGTGCGCGTGTTGTCAGTGAGCCAGCGGACCGGCGGTACGCTTGGGTTACCGGACATCGCGTCGCAACTTGTCGGCGAGCCGCCAGATTCGGGCGATCAAGACCACATCGAACAGTTGTTCGCAATCTTGACGGCGCATGTCAGCATCGAAAGTCGCGTCGTGCTGATTATTGACGACGCCGAGTTGCTGCAAACCAATGCATTGGAATATCTGCGCCTCCTGTCCAGTATGACAGCGGCACCGGCGCTACAGTTGTTGTTTGTCGGGCGGCCGGAGTTCTGGAATCTGTCGGCTCACGCTGCATCTTCTCAATTCAAGCAGCGGATCACCGGACGTTGGGAACTGGGTCGATTGAATGAGGCCATGACCCGCACTTTCATCAATGATCTGCTGTCGTCGAACGACCCATCGATCCAGCATGTGCTCGACCCCGGCAGCCTCGACGCATTGGCCCGGCACAGCGAAGGTTTGTTTGGCCGTATCGTTGCACTTATCTCGCTTGCCCGAACCATTCGGCAAGAAGGGGGCGAGCCCCATCGGCGTCAGGATAAGGCGGCGCGGCGCGAAAGAACTCCCCCTCCCCTTGTGGGAGGGGGTTGGGGGGAGGGGTCACGCCGCGAAGATGTTGCGTGCACGACCCCTCCCCCCTGCCCCCTCCCACAAGGGGAGGGGGAGTATTCTTCTCCCGCGCCGTCTTATCCTGACGCCTATGGGGGCGAGCCCCGCCTGACCGTTTGTCTTATCGAGGACGCGGCGATGCGGCTTCAGGCGGAGCCGCTAACGCTCGGCCGGGTGGGAACAGCCTTGCCGCCCCACGAAGCGCCGGCTCCATCTGTGGCATCGGGGCCAACTCACTTGGCGACCTCGGCCGACCAGCCTGAAGCGCCCCTCGAGTCAGATGCGTTGACGGGAGCCGAAGCGAACGCAGGCGGGCGGCTCAACGTCGAGTTGCAATTCGCTCCTCCCACCCTTCCGCTGCCTGATACCGCAAGGCTGTCTCCGTCCGAGGGTCTCTTTGTGGGCGATGCTGACGGCGAGGCGATCATCGGTCCCATCATCGCGAACCGGTCGCCTCGGCGGCGGTTCTATCTGTATGCCGCTTGTGTCGCCTTGGTGCTGGGCACCGGTGCCTCGGTGATGCACTGGCAGGCCTCGATGGGCCGGCCGAACGCGTTGGGGCCTCCATTGCGACCCGACGTGATCGCGGCAACCGAGGTCTCCGCTTCGGCTGGTCCCGCAGTTGACGGCGGGCAGACGAGCGGCGCCAGCCAGGAGCAAGTGTCCCCTCCAGTAGGGAGCGCCGAGCTTCCGGCGCCTCAATCGTCGTTGTCCCGGTCCGTTGTCATGACAGCAATGGCCGCGCCACCAGCCGCGGCTCTGCCGTCGGCGGCGTCGCAGACAGATCCCTTAAACGCGGCGCCAACCACGAACGCGCCAGACCCGCACGGGACTAATGCGGCTCAAGCGCCGGCGAGCGAGGTTCCAACGGAAAGTGCCGTCGCCGTTCCAGCGCAAGCGCAGACATTGCCAGACGGACCCGCGACCGCTTCCGCCGCCACGACGACGGTTACTGCCGCGGCAGAGCCGGAGGCGGCAGCGGCTTCCGCAGAACCTGCGACTGGCACGCCCACCGTCCAAGGTTCCGCGCAAGCGAGCGTTATCCCGGCGGATCACCTTGCGCCTCAGGGAGCAAACAGCGCCGCCTCAACCTCCGGTGCCTCGGCGACGGGCCGCGGCAGCGACGTGGCGGCCGCTGCTATGTCGCCAGCCGCGCAAGACACACCAAGCACGCAAGCCGGCATCGGCCCGGCTGACCAACGGGGCGACCAGCCCACGCCACCGACTCCGCCGCCCAATCGTGCAGCAGACAGAAGCCCGGAGCCCCCCGGTTCGGCCGACACGAGCGCCACGCGACCTGCGACCGCTGCCGGCGAAACTGCCCGGACCCCGGCGGTTCCAACGCCACGCCAGCCCCCCAGGACGCCGACGGCAGCGAAACAAGCCATGTCGGATTATGTCCGGCGCGGCGATGCGATGCTGGCGATCAAGGACATTTCGGCAGCGCGAAAATTCTACGAGATGGCCGCCAACGCCGGAAACGCCCAGGCAGCGATGGCGCTCGCCAGAACCTATGATCCGGCCTTCTTGAGCCAACTACAGGTCATCGGACTGCAGCCCGATCCGGCATCGGCCGTGATCTGGTATCGCAAAGCGGCGGCGCTCGGAGCCCCCGATGCGCCGGCGAGATTGCTCGCCCTCGGCGCGACTGCCGGCAGATAGGAGAGTGGTTTGCGCCGACGGCAAGATCGGCGCCACTGGACATGGTCAATGCGCGGCTGATTGCGTCTTGTCCCATGCGCGGAACTGCTGGAACAGTGCCTCTTTCTCCGCGGCCGTCAGGGAACTGTTCATTCCGGGGTGGGCCTGGGACAGGAAGGCCTCGAACCGAGCTTGCGTCGCGCTGCCGGCGGTGCCCGCCGTGATGTGCTGCTCCAGCCAGTCCTGCGCTGGCTGGAAGCGAGTCCAGCCGGGCACTTCGGCGGTCAGGTTCACCTCACGCCATTTGGGGTGCCGGGGCGGCTGCTGGAACTGATCGAATTTGCTAAAGAAGCTGTCCACGAAACGGGTGACCTTGGCGTAACGCTCGGTTCGCGGTGCCCAACCGAACACGGCCATCACGTCGCCCACGGCGATTGTCTGCACCGTTGCATCCGTTGGGACGAGCAAAGGGTAAGTGTCATGCGTAAACTGGTCCGGCAGGTAGGTCTGACCGAGGACCGGGTTGAGCGTGAGAGTAAGGAAATGGATTCCGCTGTCGGTGGGGATATCGGCAAATAACGGGATCGGTGCGCCTCCGACATGGATGATCCCCGCGATATCCCCGCGCTTCAATTCCTGAACGCCGGTGACCTGTTTTTCGTGTTCGACCTTTGGCTTGATGTTGTACGCGTCCAGCAGGATCTCGGCGGTCATGGCAGAACCGCTGCCCATGACGTCGACGTTCACCCGCTGACCGTTCAGATCCTCCAGCCGTGTAATGTCCTTACGCACGAGGACATGCACCTCCTCATCGTATAATTTGGCGATGTAGCGGATGTTCTGGGTGAGGCCGGGAAACATGTCGTGCTGCTTGGCGTAGGTCAGCGCATCGGCCTGCACGAACCCGACATCGACGCCCCGAAGGTAGAGAATGTCGGAGAGGTTTTGTAGCGACCCCTTGCCAAGCATGGGCAGGACGCGAAGCGTGTCGTCATCAAGGATTGTCAGGTCGGCGCCGGTCCGTGCGTAGGTGCCGCCCTCCATCCCGGTGATCACTCCAATGGTGCCGTGGTTCGCGCGGCCAACCGGGTCCGGTGGCTGCTGCCGGGCCATCGCCGCGCCGGCGAGCGACACACACAGCGCGGCCGCAACCAGGTGGGTCACCATCGTGCGCTTCGAGCGACCTGGATCTTCATGATACCCCGTGCTGCTACTGGCAGATTTCTCCGATGCTGGCTGCGTGGCCGATGTGGGCTGCACGATTGTGCGATACGCCACGATTCCCTCCGCGGGGCTTGGCATTGGATGATAATGTCGCAACGACCCCGTTGTAATGAAGGAACGACAGCCTGACAAGAACTTCGGGGGTAACCCCTTTGGGTAGCAGCTTCCCGTTCGTCCTGGCCCGAAAAGAAGCAGCGCAGCAGAGGCTGATGGTGAGCCGGGATTAGGTTGCTTCCCCTGCCACCCAGGCCTCGCAACACCCCTTCGCCAGCGTGCGCACCCGGGCGATGTAACTCGCTCGCTCGGTCACGCTGATCACCCCGCGGGCGTCGAGCAAGTTGAACAAATGGCTCGCCTTGATGCACTGGTCGTACGCTGGCAGTGCCAGCTTCTCCTCCAGCAGCGCGGCGCATTCCTGTTCCGCATCGGCGAAATGCCGCATCAGCATCGCGGTATCCGCTTGTTCGAAATTGAACCGGCTGTATTCGCGTTCGGCACGCAGGAACACGTCGCCATAGGTGACGCCGGTACCGTTGTAGTCGAGATCGAAGATGCTCTGCTTGTCCTGCACGTACATCGCCAGGCGTTCGAGGCCATAGGTCATCTCGAAGCTCGGCAGCGTCACTGGGATGCCGCCGACCTGTTGGAAATAGGTAAACTGCCCCACCTCCATGCCGTCGCACCATACCTCCCAGCCGAGCCCCCAGGCGCCGAGCGTCGGGCTTTCCCAGTCGTCCTCCACGAAGCGGAAATCG
The DNA here is from genome assembly GCA_035486135.1 of Acetobacteraceae bacterium. Lineage (GTDB taxonomy): Bacteria > Pseudomonadota > Alphaproteobacteria > Acetobacterales > Acetobacteraceae > JASHVB01. Next base: position 10,505 of record DATHNI010000171.1, read on the forward strand.
TGGTGCAGCGGGTCCAGCCCGAGCACGCGGTAGCTGCCCAGCAGCAGGTCCTGCGCGTTCTCCGGGCTGGGCTTCATGATGACCTGATATTGGTAGTAGTGCTGCACCCGGTTGGGGTTCTCGCCATAGCGGCCGTCGGTTGGGCGGCGGCTGGGCTGCACGTAGGCGGCGCGCCAGGGCTTCGGCCCCAGGGCACGCAGCGTCGTGGCAGGATGGAATGTGCCCGCGCCCATCTCCATGTCGTACGGCTGGAGCAAGACGCAGCCCTGCCGACTCCAGTACTCCTGCAAGCGGAGGATCAGCGCCTGGAAACTGGTGTCGTTGCGTTGCATGGCGTCGCGCGCGGCCTCGGCTGGGGGGTGCAGCGCGGGGTAAAGCACCGCGGGGAGCGACGGGCAAGCAAGCGCCGCGTCATGGCGCGCCAGCGGGAGCCGGGAGGCCGTGCTTTTGCACACCGCCTCCCCTGCGTCGCCCTATCGTGGCTGCAGCCAGGCAGGAGATTGCTTCGTCGCTTCGCTCCTCGCAATGACAGGGCGAACAGCGTGCGCGTCGTCAGTCAGCCGAATCGGCCACCCCAACCGGTTGTGTGACTGCAGTCGCTGGCGCGACGGCGCCAGCCTCGGCGGCGAGGATGCGGGTGAGCAACCACTTTGTCAGGCCAGGGGCGGTATATTTGGCGACCATGCTGGTGGCGAGGAAGAGATCGGCCAGCGGTAGCACGCGATGACCAAGCACGACCCAGGCCAGCGTGATGGTGCGTGTCCCGCTAATCAGTCCTGCCGTCAGGGCGGCGGTTCTGCCATAACGCCAGAACAGGAATGTTCCGGCCAGTTCCGCGCCGAACAGCAACAGATAGGCCATCACCACATATTCGAGGCTGGTCACCGGCTGCGCCATCAGATGTGCCTGCATGCCGCGCATCGATCCCATGCCGGCAAGGAACATTGCCAACACGGCGATCCCCGTCATCGCCTCCGGATTGGCGTGAATGAATGCGCCCGCCAGACGCTTTGCCGCCATCGACGCGACGAACGCGCCGCCCACCAGCAGCGTCAACTGCAGGCACGTTTCGATCGGATTGATATCAAGCCGATAGCCACCGAAGAATGCCGCGAGTGCCGGTATGTAGAACGGCGACGCGGCGGTCCCGAGGACGGTCGCCAGGAGCGCGATCGGCACGTTCAGCCGGAGGATGGCGGCAAACGCGACGCAGGCCGGACTCGCAGGAACCAACGCCCAGAAGAGCAATCCTTGCGCCAGTTCAGGGCTCGGCCGAGTGAGGGCGATGATCGCCACCATGACCAGCGACACCCCAAAGGTTGCCCAACACCATGAGAATGTTGCGTCGCATATTGACGACTTCGCTGCCGATCGACGTGCTGTCGAACTTCAGGAAGGAGCCAAAGGTGAAGATGAAGATCGCTACCGCGAGGTATGGCCTTGCCAACGCCGACAACATCGGAACGCAAAGCCCGATGACCACGCCGGCTATGACAACCGCGGCGCCGTTTTGCCCCGCCCATCGAAGAACGCTTTTCATGCGTCATCCTCCGCTGCTACAACCCCATTATCGTTTCAGTCGCAACGAATGCGTCGCATCATCTGTCCAGCAGATGGACGAACGCCGGGCCCGCTGTGCAGGCCAGGGAAATCCGTCTGCTCCTACTCAGCGCTCTGCAAGTACGGCGACACGTTGAACTGTGTCATGGCTGGCGAAGGCCGGCCATGACACAGTTAGACGTGTCGCCTTAATTGCCGACCCATGTGTAAGACCATATTGCCAACCAGGGCGCGTCGGATGTGATCCGGCCCACAAGCGCCGATGCCACACAGCAAGTTGAATGACGCGGAATATTCGCTGCACCATTTCATTCCGATTTCAGACGGACACACGGTCTGTCCGGCGCAATGCTTGACCGGCCCGGCGTCCGGCGCTGTCTTGCCTGCAACCACCCGCCAGGAGACACGGCACGATGCAGACGCGGCACGATATGGAAGACATTGCCGATCTGCCGTCGCGGCTGCCGCCAGCGGAACGCACGCTCGCGCACATGCTGCGCCGTCAGGCGGCGCTGTACGGCAATCGACGGCTGGTAGAGATCGGCGCGCAGACCTGGAGTTTCGCAGACACGCTCGACATGGCCATGCGCTTCGGCGGCACGTTACGCGCGGCCGGCATCGAGCGCGGCGACCATGTCGCGGTGATGTGCGGCAACCGGGCAGAGCTGCTGCAGGTCTATCTTGGCTGCGGCTGGATCGGCGCGGTGACGGTGCCGATCAACACCGCCTCGCGCGGGGCGCAACTCGCGCATATCCTGGCGAATTCGCAGGCGAAGCTGCTGGTGGTGCAAGCGGATCTGTCCGCCGCGCTGGATACGCTGAACATCGTGCCGCCGTCGTTGCGCGCGATCTGGCTGATCGACGAGGCAGATCTATCGGTCCGCTGGCCGCGCGCGCAGCAGTTTCCCGCACCTGCGGAGCCGGTGCCGCAAGCCGCGGTCGGGCCGGGCGATACCGTGGCGATCCTCTATACCTCGGGCACCACCGGCGTTTCGAAGGGCGTGTGCTGCCCGCACGCGCAGTATTTCTGGTGGGGTGTGAATACCGCGCGCCTCCTCGGTGTGCGCGAGGACGACGTATTGCTCACCACGTTGCCGCTGTTTCACACCAATGCACTCAACACGTTCTACCAGGCGCTGCTGACCGGCGCCGCGCTGGTGGTGGAACCGCGGTTTTCCGCCTCCGGCTTTGCCGCGTCGCTGTCGCGGCATAGTGCCACCGTCACCTATGTTCTTGGCGCGATGGTGCCGATCCTGCTGTCGCGCCCGGCCAGCGAACAGGATCGCGCGCACCGCGTGCGCATCGCCCTGGGGCCGGGCGTGCCGGCACGCTTCCATGCCGAATTCCGCGACCGCTTCGGCATCGCGCTGCTGGACGGCTACGGCTCGACCGAGACGAACTTCGTACTGGGCTGCGCTCTGCCCGGCCAGCGTCCCGGCATGATGGGCCCGGTGTTCGAAGGCTTCGAGGCTCGGGTGGTCGATGACGCGGACAATACGCTGCCCGACGGCATGCCGGGCGAACTGGTGCTGCGCGCCACCGAGCCGTTCGCCTTTGCCACCGGCTATTTCGGCATGCCGGAGAAGACGGTCGAGGCGTGGCGCAACCTGTGGTTCCACACCGGCGATCGCGTGGTGCGCGAGGCGAACGGATACTACCGCTTCATGGACCGGATGAAGGACGCGATCCGCCGGCGCGGGGAGAACGTGTCGTCCTACGAAGTAGAGCAAGTGCTGCTGTCGCATCCGGACGTTGCCGAGGCTGCGGCCTTCCCAGTGCAGTCGGAACTCGCCGAGGACGAGGTGATGGCGGCGATCGTGCTGCGTGACGGGTGTTCGCTGGCGCACGCCGCGCTCGCGGAGTACTGCAACGGCCGCATGGCCGCCTTCGCCATCCCACGCTTCATCGAGTTCATGGCCGCGCTGCCGATGACCGAGAACGGCAAGGTGCAGAAGTTCCGGCTACGCGAACGGGGTGTTACGGCGGCAAGTTGGGACCGGGAGTCGGGCGGGTCGGATCGCAGTCGTTTTCCCAGTCCACCCAAGGTCTGACTTACTCAACCGTT
>DATHNI010000172.1:0-2670 GCA_035486135.1 Acetobacteraceae bacterium
ACGAGATCGGCTTCGGTGCGTATCGCGACGTGCTGGCGCAGCAGTTGCCGCAGATCAACCAGGCCGACCGCACACCGTGCGGCGGCGGCGTGTTTTCGGTCGTGCCGACCACGCGGCTGGTGGTTGGCAGCACGTCGAACCTCGGCGCCTATGGCGTCTGCGCGGCGCTGGCACTGCTGCGCAACGACCTGACGCTGTGCCACGATCCGGATGAGGAGGAAGCGCTGCATCATGTCGGGGTCGGACTAGGTCTGTCCGACGGCGGTGGTGGCGGCATCATCGCCGCATGCGACGGCATCCCTTCGAGTGCCAGTGCGGCGCTGGTGCTGCTGATGCGCACGATTGTCGAACGCGCGCTGCAGCCGCCGCGCACGCGCGCGTTCTGAACACCAAGTTTCCTCCCCTTCCCCTTGAGCGAGGGGGAAGCGGGCAGGGGCGGGCGCAGCCGTGGCCGGCGGCTGCTCGTACCCTGCCCCCCAACCGCCTTCCTCAAGGGGAGGGAGAGAGGTTGGCAGACCATACCTCAGATCTTTCCCTCCGCGCGTGCCTTTTCCAACTGTGCGACGAACTCGTCCTGCGTCACCGCTTCGCGCGGTTTGCGGCCGCGCTCGCGATAGAACACTTCATACAGTTTGAACTCCCGCAGCACGCGCCGCAGTTCGGTCAGCGCCTGCGGATGCAGATCGACGCGCACGTCGATGTCGGGATAGTCCGGATGCGCGACGACGCGGATCGCGGCGGATCGTTCCGGTAGGTGACCTTCGCCGCCGACCTGCCCGCCGGCATCGCGGCCAGCCTCCAGCGCCGTCAGCAGCCGGAATTCGAGTGGCGCGTCCGGGTCGGATGCAAACCCGTCGGCGATCGCCTCCACCACCTGGGCGCCGGCCAGCACATTGCCGAACGCTACGAACCCGTGACCGATGCGATGCCCCGACCAGGACCGGGTCCCACTGCCGGTATGGGCCGCCGCATTGCCGTCGCGATCCAGGATGGCGATCTGCCGGTATTCGTGGTCGGGATCGTTCTCCGCCAGCACGCGCATGACATAGCCGGGCGTATAACCCTGTGCCAGCAAGCCGACGGCGATCGGATCGTTGGCGCGATTGGTAAAGGCCTGAGTCTTGCAGATGCCGGCATCGGCACGAATGCCTTCGGATCGTCCGCCGACGGCGATCGAATAGGTGGTGATGCCGATCCCCAGCCGGCCGGTGCGCGGGCAGCGCGCGATGATCGAGTAGGTCATGGTGTTGCCCCCATAGCCTGTTGCAGCCGCGCCACGAACACCTCCTGCGGCACCGCCGCGCGTGGATTGCGCGATCGTTCGCGATAGAAATCTTCATACTTTTTATATTCAAGCCAGATCCGCCGGAGTTCCTCGATCGCCGATTCATGCAGGTCGACGCGCAGGTCGATGTCGGCATAAGTGTAACGGCTATAAACGATCAGCGCCGCGGAGCGCTCGGTCTTGCCCCGCTGTGGAGTGCCCTGGCCGCCCGCCGCGCGGCCTGCTTCGATACCCAGCAGCAACCGATGCTCCAGGTCGGCTTCGGGCTCCGCCATGAAGCCGTCGGCGATCGCGTCCACGACGTGCGACCCGACCAGACCGTTGCCGCAGGCAACCATCCCGGGCCCGATCTTGTGGCCCGACCAGCCGCGCGTCTTTGGTCCGGTATGCCCCACCGCGCGACCGTCGCGATCGATGATGCCGATCTGGCGATAGTCGTGGTCCGGATCGTTTGCCGCGAGTTGCGCCATCACCGCTTCAGGCGTGAACCCCTGCTCCAGCAATCGCAGCACCAACGCGTTGTTGCTTTGATTTACGAATGCCTGGCTGATGGTCACGCCCGTGCGCGACTTCACCCCGTTGCAATACATGCCGACCGTGATGGAGAAGGTGGCAATGCCGATCCCCAACCGCCCGGTTCGCGGACAATGGCCGATCACCGTGAATGTCATGTTGCTCTCCTATCGCTGCGCTGCCTCGAGTTGGGCTGCGAACACGTCCTGTGGGATCGCGCGCGCCGGATCGCGCCCGCGCTCGCGGTAGAACACTTCGTAACGTTTGTATTCTTCCAGCACGCGGCGCAGCTCCTGCACCGCGGTCGGATGCACATCGACGCGCACGTCGATGTCCGGATAGTCCAGCCGGTCCACCACCTTGATCGCCGCCGACCGTTCCGGCTTGTGCTGCGTGGCGGTGCCCTGGCCGCCGGCATCACGCCCGCCTTCCAGCGCGCGCATCAACCGAAACTCCAGCGGTGCCGCCGGTTCCGCGAGGAAGCCGGCGATCAACCCGTCCGGCACCGCCGGCCCGACCAGGCCATTGCCGAACGCTACGCAATCGATGCCCGTCGCGTGGCCGGACCAGCCCCGCGTATGCGAACCGGTGTGCACCGCGACGACGCCCTCGCGATCCATGATGGCGATCTGCCGCCAGTCGTGATCAGGATCGTTCGCCGCCAGCATCGCCATCACCCGCGCCGGCGCATAGCCGCTCGCCAGCAGCTCCACCCCCAGCGGATCGTTGCCGCGATTGGGGAAGGCCTGAGTCTTGCAGATGCCAACGTTGGCTTTCACGCCCTCGCAGCGTCCACCCACGGCGAGCGAGAAAGTAGTGATGCCGAGGCCCAGCCGGCCGCTACGAGCGCAGCGGCCGATGATGGAAAAGGT
>DATHNI010000173.1:0-11843 GCA_035486135.1 Acetobacteraceae bacterium
CCGCCCGGCCGTCAGTGCGCACAGCGTAGGGCGCAATCCGGCCGGTCAGTGGCGTTAGATGCAGCCGAGCCCGTCAGTGGATCCGATTGATCTGGTTCTCGCTCAGCGCCCGGATGAAATCGGGCAGCGGAATGAACCCCACGGCGTCCATGTATTTCGCCGCGTTGCCGCCCTGCAGCGAGACCGACCACATCAGGAAGTGCCGCAGCGCCGCCGCAGTCGCGGCATCCGGCTGGTGCGTCGAAACTACCGCATATTCGTAGTTGACCAGCGGGTAAGAACCTGCGCCCGGCGCGAATGCCAGGCTCAATCGTTCGTCCGCCGGCGTGCGCGGATCGAGTTCCGAGGCGGCGGCGCTCACCGTTTCCGCTGTCGGCAGCAGGAACTCTCCAGCCTGGCTCTTGAGCATCGCAGTACCCAGCCCGGCCTTGGCAATATCGTCGTGGAAGCTGATGCCGATATAGCCGATCGCATAGGGCGTCGCGGCAATCGTCTTCACCATGCCCGCGTTGCCGGTCGCTGTTTGCTCGCCGGGAACCACCGGCCACGCGACCGTGGTGCCGTAGCCGATCGCCGTCTCCCAGGTCTGCGTCGAGAAATCGAGGAACTGGGTGAAGACGAAGGTATCGCCCGAAGCATCGGCGCGGCGGACCGGCACGATGGTCTCGTGCGGCAGCTTGACGCCGGGGTTCAGCGCGGCGATCTGCGGCGCGTCCCAACTGCTGATCGTTCCGTTGTAGATACCGGCCAGGGCCGGACCGTCCAGCTTGACGCCCGCCCCGTTCAACCCGGGCAGATTGTAGTTCACCGTCTGCGCCGCGATCGCCAGCGGCACATTCATGATCTCCCGGTTATGCTCTGCTTGCTCGTCCGACATATAGGCGTCCGACGCGCCGATCTGCGCGTGACCGTTGATGGCCTCCGCGATGCCGTCGCCCGAGCCGGTGGCATCGAGGGTGATGGCGGCGCCGGGATTGGCCGCGGTGTAGTCGGGGACCCAGCGCTGGAAAAGCGGATAGAGCAAGGTCGAGCCGGCCTCGCGCAGCGTCAGGTCCGCGGCATGCGCCGCCGGCGGTGCCGGGGCGAGCAGGCCGAGCACCAACGTCGTCGCGCCGAACAGGCGCCAACTGGCGGCGCCGCGATGCGGGCGGAAAGGCATGAGGCACCTCGTTATGTCGGGACGTTGTCGCGATGTCTGGACGTTGCCGGGTGGGCGCGCTGCCTGCCGCCTCAGTGGCCGATGTTGTCGAGGTTCACACCGGTCGTCTCGATGCGGTACATCCAGGTCACGACCGCCCCAAGGATCGAGCTGATCACCAGGCCGTACAGCAATGCCCGCGTGCCGATGCCGGCGAGCAGGATCGGGAACAGGAAGGCGGTTGCCACCGCGCCGATCTTGGCGAAGGCGGCGGCGAAGCCGGCACCCATGCCACGCACTTCCGTAGGGAAGACCTCGCCGGCGAGCAAATAGGTTTGTGCGTTCGGGCCCAGGTTGGTCATGAAGCTGAACAGCATGAACCCGGCGAAGATGAGGTCGATCGACGCCGGCCCGGTGAAATCGATCGAGAACGAGGCGATCAGCAGGCCGGCCGCGCAGCCGATGAAGCCGAGGATCTGCAACTTGATGCGGCCCGTAATGTCCGCCAGCATCACCGCGCAGAAGATGCCCACGATCAATAGCACGTTGATCATGGCGGCGCCCTTCGCGGCCAGGATGTCGTCCGAGATCATGTCGCTCAGGCTGCGGATATGGTCGGAGCCGCCGCCCAAGGCCGCCGCCAGGATGGTCGGCGTGAAGATGCCGATGCCATAGGTGCCCAGGTCCTGGATGAACCAGGGAACCGAGGCGAAGATCGTGGCGCGGCGGTTGCGGCTGTTGAACAGCAACATGAAGGACGGGTTGCCGGCGCCGCTGTCCTCCGCCCTGGCCGCGGCGGGCTTGCGATGCAGCACGATGTTCTGTGGGTACTGCGGCTCACGGCGCAGCAGCCGCCGGACCGCGAGTTCTGCCTTGTCGTGCGAGCCGCGCACCGCGAGCCAGTTGGCGCTTTCGGGGATGAAGAACCGCCCGAGCGTGACGATGATTGCCGGGACCAGCGCGGTGGCGAACATCCAGCGCCAGGCATCGAGTTCCGGCACCAGTACCAGGCATAGGCAGCCCACGCCGGTGCCGCCGAGCGCGCCCAGCGCCTGGAAGCCGAACGCTCCCAGCACCAGCTTGCCGCGGCTGGTGCTGGGGATGTTCTCCGAGATGATCATGTGCGCGGTCGGGTAGTCGCAGCCCAGCGCCATGCCGAGACCGAACAGGCAGATCGCCAGCGACAGGAAGTTGGTGCAGAGGATCAGCAGCGCGAGGAACGCGCAGAAGATGATCATCTCGGCGATGAACATCAGCTTGCGGCCGAAATAGTCGGACAGGCCGCCGAGCAAGATGGCGCCGAGCAGGATGCCGAACAGGCTGGCGGCGCTGACGATGCCCTTTTCCGCGGCGCCGATATGGAACTCGCGCACGATGAGGGGCAGGGCGACGCCGGTCATGAAGACGACGAAGCCTTCGAAGAACTTGCCGGCCGCGGCGAGGCCCCAGATGCGCCATTGCATCTTGGTCATCGGCGCGGATTTCAGGCTGGTGCCGTCCGACCAGACGGGCAGTTCGTCGATATAATCCTGCACCGATTTGGTGCTGGCCGGCGCGGGCCGCACGGCCTCCGCGACTTCGCTCATCGAGTGACTCCCCGCAGGCTGCCCTTCTGGGCATGACGATCCACACCTGCATCCCGGCTTCAGCCGGAACACGGCGCGTTCCCCGACGAATGGGCCATATTTGACACAATCTGGCATGTGAAACTTTGGTGGCGAAGGACTCCGGTCGCCGCGCGTCGCGGCGCAGGCGGGAAGCGCCGGCCCGTCCGGGCGGATGGCACGGTGCTGGCCCGCACGCGGTGAATGCTACTGGGCAAGCGCGCGGTATCGCGACACCGGCGATGCCGTCAGGGAGCGGTCACCCAACTGTCACACAGGGTCAGCCCGGTCATGACGGGGAAGACGTTGGTATCAGATACCGATCACACTGCGCATGGCCTGCTTCGTCATCGCAACGAGCAACTCGGCGCCAGCGCTGCTGGGATGCGTGCCGTCGTCGGAGACTCCGGAGATGTGGTTCCACGGCGCATCGGGCCATCCCAGCACGGACGGCCCGTCGATGTGCGGAATGGTTCCGTCGGCGGCGATCACGCGCAGGCGGGCAAGCATATCCGTGAAAGCGGCGATCCCAGGGGGATGGCCGTCCAAGTCCGGTGCGCATCCTGGCGAATTCAGGATCAGGCGGGTTCCGTAACGCGAATGCAGCTCGTGCGACTGTGCCAATGTTCTGGCCAGCAGGGTCTGGAAGTGCGCTGTTGTCAGGCCATCGTTGCGTGACAGCGGCTGGCAGAACAGTACGCTGGGCCTTATCGCCGCTGCGTTGTTCTGGAGCGATACATGGTATATGCTTGAATTGGCACCGGAAAAAGCCACCGAGGCGACCTCGATGGGCAGTGCCTGGGTTGAGAGGTCGGCCGCCGCGCGCCAGACCGGGGTCGAAAACCAATCGTTGCTGGGGGACGCGGTAAGGCTATCTCCAGCGGTCACGCATTGTACACCGCAACTGGGCGTCAGGTACTGAAGCACGAATTGCGGCAGCTCCGGATACCGCCTGAACGCTGTGCCCATCGGGTTCGAGGTTTTGTCCGACTTATCCCATGCAATGGCGCCATAGTACTGTCGGCGGCTGGTTACCTGCGGATCGGTCGCCATACGGAACCAGTTCGCGGCGTGCTTCACCATATTTGGCGACCCGATCGTGATATAGATGAAGAGGATATGCGGTCCCTCAGGTGAAGCGGCCTGCGGGATCGACGTGATTGGGACCAGGTCGCTCCACTGTAATGTAACCGGCCTCGATGCGTTGCTGGCGTTCGTCGGATCAGCCGGCATCGTATAGGAGAACCTGGTTCCGCCACTATTGACCATCTGCGTTCCGGCCGGCGGATAGGGTGACCCGCCGCAGTCGAACGTTACCCGCGTGCCCGTGGCTGCCGCCCCGGTCGGCACCGGGCGCCATGGTCCGCCAGACTCGTCCGCCGTCATCTCGGCGCAAATGCTGTAACTGTCGGACGAATAGATCCATGCACTTGTGATGACGACCGGGAAATTGAAGATGTTCACAAATCCCAGGCGTGCGGCGTAGCATTGCGCCTCTATCGGGATCGCCACGAGAAATGTGATCGGCAGACCGATCTGGATCGGCGAAGCCACCTCTGCTCCGTGCCCCATGGTTTTGGTCAGCAGGTTGCGGCGCGGAGCCAGTCCCAGGACCGGCACGGGATTGGCGGGCAAGCGCCGATCGATGCTGCCAGGGCGCCGAAGGAAACTCATGACGGGGTCTCGGACTGGTTGCGGCACCGACACTGAGCATCGTGCCCACCAACGTCAACGGCAGTGGTGTTCCGATTGTGTCCTGCTCCGGTCAGCACAGTTCGCGCGTCGGCGGTGCGCCATGTGACCAGGCTCCGGGCGCCCGCCGTCGGCAGCCCCTCTCACGGCATCTCGCCGAGCCGCTCTCCGACCCCGGCGCGGCGTGCCCAATACTCCCAGGCCCGCAAGGCCGCGGGGGATCCCGGCTCGAAAGCGCCGGGACCGGCGGTCTCGCCCGGTGCCAGCAGCTTGAACGAACCGAAGCGCATCGCCGTGGTCAGCACACGCGCGTTCACCGGCAGATAGACCGACAGGCGCACCACCTCCAGGATCGAGCCGCACGCCGCGGCGAACCCGTGGCCCCGCATCAGCGCGGCCGAGCCCTGGCCCAGGCGCTTGGCCAGGTCGCGCCCCTGTTCCACATTGGTCACCAGCAGGTTGGTCTCGTCGCCGAACTTTTCGCTGATGTCCCAAACCGGCACGCTCGCCCCCATCGAGCGGGCGACGTGGATGACCGGCTTCAGCGGCACGTCGGTGATGCCGAAGGCCAGCGTGTCCTCGGCGTGGCTGTGCACCACCGCATGGACGTCGGGCCGCGCCTCGTAGAGGCCGCCGTGGATGAAGCGCTCCAGGTAGGGCGGGCGGCGATCGTCGCCCACCACCTTGCCGTCCAGCGTGAATTCCATGATGTCGCCCTCGACCACCAGTTCAGGGCTGCGCGAGCGCGATAGCAGGAAATGCTCCGGGTTGGATGGGTGGCGGATGCTGATATGGCCGTAGCCATCGACGACGTTCTGATGCGCGAGGATGCGGTTGCCGATCACCAGGTCGCGCAGCGCTTGGTCAAGCTCGCTCATGGGGTACCTCCCGGCTGGATGCATAGCGGAGAGGCAAGGCAGGGTGAAGCGGCCCCCCGGCGGGATCATCGTTCCCGCCTTGACCCCGCCACGGGTCATTCGTAAACCTACGATCATGCGTCATGGGGAGAACGCCGTGCCATCAGCGGATGGCCAGGGTGCCCCATGTGGCGGGTTCCTGGTCGAAGACCATGTCGGGTTCCTGTTGCGCCGGGCGCATCAGCGGCACGTTGCCTTGTTCCTGGAGATCGCCGGGAAGCATGGCCTGACGCCGACCCAGTTCGCCGCCTTGTTCAAGGCCGTGGAACTCGGCAAGGTCACCCAGAACTTGCTCGGCCGGCTGACCGCCATGGACCCGGCGACGGTCCAGGGCGTCGTACGCCGCCTCACCGCCCGAGGCCTGCTGTGCCGCACCCACGACCCGATGGACCGCCGCACCGCCGTGCTGGCGCCGACCGAGGCGGGGATTGCCCTGATCGACCGCGCCGTGGCGTGCGCGCAGCGGTCGCACGACGCGGCGCTTGCCCCTTTGAATGCCCCGGAGCAAACCCAGTTGCTGGCGCTGCTGCGCAAACTGGCCTGAGGCTGACGGAGACCCCAATTGGACGCGATCACAAATTCCGCGCCGCCGCCGCTTGGCTTCGGCTTCGACTTCGCCGACCTGGCGGCCCGGGATGGCCTGATCCGGCTGGATCGCGCGTTCCTCGACCGCCTGGCCGCCGAGGATGTTGGCCTGCACGCCCGCCTGCTGACCGCGCGCGCCACGCCCGATGCGCTGGCGGCGAAGGACGAGAGCGACCTGGTCGTCGCGCTCGGACCGCATCTCGACAGGTTCGTGGCCACGCTGTTCGGCATCGAGGCTGAAACCCTGGCCGTGGCGCGGGAGACCGCGACGCTCGACCCGATCCACGCCTGCAAGCGGTTGTTCGTGCAGCGCCAGGCGGTGAAGAAGTATCCGGATCCGTCCCGCTTCGATGGCGCCGCCTTGGGCGCCGCGCTGGAAGCGCGGTTAGGCGCGCCGCTGACCGAGCTCGGCTTCGCAACGCATGTCGCGGCATGGGAGAAGGCGGCCTATGCCGAGGCGCTCGACATCGCGCTGCGCTATGCGTCCTGGGCGACGCTGACCGAAGCCGGCCGTGCGGCGCATCGTGGCGGCACATTGTTCCGGGTGCCGCACCGGCTCGATTACAACCACCTGGTGCCGGTCGAGACCATCGAGCGCGACGGCGTCACCATGCTGCGCCTGCCGGAACACGACTGGCGGCACCGCGACGGCTTCGCGTTGACCGATCACGGGATGAACCGCCAGCAGGCGCTGGACCAAGTGAACTACTGCATCTGGTGCCATACGCAGGGCAAGGACTCCTGCAGTACCGGCCTGAAGGATCGCAAGACGGGGCAGTTCCAGAAATCGCCGTTCGGGGTGACGCTGGCAGGCTGCCCGCTCGACGAGAAGATCAGCGAGATGCACACGCTGCGTGCCCAGGGCAGCGTGCTGGGGGCGTTCGCCACCATCGCCATCGACAACCCGATGATGGCGGCGACCGGTCACCGCATCTGCAACGATTGCATGAAGGCCTGCATCTACCAGAAGCAGGACCCGGTCGATATTCCGCAGGCCGAGACGAGCGTCCTGAAGGACGTCCTGTCGCTGCCGTGGGGTTTCGAGATTTATTCCCTCCTGACGCGCTGGAATCCACTGGACATCCGCCGTCCGCTGCCACGGCCGGACAGCGGGCGGACAGTGCTGATCGTCGGGCTGGGGCCGGCGGGGTTCACCCTGGCGCACCACCTGATGAACGACGGCCACACCGTGGTGGCGATCGACGGGTTGCGCATCGAGCCGCTGGGCATCGACCCGAACACCCCGGTGCGCGACGCCGAGGTGCTGTTCGAGAATCTCGACGACCGGGTGATGGCCGGGTTCGGCGGCGTCGCCGAGTACGGCATCACCGTGCGGTGGAACAAGAACTACCTCAAGCTGGTGCGGCTGCTTCTGGAACGGCGGGTCGACAAATTCGCTCATTTCGGCGGCGTGCGGTTCGGCGGCGGCGCGACGCTGTCGATGGACGACGCCTGGGCAATGGGATTCGACCACATCGCGCTGTGCCTCGGCGCCGGCAAGCCGACGGTGCTGGATATTCCCAACGGCCTGGCGCGCGGCGTGCGCGCGGCGTCGGATTTCCTGATGGCGCTGCAGCTTACCGGTGCCGCGAAGTTTTCCTCCATTGCCAACCTGCAGTTGCGGCTGCCGGTGGTGGTGATCGGGGGCGGGCTGACGGCGATCGACACCGCGACGGAGAGCCTGGCCTACTACGTGCGCCAGGTGGAGAAATTCGCGCTGCGCTACCGCACTCTGGTTGCCGAGCGCGGCGAGGCCGCGGTGCGCCGGCGCTGGAATGACGAAGAAACGACCATCGCTGACGAGTTCCTCGCCCACGCCGCCGCCATCCGCGCGGAACGGGACGCTGCCGCGCGCGAAAACCGTGCGCCGCGCGTGGCACAATTGCTCGACCAATGGGGCGGCGCCACCATTGCGTATCGCCGGCGCCTGATCGACGCGCCGTCCTACACGCTGAACCACGAGGAAGTGGCCAAGGCGATGGAGGAAGCCGTGCGCTTCGCCGAGGGCCTGACGCCGCGCGCCGTGGAGGTAGACGAACACGGCCACGCCGCCGCCATGCACTTCTCCCGTGCCGACGGGTCCGACGTGACGCTGCCGGCACGCGCCGTGCTGGTTGCGGCCGGCACCCAGCCGAACACCGTGCTTGCCCGCGAGGACGGCCGCTTCTTGCTCGACGGCAAGTATTTCCAGGCGGTGGACGAGACCGGCGCTGCGGTGTCGCCGGTGCGCGGCTTGGCCAAGCCCGACGTCACGCAGGTGCTGATGCATCGCGCGGACAACGGCCGCTTCGTCAGCTTCTTCGGCGACCTGCATCCGAGCTTCTTCGGCAACGTGGTGAAGGCGATGGGCGGCGCGAAGCGCGGCTATCCCGTCGTGTCCCGGGCGCTGGCGCGGCAGGCGCCCGCCGCCACCGCGGTCAAAGGACATTCAAGCGTCATGGCGGGCGAAGGCCCGCCATCCACGACTTCGCTGCCCGCAGCAACGCAAGTCGTGGATGCCGGCCTTCGCCGGCATGACGAAGTGGGTATGGCCCACAACTTGGGCGTGGCCGGCGGGCCATCGGCGGCAGCCACTGGCAGCTCCGGCGCCGACCTGATCGCGCGCTGCCGTGACGAGTTGCGCGCCACGGTGCACGCGGTGCAGCGCCTCACGCCCACCATCGTCGAGGTGGTGGTGCGCGCCCCCGCGGCCGCGCGCGCCTTCCGGCCCGGCCAGTTCTACCGTCTGCAGAACTACGAAATGCACGCGGCACGCATCACGGAGCAATCGGCGGACGGCGGCAACGTTACGACGGTGCTGACCATGGAAGGCCTGGCGATGACCGGCGCCTGGACCGATCCGGAGCGTGGCCTGGTGTCGGTGATCGTGCTGGAGATGGGCGGCAGCTCCGACCTGTGCGCCCTGCTCAAGCCGGGCGAACCGGTGGTGCTGATGGGTCCGACCGGTACGCCGACGCACATTCCCTCCGGCCAGACGGTGGCGCTGCTGGGCGGCGGGCTGGGCAACGCGGTGCTGTTCTCGATCGGCGCGGCGCTGCGGGCGGCGGGATCGCGCGTGCTGTATTTCGCCGGCTACAAGGCGGTGCAGGACCGCTACAAGGTGGAAGAGATCGAACGCGCCGCCGACGTGATCGTCTGGTGCTGCGACGAGTATCCGGGCTTCGAGCTGAACCCCAACCGCTCGCAGGACCGCAGCGTTTCCGGCAACATCGTGCAGGGGATGGCGGCGTACGGCTCCGGCCAGTTGGGCGAGCAGGCGATCAGGCTGAGCGACGTGGAGCATATGATCGTTATCGGCTCGGATCGGATGATGCAGGCGGTCGGCGTGGCGCGGCACGGCGTGCTGGCGCCATATCTGAAGCCGGGGCACACGGCGATCGGCTCGATCAACTCGCCGATGCAGTGCATGATGAAAGAGGTCTGCGCGCAGTGCCTGCAGCCGCAGGTCGATCCGGTGACGGGCGCGCGGACCGTGGTGTTCTCGTGCTTCAACCAGGACCAGGCGCTGGATCGGGTGGATTTCCCGGCGCTGCACGAAAGGCTGGGCCAGAACGGCACGCAGGAGAAGCTGACCGCGCAATGGATCGACCGCGCGCTGCGGCGCTTGCAGGCGCGCGGGGTGGCGGCGGAGTAGCGGGCGTCCGAAGCGCGGACGACGCCATATCGTCATGGCGTCGCAGACTCCGGCCCGCAAGGCGGGGTCGGCACCCCCGAATATCCGGCCGCAAGGCGGGGCCGGCCCGCACGACTTCCACTGCCGCGACCAATACGATCGTGGATGCCGGGCCTTCACCCGCCATGACGCTCGGGCGCGGCCGACGCGCCAGCCGTTATGCTGCCGGTCAAGCGGCTGGCCCGCCCGTATGCTGCCGGGTCAAGCGGCTTGGCCGCCCGGTTTGGCCCGCGCTCGAACTTGGCGGCGACCGGCTACGTTTCAGACTTGACGCGCGCCGTGACTGCAGCGTCATTTTGTCAGCGGGCCGTCCCGAGTCCCGGCCCACCCCGGATACCGGGGTTACAGATTGGGTGCGCACGGGTGTCTAGAGCCGTTTCCTTATGAGTTGGGACGCCTGGACATTCCTTGTCCTGGGCATGGCCGTGCTGGCACTGGTGCGTCCCGCCTGGGCGGCCGTGGAGCAAAGGCGGGTGCGTCCTGCGTTATGGCGGCGGCAAAGCTTCGAGCGGGCCGGCGGCGGCGCGGCCATGCTCGCCATCGCCGTCTTCCTGGTGACCCAGGCCCGGCACGTGATCGGACGCGGCTACTGGGACCTCGTGGTGGTTGCCGCTGTGCAAGCGCCGTTCATGCGCCTGTTTCCCATCGTCTGGGTTCCCGCGCTGTGCTGCGTCCTGCTGGTCGTGCTCGGTCTCTGGTTCCTGGTCCAGGGCACGCGCGGATCGAGCGGCCCGCGGGACTCGATGATTGCCATTTGGGCGTTGAACGAAATGGCGATCTTCGCCGGCCTGCTGTGGTGGGGCGTCTATGTTCCCAACACCTGGACGCAGGCGGCGTTCATCAACTTCGCCCTGGAGGGCGTCTATCTCGGCTACCTGGTCGGCGCCTTCATCCGCTTCGTGCTGGCCGTGCGAGGCCCGGACCCCGGCACAATTCGTCCGGACGACCCGCAGGCGAGGCATTGGCTCGGCCGCTTCCGCCGTTACTAGCGCGCCATCGGTGTAGCTAGTGTGCGCCGTCGCTGTAGCGCGAGTTGCACCCGCCACCTGTAATTGCGAGGCGCACGGCGCCGAAGCAATCCCTCGCCTGACGAGCCACGTTCGGCTCGTCAGCCGGGGGACTGCTTCGGCGCCGTGCGCCTCGCAGTGACACGCGTCACGGCGACGCTCAGCTTGCCGGCTTGGCAGCCTCGAACAGTGCGACGTCGATGCAGAAGCTGCCGTCGGGCTCGAGCGCGCAATGGCGGGCGACACTGTCCGGCGCCAGGGCCTGCAGCGCCCGGATCGCCCCGGCCTGAACCGGCGGCGTGCGCATGCGTTCGATCCACACGGCGAAGTCCAGGCGCACGCGGAACGGACGCACGACGCCCGGCAGCAGCCCGGCCTGGACGATCGCGGCGTCCCACTCCGATCGCGAACGGCTGCGGACGTGGGACGGATCGCGCAGCAATTCGACCGCCTGCAACCAGGTGTCCAGCAGGGCCGGGCCGACGGAGACACTGTCGACGATCGCGACGAAGCCGCCCGGCCTGAGGACTCGCGCGACCTCGCGCAGCCCGGCGTCGAAATCGCGCCAGTGGTGCGCGCTGTAGCGGCTGAGGACGCCGTTGAATTCTCCATCGGCGAATGGAAGACGTTCGGCAACCCCTTGTTTCGTCGCCAAATTGGCGAAACCCTTGGCGGTGGCGGCGCGGGCGACCACGTCGAGCATCTCGGGCGCCAGGTCGCAGGCGACGACCGACCGCACATGGGGAGCGGCGGTGAAACTGACGTGACCTGCGCCGCAGCCGAGGTCGAGTACATGCGCCTCGGACCGCCCGTGCAGCAGCGCGGTCAGGGCCTCCAGGTCGGCGCCCTGCGCATGCACGGCACTGGTGAGATAGGCGGCGGCGCGCGATCCGAACTGCGCGCCGACCAGGGTTTCATGTGGCTTCTGCTGCATCCGTGCCCCCGTTTGTGGTTGGCGATGATTTTTCCGGACCGATCCCTATCAGGGCGCCAGCGCTGATTTAAGATGGGATGTTATGCTGGTATATCTGCTACTATGATCGAGACGCGGTCTCCGGCGCAGCGGCGCGAACTGGGCGATTTCGTCCGTACCCAGCGGGAAAGGCTCGACCCCGCAGCGCTCGGCCTGGCGGTGGGCGCCCGCCGGCGGACGCCAGGGCTGCGCCGGGAGGAGGTCGCATTGCTCTGCGGCCTGAGCACGACCTGGTACACCTGGATTGAGCAAGG
>DATHNI010000174.1:0-17126 GCA_035486135.1 Acetobacteraceae bacterium
GACGTCGGGCGGGGCGCATGGCGTGGTGGTGACGGCGGTTTCGCCGCCGGCGTTCTCGCAGGCGCTGCATATGGCGCGGCGGCGGGGCACGGTGAGCCTGGTGGGCCTGCCGCCCGGCAATTTCTCCACGCCGATCTTCGACGTGGTGCTGAAGCGGATTACCATCCGTGGCTCGATCGTCGGCACGCGCAAGGACCTTGCCGAGGCGCTCGCGTTCGCCGCCGAGGGCAAGGTGCGCGCGCATATCCACCAGGCGCCGTTGGACAACATCAACCAGATCTTCACTGACCTGCGGGAAGGCAAGGTCGATGGGCGCATGGTGGTGACGCTGTAGCGCTTGGGTCGGGCCAAGCGGCGGGTGGCGGGTGACAGCCGCCACCTGACGAGTGATGCCAGTCGCCGTAAACTACGAGTCTCGAATGCGTGGCGCCGGCCGCGCCTACCGTCATGCCGACGAAGGTCGGCATCCACGACTGTTCTCGTCGTACGCCGGGAAGTCGTGGATGCCGACCTTCGTCGGCATGACGGGGACGGCGCCGTGACGCATTGTTGGCGTCCGTCGGTCTGGCGAGTTAGATGCTCTCAGAGCGCAACCATTGGCTTGCGGCGTCGCCGAGTACCAAACGACCGATGTCGATGCTGGTGACGCGCGCAGTTTCCGCGCCGATGGCACCGTGTAGCTTGGCCTTAAGCAGTTTCGTCGCGATGAAGATCGCACCATCCAGCAGACAACCGCCCAGATACGCGTCTGTCAGGTCGGCGCCTTCGAAGTCGGCGCCGCGCAGATCCGCCCCGTCAAGGTCCGCCTTGACCAACGATGCCTGGATGAGACTTGCGCGTCGCAGATTGGCTCGTATCAATTTCACACTATCGAACATGGCATAGTCCAGATCGGTCTTAACCAGAGTCGCTCCGGTCAAATCTGTACCAACAAACCGCGCTGAAGCGAAGTTACCATTAGAAAGGTCGGCGCCGCGGAGTGAGCCGGAACGAAAGCTCGCACCTGGCAATTCCGCGCCAGCAAGATCGACGGCCGACAGATCAACGTCGCCAAAATCGACATTCTCGCCGACAAACTGCCGGCCATCTTGTCCACCGGACAAGGACCACAGCCGGTGTTGCTCCAATGCCTGGCGCAGATCGGACGCTCTCATGGCCACCACTTTACCCGCTGGCCCCAGCCTCGTGAGGCGCCCACGGACTGCAGGGCCTGCACATCAACTTGGTTCATCCTACGCGTATCCAACATCACATACTCGCCTTGCGCCAGTGACTTGTCCACCTTTCCCGCATCTCTCATCAGGTCGAAGTAACCCATGCGCGGCAACTGGCCGGACACGAATCCTTTGACGTCCCATCTCTGACCGAGACCGTCGATGAAGTCTGCCTGGCCGGTCGGATCGCGCGGCACCTTAGCCGGCACCTGGCCCGTTGTTTCAAGACCTATCGCAACGTCGCGCTCCAGCAGTGAATTAGGCCGGATCCTCCCGCCGTGGGCCGGGTCCGCCGCCAGCTCGTCCATCTCAGCTTGAGTCCGTTGGACCCGCGCCGGTGGAACCGCGGACACCGGTCGAGGGCCGGCCCTGCCTTTATCTTTGCCGCCAGGGCAGGTCGTCCGCCTTCCAGCCGGCCTTGACGCCGCGGTGGCCATCGGCGTCCACCCCGCCCTCGAAGCCGTCCGAGATGTTGTAGACATGCGGGAACCCCGCCTCCTGTGCCGCCTGCGCCGCCGCCAGGCTGCGCTGGCCGCTGCGGCACAGGAAATAGATGTGGTGTTCGGGCGTGAACCCGGCTTGGCGCAGGTGGTCCACAAACGCGTCGTTGTGCTGCATCGTCGGATAGACCTGCCACGGGATCAGCACCGCCTGCTTCGCCGCCGCCGCAAGGTCGGGCACACCGACGAAGGTCCACTCGGGTTCCGTCCGCACGTCCACCAACTGCGCCTGCGGATCGGACCGCAGGGCTTCCCATACCTGCCTGGGCGGCACATTCTGAATCCCCTTGGGTTCGACCATCTCGGACACTCCGGCTGCATGAGGACGCGATGACCCGTCTATATCACGGCTCCCACTGGGAGAACGACCTTGCCGCCGCCATTGGCAACACACCGCTGATCAAGCTGCGGCGCGCGTCGGAGGCGACCGGGTGCACCATCCTCGGCAAGGCGGAGTTCATGTCGCCCGGCGGCTCGGTCAAGGACCGCACCGGACTGTTCATCATCGCCGATGCAGAGAAGCGCGGCGTGCTGAAGCCGGGCGGCACGGTCGTGGAGGGCACAGCGGGCAACACCGGCATCGGCCTGACGCTGGTGGGCAACGCGCGTGGCTATCGCACCGTCATCGTGATCCCGGAAACGCAGAGCAAGGAGAAGCTGGACTTCCTGCGGATGATCGGCGCCGATCTGCGTCCGGTGCCGGCCAAGCCGTATCGCGATCCCGGCAACTACGTGCATGTCTCGCGCCGTATGGCGGAGGAGATGGGCGCGGTCTGGGCCAATCAGTTCGACAACCTGGCGAACCGCGACGGGCACCAGGCCACCACCGGCGTGGAGATCTGGGAACAGACCGAGGGAAAGGTGGACGCGTTCACCTGCGCGTGCGGCACGGGGGGCACGCTGGCGGGCGTGGCGTTCGCGTTGAAGGCGAAAAATCCGAAGGTGCGTATCGTGCTGGCGGATTGCGAAGGCAGCGGCTTGTACGGCTGGGTCAAGAGCAATGACCTGTCGATGTCGGGCAGCTCGATCACCGAGGGCATCGGCAATTCGCGCGTCACCGCGAACCTTGAAGGCGCGCCGATCGACGATGCGGAGCGCATTCCCGATGCCGAGGCGCTGGCGTCCATCTATGACGTTATGATCCATGAAGGGCTGTCGGTCGGCACGTCGTCCGGCATCAACATCGCCGCGGCGATCCGGGTGGCGAAGGCGCTCGGGCCGGGCCACACGGTGGTTACGATCCTGGCCGATGGCGGCTCGCGCTATCAGTCGAAGCTGTACAACCTGGAGTTCCTCCGGTCGAAGAACTTGCCGGTGCCGGCGTGGATGGCTGGCTGAGTGACAAGAATACTCCCCCTCCCCTTGAGGGAGGGGGGTGGGGGGAGGGGTGCGTACATCCGGCAGTCACGGATGTACGCACCCCTCCCCCCAACCCCCTCCCTCAAGGGGAGGGGGAGGGCACTTCAATCGCCTCAACTCCTGCCACGTCCTCTCCTGCCAGGTTCCCCTTCACATGCTCCAGCGCATCGATGAACGCGTCGCGCATCACCGGCGCCAGGCCGGCAAACGCCTCGGAACGGATCTCCCGGTTAATGCGCAGGATGCTGTCCAGTGCCGGCCGCGCGGCCGGCGTCAGCCATAAGGTCCTCACGCGGCGGTCGGTCGGATGCGCGTGCCGCTCCATCAACCCGTCCTCGCACAGCTTGTCCAGCAAGCGCACCAGCGAGATCGGCTCCAGATCGAGCCGCGTCGCGACCTCGGCCTGGCTGACCCCTTCGTGCCGCGACACGTAGATCATCACTGCGGCCTGCCGCCGTGTGATGGGCAGACCGGCCTGCCGCGCCCGCCGCTCGAAATGACGCTTCAGCAGGCGCGCCACGTCCTGCAGGAGGAAGCCGAACGTGCGGCCTCCCGCTGGATCTTCCACTGCCCACGCGTCACTCATTCCGCACCCTGCTGGTCCTGCGCGAGTTGCACCGCCCCGACCTCCGGCACCGACAGCACGTCGGCCACGCGCGACGGGCGATGCGAGCGGCCGAGCCAGCGGCTGAGCCGCTCCAGATACAGGTACACCACCGGCGTCGTGTACAACGTCAGCCATTGCGACACGAGCAATCCGCCGATGATCGCGATGCCAAGCGGCCGGCGCAGTTCGGACCCTGCGCCATGGCCCAGCGCGATCGGCAGCGCGCCGAACAACGCGGCAAACGTCGTCATCATGATCGGGCGGAACCGCAGCAGGCAGGCCTCGTGGATCGCCTCGCGCGGGCTCTTGCCGCCGATGCGTTCCGCCTGCAACGCGAAGTCGATCATCATGATGGCGTTCTTCTTGACGATGCCGATCAGCAGGATGATGCCGATGATGGCGATCACCGACAGGTCGTAGCCGCACAGCATCAACATCACCAGCGCGCCGACCCCCGCGGACGGCAGCGCCGAGAGAATCGTCACCGGGTGGATATAGCTCTCGTACAGAATGCCGAGTACGATGTAGACAACCAGGATCGCGGCGGCGACCAGCAACGGCATCGAGGACAGCGACGCCTGGAAAGCCTGTGCCGTACCCTGGAAGGATCCGTTCAGCGTCGGCGGGATGCGCAACTGGGCGGTAAGTGCCTGGATGGCGTCCACCGCCTGTCCCAGAGCCTTGCCCGGTGCCAGGTTGAACGACAGGGTGATCGCCGGGAACTGGCCCTGATGGCTCACCGACAGCGACTCCACTTTCGAGGTGAAGTGCGCGAACGAACTCAATGGCACCTGGGCGCCCGAAGGCGTCGGGACATAGATCTTCGACAGCGCTGCCGGGTCGTTGCGGAATTGCGGCTGCACCTCCAGCACGACCTTGTATTGCGTCGTCGCAGTATAAATCGTCGCGATCTGCCGTTGGCCGAAGGCGTCGTACAGCGTGTTGTCGATCATCGACGCGGACAAACCAAGCCGTGAGGCGGCGTCACGATCGATCGCGATCGCGATATGCGGCGCCGCCACCTGCTGATCGGACGCCACGTCCTGCAGTTCCGGCAGCTTGCGCATCGCCTGCTCGATGATCGGCGCCCAGTGGTTCAGCTCATCCAGGTTCGTATCCGTCAACGTATACTGATACTGCGTTCTGCTCAGCCGGCCGCCGATCGTGATGTCCTGCCCCGCCTGCATGAAGAACCGCGCGCCTTGCACCTGCGCGACTTGCTGCCGCAGCCGCTGGATGACCTCGTCGGCGGTGACGTCGCGCTCGTCGAACGGCTTCAACTGGATGAACACGCGGGTGGTGTTCTCGGTCGGGTTGTACGCATAGGCGCCGCCCAGCGAGAACACGCCCTGCACCGCCGGGTCCCGTTTGACGATATCGACGATCTGGTGGGCGAGGCCGGTCGTCATCTGGAATGAGGCGTCCTGCCGCGTGTCCACCTCGCCGAAGATGAAGCCGGTATCCTGCTGCGGAAAGAAACCCTTCGGCATAATCATGTAGAGATAGCCGGTGACCACGATCAGCGTCAGCGTGGTCAGCAGCGTGGCAAGCTGGTGGCGGAAGACGAAGCGCAGGCCTCGGTCGTACGCGCCCACCAGCCAGTTGAAGAAGTGCTCTGCCAACCGGGTCACCCGGCCGGCGTCATGGGCGTTCTCGTGTTTCAGGAACAGCGCACACAGCACCGGCGTCAGCGTCAGCGACACCGCCGCCGAGGCCACAACAGCGACCGACACGGTGATCGCGAACTCGCGGAACAGCCGGCCGATGATGCCGCCCATGAAAAACAGCGGGATGAAGACGGCGATCAAGGAGAAGGTGATCGAGATGATGGTGAAGCCGATCTGCCCCGCCCCGCGCAACGCCGCCTGCAACGGGCGCTCGCCCTGTTCGATATAGCGCACGATGTTCTCGATCATGACGATCGCATCGTCCACTACGAACCCAACTGAGATCGTCAGCGCCATCAGCGAAATATTGTCGAGGCTGAAGCCCGCCGCGTACATCACGCCGGCCGTGGCGAGCAACGACAGCGGCACCGCCAGGCTGGGGATGATGGTCGCCCACAGGGTGCGCAGGAAGATGAAGATGACCAGCACGACCAGGGAGATCGTGATGATCATGGTGATCTGCACGTCATGCACCGCGGCCTGGGTCACCAGCGAGCGGTCGGACATCAGCGCGACATGCACGGATGGCGGGATCGACGCCTCGAGATGCGGCATCAGCGCCTTGATGCGGTTCACCAGGTCGATCGTGTTGGCGCCGGACTGGCGCATGATCGCGACGCCTTCCGCCGGCCGGTTGTTGAACCAGGCGCCGACGAAAATGTTCTGCACCGAGTTGATGGCGTCGCCCACGTCCTTCACCCGCACCGGCGCGCCGTTGCGGTAGGTGATGATCACGTTGCCGTACTGCGAGGCATTGAAAAGCTGGTCGTTGGTGTCGAGCGCGGTCGTCTGGTGGGCGTTCTCGATCGCACCCTTCGGTCCGTTGACCGTCGCCGCCACCAGCGCGTTGCGCACGTCTTCCAGCCCAATCCCGTGCGCGGCGAGCGCACCGGGATTGGCCTCGATCCGCGCCGCGTATTGCTTCTGGCCGAACACCGACACCTGGGAAACGCCCGGCACGGTCGAAAGCTGCTGCGCCAGGATCGTGTAGGCATAGTCGTCCAGCCGATACACCGGCACGGCGTCGGAATAGACCGCATAGATCAACACGGGGAAGTCGGCCGGGTTGACCTTCTTGTAGGTGGGCGGGTTGGGCAGGTCCTTGGGCAGCAATCCGCCGGCGGCGTTGATCGCGGTCAGCACGTCCTGGGCCGCGCCGTCGATGTTGCGCGACAGGTTGAATTGCAGCGTGATCGTCGTCGTTCCGGTGCCGCTCAGCGACGTCATCTGGTCCAGCGACGGAATCGCGGTGAACTGTTGCTCAAGCGGCGTGGCGATCGCCGATGCCATGGTTTCGGGGCTGGCGCCGGGATAATTGGCGGTGACCGTGATGGTGGGGAAATCGACCTGCGGCAGCGCGGCGATCGGCAGCATCGTGTAGGCGAGGATGCCGAACACCAGCACGCCGACCATCAGCAGCGAGGTGGCGATCGGCCGGCGGATGAAGGGTTCGGAAATGCTCATCGTGGTTTCCCGGCCTCAGCTCGCCGGCCCGGCGGCCTTGGTGGGCAGCAACCGCACCCGCGCGCCGTCGGTGAGCCCGTACTGTCCGTCAACCACGACATGCTCTCCCGGGGTCAGGCCCTTGCTGACGACAGTGATGCCGTCCTGCGCCGCGGCGATCTCGACCGGGCGGCGCTCGACCGTGTCGTTGCTGCTGATGACGTAGGCGTAGTGGCCGTCCGGGCCGTCCTGCACGGTCTGCGACGGCACTGTGGCCACGTCGTGCTGAACCCGCAGGACCACGTGCAGGTTGACGAACTCGCCGGGCCAGAGGCGTTCGTCCTGGTTGGCGAAGCTTGCCTTCAGGTGGATGGTGCCGGTCGCCTGGTCGATCATGTTGTCGATCAGCGTGAGCTTGCCCTCGGCGAGTTGGGTCTCGCCATTGCTCGCCAGCGCGATCACTGTCAGCGGCGCCTTCTGCTGCTGCTGGCGGATCTGGTCCAGGTCGTCCTGCGGCAGCGTGAAGCTGACGAAGATCGGCTTGATCTGGGTAATCGACACCAACGCGGTGTTGTCGGTCGCCCGCACCAGGTTGCCGATATCGACCAGGCGGGCGCCGAGCCGGCCATCGATCGGCGAACGGATGTTGGTGTATCCGAGGTTGACGCGGGCGGTGTCGATCTGCGCCTCGTCGCCTTTGACCGCGGCGGTGAGCTGCGCCACGAGGCCCTGCTGGTCCTCGTAGCTCTGCCGGGTCTGGAAGCCGGGTCCGACCAGCCTGCCATAGCGCACCAGGTCGGCCTGGGCGGTCGCGAGCTGGGCCCGGTCCTTCTCCCTGGTGGCCAGCGCCAGCGCCAGCGCCGCTTCGTAGGGCCGCGGATCGATCAAGAACAATTGGTCGCCCTGGCGGACCTCCTGCCCCTCGGAGAAGGCGACCTTGACGATCGCGCCATCGACCTGGGTCTTGATCGTCACGGTGTTGAACGCCTGGACCGTGCCGATGCCCTGGAGGAACTGCGGAACGTCCTGGGCGGTGACCACGCCGGCGGTGACCGGAACTTCCTGCGGGGCAGCCTGTGCCACGGCATGCGGCGGACCGCTGCCGAAATCCATCCACCACAGTCCCAGCAACGCCAGGCACAGCAGGGCGCCCACCCCGGCGAACAGGCGTTTCTTCATCGGAAGCCCCCTTTTTGCCGCGCCCGATCGTTCTTTGTCGCCGGGCGGAATTATCCGCGGCCGGCGCCGGATGCGGCGATATTCTGTATTGTCGCCCAGGATAGCGCGGTGCCCCGGGTTCGTGGCGTTAAGTATGATCCATCTGTCATAGGCAATCCATATGGAACGGCCGGGCGGCCAAGGCTGCCAAGGCTATCGCGCTGGCCCCGGCAGCCCGGGCGCCACAACGGACGGTGTGGGGCGCGCTATCTGTCGGGCACGCCGCGTATCTCGATGTTATCAGGGCTGGGTTTGGCGATGCCGATCATGGGTTGGTTGATGCGCCGCGGCAGGTCCGGACCGGCCCAGGCGACGATGCCGTGGCGGTGGCGGGCATCGGTCAGACGCGGAAGCCAATCTCGCGACAAAGGCACGCGTGCCAGGCATCGCAGGTCGAGATGAAATGGCGACTGGTTGAGGACACGTGCCGCGGTCTCGTCGAATTCGATCACACCATGAGGCAGTTGACGCGTTCCTCTGCGCGACATTCCCGAGTTGGTATGGGCGAGCATCAGTTGGATCGGCACCACATCAGCACGAAAGCCCAGACAATAGGCAATGTGCGGTACGGGACCCGGGACATCGGGACGATTCGGCGGTCCGAAAGGGCAGTTCGTCAGGACAAAAGTGCCGGCCCCGATCGGCGGTAACGCCACCCGAAGTCAGCGCGGTCTAAACAGCGTGTCGAGGGCAGCGGCGCGGGCTGCGTAGTCTTCGTCGCTCTCGCCTTCCTCCCGCCCGACCGTCCCAAGCGGTTTGCCGGCCAGTTCGGGGGCGACGAACACGTGAGTCACGCGCTCGGCTTCGTCGCGTGCCTGACGGTCACGTTCGATCAGCATCTGTACGTAACCGGCAATCGACCGATGCTCAAACGCGGCAATGCGCTGCACGCGGTCCCGCGTGGCAGGATCGAGGCGAACCGTGATGCCTGCACGAGGTGGGGTTTCTGCTTCGCTCGTAGCAATCAACTTGCATCACAATGAGGCAGATTTCATGCCAGGGCAATCGGATGACGGGAGCAAGGCCAGGGGCGTTGCCCACTTGCGGACCGCAGGCGTTGTTTCGGTCACCCGCTTGCCCGTGATTTCAAGCCATCACCGGCCGCCGACCGACCCCGCCAGCCGCCGCAACCCCGCCCATTGCTGTTGCAGATATCCGCCGGTGTGCAGCGCCTCCTCGCCCGACGGATCGCCGGTCCGCACGTATTCGCGGGAGAAATCCGCGGTGCCGAACAACATGTCCCACCAGGGAAACACCGCGCCGTAGTTGCAACTCCGCTGCCCTGCCGCCAGCACGCCGTGATGCGCGCGATGAAAGCGCGGGGAGATCAGCAGCCGCTCGCCCAGCCAGCCGAACGACAGCCGCACGTTGGCGTGCGCCAGGCTCTCGACGAAGCGCAGCACCAGCACCAGCAGCGGGAACTGCAGCGGCGGCACGCCAATCAGCAGCGCGATCACACCGAACCACAACGCGCCGATCAGGTCGTCCAGCACATGGTTGCGGTCGTCCGACCAGAACGTCATCTGCCGCTGCGCGTGATGCAGCGAGTGCAACGCCCACCACCAGCGGAACATGTGCGACAGCCGGTGCCGCCAGTAGTCCGCGCAATCGAGAATGACCGCGTACACCGCGAAGGTCAGCACCGGCTGTCCCAGCAGGAACGGGAACAGCCGCTCGAGCGTGGGCGGTACCAGGCCATGGTCGGCGAGCCAGCCGTTCAACGCGACCTGGGTCTGGTAGAACAATACGAAGGTAAACAGCGGCAGCACGCCGACCCGCGACAGCACGGTGTAGAACGCGTCCACCAGCACGGCCTTGTGGTCGGGCCAGTGCTCCACCGGGCGCCAACGTTCCAGCGGCACGCACAGCGCGAAGGTCAGCGCCACCTGCACCGCGCCATACACGGCGAACAGCGCCCAACCGTACGACACGTCCTCCCATTCCATCCAGCCGAACTGGTAGAGCAACGGGATCAGGAGGTGTTCTTGCAGCCAGCCCGCGGTGAGATCGAACGGATCCGGCATGGCTCAGCGCGCCGGCGCGAAGGCGACCTTGGTGGAAGGCCCTGCCGCGTCGTTCAGGAAGATGCCGTGCGGCGAGCGGCCGACATCGATTGTCTGGTAGTCGCCGGTCGCTGGATCGAGCACCGCCACCTTCTCCGCCCAGCGCCGGGTGATCCAGATGCGGCCGTCCGGAGCGAACGCCATGTCGTCCGGGCCGCCGGGAATCTTGTAGGTGTGGATCGGCGTCAGCGTCGTGGCGTCGAGCGATTCGGTGGTGCCGCCGGCGCGATTGTTCACCCACAGCGTCTTGCCGTCGGGTGACAGGAACAGGTTATGCGCGCCCTTGCCGGCGATGATGTGACGCAGCACGTGGCCGTCCGCCGGATCGACCTCGGCGATATAATCGGTGCCCATGTCGGCCACCAGCACCTTGCCGTTCAGCCACAGCACGCCGGCGGGGGTCTTGCCCACCGGCTGGTTCCACAGGATGGACAGCGTCTTCAGGTCGATCGCCACCAGCCGGTCGGTCTCCTGCAACGACACATAGACCGTGCTGGAATCCGGCTTGTAGGCCAAGTGGCTCGGCATCGCCGCGATCGGGAAGCGCTTCAGCAATTGCAGGCTGGCGCCGTCGTACACGTCGATCTGATTGCGGGCGAGGCCGTTCACCACCAGGAACTTGCCGTTCGGGCTGAACCACAACTGATACGGATCGACGCAGGGCATGGTCCGTTGCAACGCACCCGTCGCCGGATCGAGAAAGATCAGCTCGTTGCCGACCGTGTCGCCGATCAGCAGGCTCTTGCCGTCCGGGGTCAGCGCGTAATGGTGCGGCTCGCGCAAGGCGGGGATGCGGCGCAGTTCCTTCTGGGTCGCCATGTCGATCACGCTGATCGACGCGCCACCGGAGTTGACGACGAAAGCCAGGCCGGCGGCCGAGGCGCAAGGGGCAAGGGCAGAGAACAACAGCAGCGGCAACAAGGCCAGTGCGGCACGCATGATACGCATGGGGTCGGCACTCCGGCAGGACGGGCGATGCCTACGCCTGTGGCCCCGGTTGCATCAAGCGGCGTTTTCGGCAGGCAGCCAGAAGGGATTTCAGCGAGTTCCCGGGCGTTGTGATGAGCAGAGTGGAAGAATGTGGAAGAATACTCCCCCTCCCCTTGAGGGCCCCGTGAGGGAGGGGAGCATTCTTCACCAATTCGCATCACTCCAGCCGCCCGCGCGCGAATACCGCCGTGGCGAACGCGAACAGCACGCAGGCAGGGGTCGAGATCAACACATTGTCGGTGAACGCGTGCACCGCGAGGGCGACGAATACCAGCCGCATGATGGCGCGATCCGATCGGCACAACGGCGCTGTATGCCGGCGCACCCACAGGATCATCAGCGCCACCAGCAATGCGCGGCCGAGCTGGCCGCCTTCGACCTCGATGCGCAGGTACTCGTTGTGCGCCGCCCAGGTCTGCAGCAGCTTCGCCACCGGATCGTCCTGCGGAATGATCATGTTTCCCGCACCAACCCCCCACCCCAGCCACGGCGACCCCGCCGCCGCTTGCTCGAAATTGGGCCAGAGCAATTGCCGCCCGCTCAGGTTGTCGAGATTGGTGGTCAGCACCTGGAAGGCGCGCACGCCGGAGATGTCGGCCGGCAGCAGTCCCAGCGCCAGCGCGGCCACCAGAGGCAATCCTGCGGTGCCCGCCAGGATCAGCAGCAGACGATAGCGAGCAGGAAATGCCGCCGAGCGCACGGCCACAAGGCTCACTCCCACGACTGCCAGCGCGAGGGTCAGCGGCGCCCGCGCACCAGTCAGCAGCAACAGCAGCAGATTTCCCCCGAGCAAGCAGAAGTCTCGGCGGCGCCCGTCGCGATACAGCTCCAGCAGGCAGGCGTAGACGGCGGTTTCGCAGATGCCGGCCAGGAAGGCGGGGTGGCCCAGACCGCTCAGGCGAAATCCCCCGCTGTTGACGAACAGAGGCCGCAGTCCCGCGGCGGCGGCCACGGCGCCGGCGCTCACGGCAAGCAGGGGGGACCAGCATGTGGCGCGGATGATGGCGTGGGCCCAGGGGCGGGACAATCGGCTGAAGCCGAAGGTAAATGGGACAACCGAACCGACCAGCGAACGCAGGCTCTCGCCCGCCGTCAGGCCGGGCCACAATCCGTGCGTCATCCCACCGGCGAACATGACCGCCCAGGCGAACGCGGGGTTGAACGGGTCGATGCGGAGCCCGTACCGCAGCACCGCCACGATCGCCAGGCCGATGCCGATCGCCTTGATCACGGCGATGGTCGGCTGGTAGGCGTCCTGGCCCAGCAGATCCACCGCGGTCATCTCGAGGCTGGCGGAGGTTACCAGCAGCCAGGCGACGGTGAACAGCGGGGTAAAGCGGAACGCCAGGAAGATCACGCCGGACGCCGCCGCCGCTGCCAGCAGCAGCCAGAACAGCGACGGCGCGAAGACCGCACAGGCAAGGGAAAAAACCAGGAAGCCGGCGGCGGCGACGTTGACCAGGGCCGCGTCGTGCAGCGGGGTTTGGATCGCGACGCGCATGCGGGTCTCCGGGTTCAGAGGCGTCAGCATGCCGGGGAATGGTGAATAAATTGCTGGCAGCCGTCCCGAGCGGCACGGTCGGACGCCCCTCGTCATGTCCTGGCCTGGTGACCCAGCCATGACGGCGGTGTGGCCGATGCGAACAGGCTGAGCGCCAGTCTTTTGGGCGGGCGCCAGGGCGCTTTCGCCATGACCGGAATTCGTGAGCCTCCTGTCATTGCGAGGCGCGCAGCGCCGAAGCAATCCCCTGCCTGACGAGCCGAGGTACGCTCGTCAGGCAGGGGATTGCTTCGGCGCTGCGCGCCTCGCAATGACAGTGGAATTCGCGGTATTTCCAGTCAGGGTAAAGCCGCTCTAAGCGCTTGGGAGCGCAGCGGTCTATCGGGTCGGCGCCGCCATGCCGCACGCGCTTGCGGCGGAATCCAGCGGCTGGGCGTCGGCCCGGACCAGATGCGGGAAACGGCCGGCGGCCAGCGCGTCGAGGCTCGCCGCGGGCAGTTTCAGTGCAGCCGCGTAATGCCAGGACCAGGCGAGAATGTCCTGGATGAAACTCCGCGTGGCCTGGTTGGGAATGGCTTCCAGGAACAGCAGCGGATCGCCCTGGTCGTTCACGCTGTCGGCCCAGCGCTTCAACCCGAACAGGCCCTGTCCGTAGCCGGCCAGCAGCCTGATCAGGTCGCCGTCAATCGAGTCGTCCTCCGACAATTGCAACAGGTAGCGTTGGCCGACGGCCAGGTTCACCGCCGGATCGTGCAACCGTTCGGCATGGACGCCGACGAGGGACGGGTCGACGCCGACCGCCCTCGCGGTGGCCGGTTTGATCTGCATCAGCCCGCTCGCGCCCGAATGCGACACCGCGGCGGCCCGGAAATTCGATTCGTGGTGGACCAGCGCGTAGATCAGCGACGGGTCGATGACGAACCCTCCGGCGGGGTGCAGCGGTGGGGGCAGTGCGGCCTCGGGTTCGGGCCGCGCGGCGGTCCGCAGTTCCGCGGCGAACTGCGGCAAGCCGACGGCGCGTGCCAGCAGGGCGAGCGGGCGGGCGAACGCGGCGTCCTGTCCCTCATCGGCCCACAGCGCGCGCAGTTCCGCCTCGGCGCGGCGCTTCTCTCCCACCTGGAGCAAGGCGAAGGCGCGGCTGCCTTCCGGCGTGGCGCGCAGGGCGTCGAGGTCGGCGGTGCCGAGCATCTCCCCCGTCACGCAGGCCAGGGATGGTCCGAGCATGCGGGCGGCGATGCGGCCGTAGAACGTGTCGATCTCCTGTGCGGCGCGGCGCAGCCACACGACCGAGGCGCTGCGGTCCGCCTCACGCTGTGCGGTGCGGGCCACCCAGAAGGCGCCAGCCGCGCGCAGGGCGGCGGTGGGAGCGGCACGGTAGGCGGCCTCGAAGAAGCTGAACGCCGTGGGGGGATTGCCGTCGCGCCAGGCAGCAAGGCCCGCGGCGAGCAACTGCTCCCCGCTGCTGGGGGCCGGGCGGGACAGCAGGGGGGCGGCCGAGGCAACCGCCGCGGTGTCGCGGTTCTGCACGAACAACGTTCGGATCGGCGCGGTGGCGGAGCCGGCGCTGCCCCGGTGCGGCGCAGAAGCCGGCGCGGGTGGTGGATCATCGGGCGCCATCCGGGCTCGCAGCGCGCGGATTGCCGGCGCGTCCGGCTGGTCGCCGTATTTCGCCAGCCATTCGGTGAGGTCGGCAACGCTCGGGTGCGTCCAGCCGCCGAGGTAGCGGTCCGCAAGGATCGCGCCGAGCAGCAGATTGTTGTTCAGCAGGCTGGTTTCGCGGAGGGCCTCGGGGATGGCGCCGGCGGCTTGCAGGGCGAAGATGTGTTTGATGCGGACCGCCTCGCCGGGGGAAAGCGGCTGTGGGATACCCAGGCCCGGCGCGCCATTGAGCGCGGCACGGGGCACCCCAAATGCAGTCTGGTCGTCCGTCCCGCGTACCGTCTGGGCATGAGCACAAGTATATCCGCCTGCGACAGCAAGAGCTGCACAGAACATCCAGGCTCGATGCGGCAGACGGCGGGTCAGTGGAGACCTGCCTGGTCGCATCCAGTTCCACTACACGAGCCGATCCGGCTTGGCAACACCTGACGGAGGGTGGCGCGGGACAGAACGCTCGCCTGGTTGCAGCGAGCAGTTGACCGTATATGGTCCTTATATTGGTGATCATTTCTTACTGATTACTATCAAAAATGATCGTTTCTGTTTGGTAAAGCCAAAGGATCCGGTGGTTGTCCAATGCTGGCGCGCGGCGCCCTGGCCTTCCTCCGTTCATCCGATTGCGCCGCGGCGGCCATTGACGCTCCACGCCTCGGGACCGCAGATCGCGACATGCAATTGCTGCGTCTTTCGCTCACCGACTTCCGCAGTTACACGACGCTGGCCTGGCGTCCGCGGGCCCACATCGCCGTGCTGTTCGGACCGAACGGCAGCGGCAAGACCAACCTCCTGGAAGCCGTGTCGCTGCTGGTGCCCGGCCGCGGCCTGCGTGGCGCGCGCACCGCCGACCTGAAGCGGCACGGCGCGACCGCCGGCTGGGCCGTGGCCGGCCGCTTCGCCACCGCGCAAGGCGAGGCGGATATCGGCACCGGCACGCCCCCCGATGGCCTCAGCGACCGCCGCGTATTCCGCCTCGACGGCGCCGCCCCGCGCAGCCAGGCCGAGATCGCCGCGCGCATCGCGGCGGTCTGGCTGACGCCGCAAATGGACCGCCTGTTCCTCGAGGGGCTGTCCGGCCGCCGGCGCTTCCTCGATCGCCTGGTCTGGGCGCTGGAACCCGGCCACGCCCGCGAAATGGCCGCGCACGACGCCGCCATGGGCAGCCGCAACCGCCTGCTGTCGGAAGGCCGGCAGGACCCGTCCTGGCTGGCCGGCCTGGAGGACGAAATGGCGCGGCACGCGGTGGCCGCCACCGCGGCGCGCCTGGCCCTGATCGGACGCCTGAACGCGGCGCTGCGGGGTGGCGCCGTCGGCGCGTTTCCGGCCGCGCGGATCGACCTGGTCTGCCCGATCGCCCAACGCCTGGCGACCGAGCCCGCGCTCGCCGTGGAGGACTGGCTGCGGGCCGGCCTGGCGGCCAACCGCACGCGCGATGCGGCCGCCGGCACCACGGCGCTGGGCGCCCACCGCACCGACATGGGGCTGGCCGACGCCACGACCGGCACCGCCGCCGCGCTGGCCAGCACCGGCGAGCAAAAGGCGCTGCTGATCGGCCTGATCCTGGCCCACGCAGCGGTGATCACCGAGGCGCGCGGCTTCGCCCCCATGTTGCTGCTGGATGAGCCGGCGGTGCACCTGGATCCGGATCGCCGGGCGGCGCTGTTCGCGGCACTGGCCGCCCTGCCGGCGCAGACCCTGATCACCGGCACCGACGCCGAGGTCTTCCTGCCGCTCGCGGGCGTTGCGGAAGGCTTCCAAACCGGCGGCGGAACCCTGCGTCCGGACACGCGCTTTTCGCTGTCCGGTCTGACGGTTCCCCCTGTCCGGCCGCCCGGGTAGCAGCTATATATCTAGAGTATCCAACCACACCCTGGAGTCTCCCGCCGGCATGTCCGATTCTGCCTTGCCGCCTTCCGAGTCTGACCCCGCCAATGGCGACGCGTACGACGCATCGTCCATCTCGGTCCTCCGCGGGCTGGATGCCGTCCGGCGCCGCCCCGGCATGTATATCGGTGACACCGATGACGGCTCCGGCCTGCATCATATGGCGTTCGAGATCATCGACAACGCGGTGGACGAGGCGCAGGCCGGGTTCGCCTCGCGGTGCGAACTGATCCTGAACGGCGACGGCTCGGTGACCGTGCGCGACAACGGCCGCGGCATCCCGACCGACATCCACGCGGAGGAAGGCGTCTCCGCCGCCGAGGTCGTGCTGACCCGGCTGCACGCCGGGGGCAAATTCAACCAGAACTCCTACAAGGTGTCCGGCGGGCTGCACGGCGTCGGCGCGGCGGTGGTCAACGCCCTGTCGGAGTGGATGGAGGTGCGCATCTGGCGGCACGGCCAGGAGCATTTCATTCGCTTCCGCAATGGCGACGCCGAGGCGCCGCTGGCGCAGGTCGGCCCGGTCACAGAGCATGTCACGGGCACCGAGGTTACCTTCAAGCCCAGCCCCGCGACCTTCACCAAGACCGAATTCGATTTCGCATTGCTCGAGCGCCGCCTGCGCGAACTGGCGTTCCTGAACTCCGGCCTGACCATTCGCCTGGTGGACGAGCGGCACACGCCGCCGCAGGAAGTCACCATGCACTACGAGGGCGGCCTCGTGGCGTTCGTCGAGTGGCTGGACCGCGGCAAGACGCCGGTGTTCACGCCACCGATCTCGCTGCGCGCCCCGGTCGAGGCCGAGGGTGTGCGCGTCGAGTTCGCGCTGGCGTGGAACGACAGCTACCACGAGACGATGCTGTGCTTCACCAACAACATCCCACAGCGTGACGGCGGCACGCATCTGGCTGGCTTCCGCCAGGCGCTGACCCGCGTGGTGACGAAATACGCCGAGGGGATGGGCAAGAAGGATCAATTGCAACTTGTCGGGGAGGACATGCGCGAGGGCATGACCTCGGTGCTG
>DATHNI010000175.1:0-10590 GCA_035486135.1 Acetobacteraceae bacterium
TGCGCCGCCGCCTGGCTGAACGCCAGGAAGCGCTGCAACAGGTGGCGGAATTCCGACAGCGTCTGGTAGTCGCGCCGTTCCAATTGCGGCGTCACCGCCGCACGCAATCGTGTCATGCGCTGACCGGTCATCTTTCGCCCCTTCGCCTTTCCACCTATATATCGTATCACGATATTTCGACACACCCCCCAAGCGGAGCCATCGACGGACGTGAGTAGTATGACAGGGACGCCCAAAAGCGTCGCCCCGGCCGTTGGGCATGCGCTCGCCGAGGGCATCAAACACCTGGGCGATTTCACCACCAGCCCGCGCGTGCTGCTGATCGCCGGCATCGCGGTCATCGTCGGCACCGCCGGCGTGCTGACCGGCATCGTGCTGCTGGACCTCATCCGGCTGAGCACCAACCTCGCCTATTTCGGCCGCCTCTCGCTGGCGGACCTGCCGCTGGCGCACTCGCCGCTCGGCCTGGCTGCGGTCGCGGTGCCGGTGGCTGGCGGCCTGATCGTCGGGCTGATGGCGCGCTACGGCAGCGACAAGATCCGCGGCCACGGCATCCCCGAAGCGATCGAGGCCATCTTGCTCGGGCGCAGCCGGCTCGACGCCAAGGTGGCGATCCTGAAGCCGCTGTCCTCGGCGATCGCCATCGGCACCGGCGGACCGTTCGGCGCCGAAGGCCCGATCATCATGACCGGCGGAGCGATCGGCTCGCTGATCGCGCAGATGCTGCCGGTCAGTGACACCGAGCGGAAAACGCTGCTGGTGGCCGGCGCCGCCGCCGGCATGACCACCGTGTTCGGCACGCCGATCGCCGCCATCCTGCTGGCGGTGGAATTGCTGCTGTTCGAATGGACACCGCGCAGCTTCATTCCGGTCGCCGCCGCCGCGATCGTCGCCGAGGTCGAACGCACCTGGCTGCACATGCCATCGCCGCTGTTTCCGTTCCACGGCGGCATGGACACCTCGTTCGCTGCCCTGGGCTGCTGGATTTTCGTCGGCTTGCTGGCTGGCCTGCTGTCCGGCGTGTTGACCCAGCTTGTCTATGGCTGCGAGGACGCCTTCCTGAAGCTGCCGATCCACTGGATGTGGTGGCCGATGCTGGGCGGCCTGGTGGTCGGCATCGGCGGCCTGATCGAGCCGCAGGCGCTTGGTGTCGGCTACGACAACATCGCGCAGATGCTGCAAGGCCACACGCTCCCTGCGGCGGCCATCGTGCTGCTGGCCGTCAAGGCGATCATCTGGTCGGTCGCGCTTGGCTCGGGCACCTCCGGCGGTGTGCTGGCACCACTGCTGATCATGGGCGGCGGGATGGGCGCGGTGCTGGCCGGTTTCCTGCCGGCGGCGAGCCCGGGCTTCTGGCCTCTGCTGGGCATGTGCGCGACCATGGGTGGCACGATGCGCTCGCCACTGACCGCCACGTTCTTCGCGGTCGAACTGACCGGCAACACCCACGTGCTGCTGCCGCTGATTGCCGCCTGCGCCACCGCGCACCTGGTCACCGTGCTGCTGATGCGCCGCTCGATCCTGACGGAGAAGGTGGCGCGCCGCGGCCATCACCTGGCGCGGGAATATCGCGTCGATCCTTTCAGCCTGATGCGTGTGCACGAGATCATGGTGACCGACGTGCAGACGATGCCGGACAGCATGACCCTGCACCAGGCCGCTGCCTTCCTTACCAGCCCCGATACAAGACATCCGAGCTTCCCGGTGGTCGATGCCGCGCGGCGCGTGCTGGGGATCGTCGATCCACCGAAGGTACTGGCATGGCGCCGTGGCGGAAAACATCGCCAGAGCACGCTGGGTGAATTGCTCGCCGGCCAGAAGCCGGAGGTTGCCTGTCCCGACGAATACCTCGAGGGGCTGATCGATCGCATGATGCATGCCAACGTCGCGCACCTTCCGGTGATCGCACGGGCAGACGGCAAGCTGGTCGGGTATGTGAGCTGGCGGGACCTGCTGATGGTGCGCCAGCGGCTAAAGCAGGAGGAGACGCAGCGCGTGGTATTCTACCGCGTGCGGTGAGCCATCCCGAGCCATGCTGCCGTCTTGGGCGGGCGGAGGTCGGGTATGGTGCAGCCAGGCCGAACAGTGGGATTGATCAGGTTGCCAACACGTCGCCGTATCATCGTTGTGAACGACAGGATGCAGCAGGGCTACCGCTATGAATGCGTCGCGCCGGTCGGCCAGAATTTCGATGCGGAGTTCAAGCCGGAACTGACGCCGCAGGCGATGCTGGCGCTGGGCGTGTTCGGCGGTAAATACATGACGGACTGCGGAGCAGAGTTTCCCGCGAGCTGGTTCGCCCACGCGAAGCTGTCGCCGCAGCGCCGCGACCCGTCGCTGAACTTTTTCGGTGTCGATGCCAGCCAGCCGTTATCGGTCTGGCAGCAGAAGGGATGGATCCATCCGGACGATCCACGCGGCTGGTTCCAATGGTATTGCCGCTACTTCATGGGCCGCCGCATGCCGCAGGAGGACCAGCGGCAGATCAAGCGCTGGAAGGCAATTCGCCGGCACGTCAGGCAGATCGAGCGCAACTGCGAACCGTGCGACCTGACCTGCCGGCGGCGGCAACGTCAGGCTCTGCTGCACTGGGCCTATGACAGCCGGAAGATCTAACGTTGCGCGCCACACCGATTGGCATCGGATGGACGCTCAATCAATTTTTTGCAATCTTAAATATCGGGCGCACTTCTTGCGGCTCTACAGGCGGAGTGACAGATTGCTGCCCGAGGAAGCTCAAAGAGGACGCGTTGCGCTACAGTACTGAACCAGCTTGTCCGGCCGTGCAGCCGGCACGCAGCCATCGGCCCTATCCCGAACCGTGCGCCATCAGGCCCGCCGCCCACCTGCGACGTCGAACCTTCGTGGCCGGCCGTTTGTTCTGACCAAATCATCAATGTTCTGACGCATGACCGCGTGTCTGTCCGCCGGCCGCAGGCCGGGACGGCGTCAGACACCGGGCACGCGCGGCCAGCGGCTCCGGGCGCAGGGAGGAACCAATGCAAACAGCACGCTTCATTCTCAACAAGCTGATGCCGCTCTGGCTGATCGTCTTCGGCGTCGTTGCCTATCTGGTGCCGAGCCCGTTCACGGCGCTGACACCCTATGCCACCTACATGCTGGGCGGCGTAATCATGCTGATGAGCCTGAAACTGACCGTGGGATCGCTCGGTGAAGTCTTCGCGCGACCGAAGGCGGTGATCGGCGGGTTCGTCATCAAGTGGATCACCGTGCCATTGGCCGCGGTCGCGGCGGCGCACCTGTTCTATAGCCACCAGCCGGCGCTCGCAGCGGGCACCATTCTGGACGGCTCGGTGCCGGCCGGCGTGTCCTCGAATTTGTTCACCTTCATCGCCCACGGCTCGGTCGCACTGGCGATCAGCCTCACCTTCATCCACACCCTGCTCTCGCCGATTCTCACGCCAGCCTTCACCTCGGTGCTGGCGAGCAAATACGTTTCGGTCAATTTCCTGGTCCTGCTGAAGCAGATGCTGCAGCTTGTCGTCGTGCCGGTGGCGATCGGTCTAGTCGTCCGCTACAGCGCCGGGGAACACCGCATTCGGCAGGCCGAACCGCTTTTGCCGTTGCTGTCGTCGATCCTGCTCTATCTCATAGAGCTCGCGCTGATCAGCCATTCCGCGCCGGCAATTCAGCAGAATCTCGACTGGGTGCCGGTGGTGGCGGCGGTCACCTCGTTGCTCACCGTGATCAACCTCGCCGTTGCCTACGCGCTGGCCAAGGTGCTGAGACTGCCGGAACGCCAGGCGCGTGCCATCATGTTCGACGTCGGCATCTACAATTCCGGTCTCGGCGCCGTGCTCGCCGGGCTGAACTTCGGCCCGCTGTCGGTGCTGCCGCCGCTATTGAATGCGGTGATGAACCTGATCATCGGCGCATTGCTCGCCTCGATACTGCACAATCGCGTGCCGGAGCCCGAGGCGGCGGCGGATCCAGTGCCGATGCTGCGACCGCACGCCGCGACGAGGTGACGCAGCGCGGCGTGACGACAAGAACAGCTATTATGAACCGCTGCGGGAACCGTGCGCGTGTCGCCGTTCACTCGGCTGCCGACTTCCGCCCCGCCGCAGCGCGATATCCCCCCGCGAGGCGCAGGCGCACGCTGAGCACCTCGACACCGATGACGCTTCCTTGTGCATCAAAGTCGAGCATGACCCCAGGCGCTACCTCGCGCGTTTCCGCAGTAGCGGTGCCTGCCGGAGCGAAGCGCGCGGCAAACGCATCTGCCTCGGGGTCGTAGCTGGTCTTAATCATCGCCGCCGGGCTCCCCTGTCGAAATGGGCCGTGACCACGAGAACATCGGTTCCACTTGGCCGATGCACAACCCGCAGAACACGACGACCGAACGCGGCTATCACCTTGTGGGACCGGGTCGGCGCCGGGTCCGGATCAGGCGCGCTCCAATCCGGGTCGGCGATCGTCGCCTCGATCCATTCCTGCCGAAGCTCAGGCCTGTCCGCAAGCTGCTGCTCCATATGCTGCGAGAAGCGGATCATGGTCGTATCATGGAAGCTACCCCATGCCGCTGCCATAGAGCATGGATGCCGCAAGCCTTCCGGACCGTTAACAAGCACGATCAGGCAGCCCGCCGCGTTCCGGGCGGTTTGCCGCTGCTCCCGTCATGCTACGGGAGGATGGCAACGCTCCCCCTATTCCGCCGCCATCACCACACCCGCCTCGCCACTCGCCTCCGCCCACAGTTCCGGCTGCAATTCTTCCCTCCGGTCCGGGAAGGCCAGAGCGCAGCCCAGCGTCACTACGCCGAACCCCGCCAGCACCAGGGTCACCGCTGTCAGGCTGCCGGTACGTTCGTATAACCACGCGACGATCGGCGCCGACGCCGCGGCTCCGAGGAACCCGACGAAGAACCGCACCGAATACATCCGCGCCCGCAGCACGGGGGAGATGTATCGCGCGGTCATCGTCTCGTTCACCGTGACCTGGCCGAAGATCGCCGCCGCCACCACCGCGGCCAACGGCAGCACCAGCCAGCCTCGCGCGTAGGACACCCCCACTAACCCGGGCACCAGCAGCACGCTCACCGGCAGGAACACACGCTTCAGCGTCGTGCGGTCGATCATCCGGCCGACGGTGAATTGGGTCAGCGCGCCGCACAGCGTGGCGAGGAACGCCGCAACCCCCACCAGCGGCAGCATGCGCGGATCGCCACCCAGCCTCTCCTGCATCAGCTTCGGCAGCAGCAAGGTGAACGCGTTGAACACCAGCCCGGAGACGACGGCGATCAGCAGCAGCACCACCACCGCGCGGCGCACGAGGTGCCTCGGGATCTCCGGGAACGGCCGGCCCGAGCGACGGATCGCTCCCTCCGGCGACGGCACCCGCATCCACATCAGGCCGAGCACCGCGCACACCACACCCGGCACCAGGAAGGCGGCGCGCCAGCCGGCCTGATGCGCCAGGAAGGCCGTCATTACGGGCGCCGCTGCGACGCCCAGGTTGCCGAACACGCCGTTGACGCCGATGGCCCGGCCTGGCTTGTCGCCCGCGGCGTCCACCAGCATGGCGGTGCCGATCGGGTGGTAGATCGCGGCGAACAACCCAGTGGCCGCCAGTCCCAGCGCCAGCATCATCGGCGAAGGAGCGAACGCGGTCGCCGCCATCGACACGCCGGTGCCGAGGAAGAACAGCGTCATCAGCGCCGGCCGCCCGAGGCGTTGTGCGATCCAGCCCTGCGGCAGCGAGAACAGCCCGTACAGCACGAACATCCCGGTCGCGAGCGCCAGGACCGGCGCGTACGAATCGCCGAACCGCCCGCCCGGCGCCACCATGGCGAGCACCGCGGTCGGCAGGATCAGCAGCGAGTAATGCGTGACACTGTGCGCCGCGTTGATAAAGGCGATCAGGCGGGTGTTCGGGCTCATCGTCGTCCTCTCGTATTCGCGGCCACCGAGGCGCTCTTGTCTCCGCGGGCACCGAGGTGCTCTCGTTTCCGCGGGCACCGTGGTGCTCCACCAAACTGCGGCCATGCCGGCAAGGCTGGCTACCGGCCGGCCGGCAGCTTAGAGTGTCCCGCTTTCGACGTACGGTCATAGTTTGTCGCAAATCGGACAGCCCGATCGCTCCCGCATCCACCGGTTCGAGCAAGCCCCGCGCCCGCTCGTCGGCTATGCGTTCGACTATGGTGCGGGGCATGACACCGGTTGGCACCAGCATCCGCGCGCGCAGTTGCTGCATGCGATTGACGGCGTCATGCGGGTGGTGACCGCGGCGGCGTTGTTCATCGTGCCACCCGGCACCGGGCTATGGATGCCGGCGCAGACCCGGCACGTCACGCGCATGCCAGCAGGACTGCGCATGCGCGGGCTGTTCCTGCGCGAGGACGCGGCGCGCGCCGGGCCGGACGCAGTGACCGTGGTCGCGGTGTCGCCCTTGCTGCGCGAACTGATCCTGGCAGCGTGCGAGGAACCGGTGATGTGGGACGAGGATGGTCCGGTGCGGCACGTCGTCGCGCTGGCGCTGCACGAGATCGGCCGCGCCGCGACCCGGCCGATATCGGTGCCGGCGTGCCGCGATCCGAGGTTGCAACGGGTCACCGAGGCACTACTGGCCGATCCGGCGGACCCGCGTGGGTTGGAGGCGTTTGCCGACGTCGCGGGGGCCTCGGCGCGCACGCTGGCGCGATTGTTCCGGCGCGACACCGGGATGAGCTTCCAGGCGTGGCGGCGGCAGTTGCGGCTGACCGAAGCGCTGGCGTCGCTGGCGCAGGGCGCCACGCCGGCGCGTGCCGCGGCGTCGGTCGGCTACTCCAGTGGTCCGGCGTTCGGCGCGGCGTTTCGCGCGGCGTTCGGGGTGACGCCGGGCCGGTCGCGCGGCCCGGGCTAGCGGCGACACCGGCGCGGGCTAGCGGTGATACCTGCGAGGTCCGTGCGACGCGCTCTGCTGCAAGCTTTCAACACGAAAAGCACGAAGAACCACGGAGTGCCACGG
This sequence comes from Acetobacteraceae bacterium, assembly GCA_035486135.1. Classification (GTDB taxonomy): domain Bacteria; phylum Pseudomonadota; class Alphaproteobacteria; order Acetobacterales; family Acetobacteraceae; genus JASHVB01. The sequence goes on from DATHNI010000175.1 coordinate 6,967, forward strand.
AGCCTTGCCGCTTGGAGCCGCGTGCTGCGGCACGGAATTCAATAATAATGCATGATGCCTCGTTCGATAATAGTGACTGTTGCCCGCGGCAGTCGCCGCAGCCTGCCTCACCGGGAAAGCCTCTCCGTGCTGCTCCGTGGTTCTTCGTGTGCTCCGTGTTGAATGCTCACAGCAGAGCGCGTCGCACGGACCTCGGGCCGGCCCCCCGGAGAGGGATTGTCCGCAAATGCGATTGCCCTGCCCTTGCAATGCGAACTCGTGCGCGCAGAATTCGCCACGTCGTCCAGCAGCAAGGCCGCGCCCATGTCCGCCATCGTCCACACGCTCTCCTCGACCGATGCCGACCAGGCGGAATGGCGGCTGCGCTGCGACATGGCGGCGGTGTTTCGCATCGCGGCACGCCTCGGCTGGAACGAGCAAATCGGCAATCATAATTCGCTGGTGCTGCCGCAAGCCCGGCCGGACGATGCGCCGCGCTTCCTGATCAACCCACGCGGCCACCTGTTCCAAGAACTGACCGCAAGCTCGCTGATCGTCTGCGACCTCGACGGCCGTGTGCTGCGCGGCACGGGCGAGCTGCGCAAGGTCGCGTTCTACATCCACGCCCGCATTCATCTGCAAAAGCCGGAGGCGACCTGCATCCTGCACGTGCATCCTCGCTGGCTCACCGCGCTGTCGCTGCTGGAAACGCCCCGGCTTGCGCTGGCGCACCACAACAACCTGCTGCTGAACGATCGCGTTGCGGTGGACGATGGCGGCCTCGCGCCGGCGGATTCGAACGCGGAAGGCGACCGCCTCGCCGCGGCGATGGGCGATGCGAGCATCCTGGTGATGGGCGGTCATGGCGTGACCGTCGCCGGTCCCTCGGTGCATGATGCATTCGACGAGTTGTTCATCGCCGAGCGCACGGTGATGTACCAGCTCACCGCCATGTCGACCGGCCTGCCGTTGCGCCAGTTGCCGGAGGGTGCGCGCCGCCATTGGCACGGTGCCTGGGGCGAGAAAATCGATGCGCGCCTGCATCTCGACGCCTGGCGGCGCGTGTTGGACCGCGAGGAGCCAGACTACGCGAGCTGATGGCCGAATGTGATCCCGGGTCATGTTCGGCAGGCCCATAACGTCACGGGGGGAATGACGATGACCGATCACGTTGTGGTCTCGAACACCGATAGCGTGCTGGAGATCAGGTTCAACCGGCCGGAGAAAAAGAACGCGTTGACGCGCGACATGTACGAAGCGGTCAGCGCCGCGTTCGAACGCGCGGACGCCGATCCGGCGATCCGCGCCGTGCTGCTGACCGGCACCGGCGACACCTTCACCTCGGGCAACGACGTGAAGGACTTTCAGGGCGCGAACAATGCGCCGCGCGGTGGCAGCCGCTTCCTGCCGGCGCTCTGGTCGTTGCAAAAACCGTTGATCGCCGCGGTGAACGGCGCGGCGATCGGCGTCGGCACGACGATGCTGCTGCATTGCGACCTGATCGTCGCGGCGCGTTCGGCGCGCTTCGTGATGCCGTTCACCAGTCTCGGCCTGGTGCCGGAAGCGGCCAGTTCATTGCTCGTCCCGCGCTTGCTCGGCCACCAGCGTGCGAGCGCGATGCTGCTGCTGGGTGAGCCGCTGGACGCTGCCACCGCGTGCGAATGGGGGTTGGTCAACCGAGTGGTGGATGACGCGGCCCTGATGGACACGGCGCGCGAGATGGCGCGGCGGCTGGCGGCGCTGCCACCCCAGGCGGTGCGGCTGACCAAGCGGCTGATCAAGCACGGCGTGCCGGACGTGGCCGGCCGGATTCAGGAAGAGATCGGGTTGTTCACCGAGCGCCTGGCCTCGCCCGAGGCACAGGAGGCGTTCGCCGCCTTCATGGAAAAGCGGAAGCCGGATTTCTCCGGGTTTTCGTAATTTAAGAAGGTTCGCGTTCGCATATCGCACGGGGGGATAGCGCGGGCTGGTGTGGTGATCCTGACGCCTGGTCCTTGGCCGCCGTCAGTCCGCAAGCAGATTCACCACAAAGGCACGAAGGCACGAAGGCCTTAATACCAACCCGCGAAAATACTGATGTACGGCCAACGCACCACGCTCGTTCCGCGTCCTGGCCGGCGAAGGCCGGCCACCCACGACTTTCCTTTGTTGCGTGCAGCAAAGTCGTGGGTGGCCCGCCTCCGCCGGCCCTGACACGAGGGACGATAGATCAATCTTTGTGCCTTCGTGCCTTTGTGGTGAATCTACTTGTGGACTGACGCATCGCGTCGGCCTTTCAAGTGTGGCAGAAACGGTATCGACGCGTCAGGATAACAACACTAGGTTCCGCCCGATGCCTGCGTGTTGAGCACCTGGTCCCACCACGCTTCCTTGTCCGCGATCCTCTTCAGGCCGATCTTGTACTGTTCCCGTCTTTCACCCGGTATTCCCAGCACCATAAGGGACATGATGTTGTTGGGAGCCCAGTGGTTGATCGGGTTACCAAAAAAATTGGCCGCATCGAAGATCGGTGCCGGATGCCAATAAACATCGTACCCCAGCCGCATCGCGTGATCCAACAACGCCGGAGATACCCCCCGGTCATCGTTTTCGAAATAGAGGATCGGCCGGTTCTTTCCAATCAGGCCGTTCGCGCTTTTCAGCACCTCCAGCTCCTTGCCATCGACATCGATCTTGATGAAGGAACAGGATTCGATGCCGAGGGAATCGATCGAAACCACCGTCGCACCCCAGATCGCGCTGACAAAGCCGTATTTGCCCCAGGGCCCCGACATGTCCACCTCCGGCGAGTCGGCGATGAAGCAGTTGAGTGCCTTCACATTCCGGATGCCGTTCAGAGCGAGATTGGCACACAACACATGATAGGTGTCGGAATTCGACTCGACCGCATAGACCCGCCCCTGCTCTCCCACGATCCGCGCCATCGGCACGGTCAGATCGCCGATATTCGCACCGATATCCAGAATGGTATCACCCGGCCTGACGAACGCTCGCAGCACGTTCACTTCGGATTCGCTGTATTGGCCATACAGCTCGAAGCATTTTCCGATGAACGGCCCCGCATGCAGCATCCAGCCGTACTTACACAGCGTTAGCTTATGGCGGCCGAATTGCATCGCATCCCCTCGTGTCGCTGGCTTCGTGGCGCGCTGCACGATCCGGGTGCAGGATAGCCGCATGTCGTTACGTTGGAAATGCTCTTGGTAAACCGTGTCGTGCCGGGAACGACAGGACCGGCGCCTGTCACCCGCCGGGCACACCTTTCGTCGTCGAATATTCGAAATGCAGCGCCTCTCCCGGATGCACCACCCCGAAGATGGCATGCGCCGCAACCGCCGCCTCGGAGAAGCCCTGAAGGATGAGTTTCAACTTCCCCGGATAGGTCGCCACATCGCCGATCGCGAACACCCCTGGCAGGCTCGTTGCGCAGGTCGCCGGATTGATCCTGACGTGATGCTGCACGCTGTCGAGGCCCCACGCCGCGATCGGCCCCAGGTCCATCGACAATCCGAAGAACGGCAGCAGCACATCCGCCGGAACCCGCCGGGCAACGCCTTGTAGCGTCGCCACCTCCACCTCCGTCAGCGCGCCGCCGGCGCCGTGCAGTGCCTGGAGCTGATAGGGGATGACCATCTCGATCTCGCC
>DATHNI010000176.1:0-13319 GCA_035486135.1 Acetobacteraceae bacterium
GACCGGAACCGCCATGGCAGGCAGCGCCCGCACCGTGACGCGCAGCCGGTCGCGCAACGGCATCGACGGCTCGACGGGGAAGTTCTTGCGGTGGGCATAGAACAGTACCCACAGGAAGAACGCGCCGGCTTGCAGCAGCCCGGGCACGATGCCCGCCAGGAACAATCGCGGCACCGATTGCTCTGTCACGATGCCATACAGGATCAACGCCAGCGACGGCGGGATCACCACGCCGATGGTGCCAGACGCCCCCAGCACGCCCAGCGAGAACCCCCGCGGATAGCCGCGCTTCAACATCGCCGGCAGCAGGATGGTGCCCATCGCCAGCGCGGTCGCCACCGACGAACCCGAAATCGCCGCGAACAGCGCGCACGACACCACTGCGACAAGGCCGAGCGAGCCCTTCACCCCGCCCAGCCACGCCGCCGACAGATCCACCAGCGCCTGCGCCACCCCGCCTCGCCGCATGAACGCCGCTGCCATCACGAACAACGGCAGCGACATCAGCGTGGTCGAATTGAGCTGGTCGATCATGTTCTGCGCCAGCCCGATCATCGGCTGGCCGGACACGAAGTACAGCACCGCCGCGCAGGCGCCGAGCACCAGGAAGATCGGCATGCCGGCCGCGAGCAGGCCGAAAAACAACACCAGGAAGCCGATGGCTGCCATCGCGCGGCCGGCTTATTCGTGCGGCGCTTCGTGGATCGTCAAGGCAAGCTCGGCACCCACCTCGTGCGCGAGCACCAGCGTGTGGCCGACCGACATCGTTCGCGCGTCGAAAAAGAACAAGTAACGCAGTAGCCGGATGACGTAGCGCATCAGCATCAGCGCGCCGCCGACCGGCAGCGCGGTGTAGTAGATCCAGATCGGGAATTGCAGATCGGAGGAACTGCGCTGGTCAAGCAACACCGCGGTGCTGACGACGTCCCAGCCGTACCAGACCATGCCGAAGGTGAAGGCGATGGCCACCAGGCAGTTGAACACCTCGACCCACCGCTGCACGCCGGGCGGCAACATGCGCAACACCAGGTCCGGGCGCACCTGGCCATCGGTGCGCACCAGCTGGCTGGCGATGATCATGATCCCCCAGACCATGATGTAGACGATGACTTCCTCGGCCCAGGTGATCGCGCCCGCCGGGTCGATGTAGCGCCCGAACACCTGTACCACGGCGATCGCCAGCGCGATCGCCCCGAGCAATCCTACCAGGGTGCGCTCGACCCGGTCCCACGCGGCAAAAAACCGCCTGAGACCGGGATGCGCAATCGGTGAATGCTCAGACGCCGACATCCGCCATGACCAGCTTTACCAGCTCCGGCGAAATATGCGCGTCTGCCACCGCCTTATCCTGCTCCTTGAGCAATTTGGCGTGCGTCGCATCCAGTTCGGGCTGCGAAACGTCGACGAACTTGACGTCGTGCTGGGTCAGCTCCTTGCGCGCATTCTCCTGTGACTGGGCGCTGTTGGCGCGCCAGCCCGGCAGATTGTCTGCCCAGATCTTCAGCATCGCCTCCTGCATCTTTGGCCCGATCTTCGTCCAGAATGCCTGGTTGACCAGTGGCACGTACAGACCCATGCCCTGCCGGTCCTGCAACGAATACCGCATGCCGGAATCGTACAGCTTGGAACTGCGCGTGCTCTCGTTGGTGCTGATCAGCCCGTCGAATGTGCCCTGCGACATGGCCAGCGGCACGTCCGGCCACGCCGTGACATTCGCAATGCCGCCGAAGAAACGGATGCGGAAGGAGTTCAGCACGCCGCCCGGGCTGCGAAGCTTCATGCCCGCCAGGTCGGCCAGCGAATTCAGCGGCTTCCGGGTCGAGAACCAATTGTTAAAGCCGAGATCGAACCAGCCGCCGAGCACTTCGATATGCAGCTTGTTGGTGATCTCCTGGTTGACGAATTTACCGCCCTTGCCGTCGGTCGCCTTGTGCACGGCGTCGAGCGGTCGGCCGTACAGCGCCGGCAATTGCGAAAAATCGGCGTCGGGGACGAAGCCGGTGATGGTCCAGGTGCCGGGACAGGCCATCTCCACCTGGCCCTGCACCAGCGCCTTCACCACTTGCAGGTCGGGGAACAGCGAACCGCTCTCGAACAGCTTGGTGGTGATCTGGCCGTTCGACGCCGCCTCGACCTTCGAGAGGAAGTCGCGCACCGCCACGTTGCGTGGATGCGACGGCGCGGTGTCCAGTGAGCATCGCAGCTCGATCGGCGCGGCCGCATCGGCCCGGCGGATGAACGGGGTTGCAAGGGCAACGGCCACCGAGGCCCCGAAGGCCCGGCGGGTGATCGTGTCTGGCATGGGTGCCTCTCGGACGTTTGCAGTTGGCGGCAAAGGTTACTGCACCGCTCGGTTCCGCTCCGTCAAGCCGCCATTTCGATGCCGGAGCATGAGCGTCGCGTAATGTTTGTGATCTGCTGCCAATCGCCGAGGAGATCGACCCTCCGCGATGTGGCACGCGCCTTCCGTGTGTGGCGCGCGTCCTCTGTGTGTGGCACGCTCCTTCCGTGTGCCGTGTCATGGCCGGCGAACGCCGACCACCCACGGCTTTCCTTCGTTGCACACGGCAAAGTCGCGGGTGGCCGGCCTTCGCCGGCCATGACACGAAAGGCGCGTGCCACACACAGAACGGCGCATGCCATGTTGTCCGTATGTCAGTACGCCGCGGTCAGACGCCCACATCCGCCATGACCAGCTTCACCAACTCCGGCGAGATATGCGCGTCCTGCACCGCCTTGTCCTGCTCTCCCACCATCTTCGCATGTTCCGCATCCAGATCGGCCTGCGACACGTCAACGAACGTCACGCCACGCGCCGCCAGCTCCTCGCGGGCGTGCTCCTGCGACTTCGCCGTGTTGGCGCGATAGGCAGGCAGGTTCTCGGACCATAGCTGCATCACGGTGTCCTGCAGCTTGGGCCCGATCTTCGCCCAGAAATCCTGGTTGACCAGCGGCACATACAGCCCGATGCCCTGGTGGTCCTGCAACGAGTGGCGCAACCCGGAATCATACAGCTTGGCGCTGTTGCAGCTTTCGTTTGAACTGATCAGCCCGTCGAACGTACCCTGCGACATCGCCAGCGGCACGTCGGGCCACGCGGTGACGTTGGGAATGCCGCCGAGATAGTGGATGCGCCACGAGATCAGCACACCGCCAGGGCTGCGGATCTTCATGCTCTTGATGTCGTCCAGCGAGTTCAGCGGCTTCCTGGTGGAGAACCAGTTGTAGAAGCCAAGATCGAACCACCCGCCCAGCACCTGCACGTGCAGCTTGTTCTTGATCTCGGTGTTGACGTATGCGCCGGCCTTGCCGTCCGTCGCCTTGCGTACCAGGTCGATCGGCCGGCCGTAGAATGCCGGCAACTCGGAAAAATCCGCATCGGCGACAAAGCCGGTGATCGTCCAGGTGCCCGGGCAGGCCATCTCCACCTGGCCCTGCACCACCGCCTTCAGCACCTGAAGGTCGGGGAACAACGCGCCGCTCTCGAACAGCTTCGTGGTGATCTGGCCGTCCGATGCGGCCTCGACCTTGGCCAGGAAATCGCGGAACGCGACGTTGCGTGGATGCGAGGGCGCGGTATCGAGCGAGCATCGTAGCTGGATCGGCGCGGCGGCCGCGGCCCGGCGGATGAACGGGGCGGCAAGCGCGATAGCCGCCGAGGCTCCGAAAGTCCGGCGGGTGATGGCGTTCGGCATGGTTGCCTCTCAGACGTCTGCTGTTGGCAGCGTAGGTCGCTGCGCCCCGCGCGGTCCCCGGCGTGTGGCGGACGGGACCCCGGTAGCGTCGCCATAGCCGACCCCAGCTTCAGGCGAATTGACCTGGATCAAAGGGTGCATGCCGGATTCTGGATAATCTGGCCGCCTCATCACGGACCCTCTCGCATGAAGCGCCTTCCGGTCGTTGTCGTCGTGCTGGTTGTGCTGGCCGGCGCTGCGTGGCTGCTGGCCCAGCGGCTGGCAGCTTCCCCCGATCCCGGCACGCTGTACGGCAACGTCGAAATCCGCCAGGTGGATCTTGCGTTCGAGATCGAGGGCAAGCTCGTCACGATGCCCAAGCGCGAGGGCGATCGCGTGAGGCCGGGCGAAACCGTCGCCGAGGTTGACCCCGCGACCTATCAGAACGCGACCGCGCTGGCCGAAGCACGTCGCGACGCCGCCAAGGCCCAGCTCGACGAATTGCTGGCCGGCACGCGGCCGGAAGACATCGACCAGGCCCGCGCCAATTACGCGGCAGCGCAGGCATCGCTGGCGGACGCCCAGGCGACGTTCGCGCGGCAGAAGGACCTCGCCGCGCGGAATGTCTCGTCGCAACAGCAGCTTGACGATTCGCGCATGGCACTGGACTCGGCGGCGGCGCATCTGGCGCAAACCCGTGCCGCGATGGTCGAGGCGATCAACGGCCCGCGCATCCAGGACATCGACGCGAGCAAGGCCAATTTGCGCGCCGCGGAAGCGACGCTGGAGCTGTCGCGCACCGAGCTTGCGCGCACCAGGCTCATCGCCCCGAGCGCCGGCACGGTCATGACCCGGGTCATTGAGCCCGGCACTGTCGTGCTGCCCGCCGCCGCGGTGTATTCGATCGCGATCGATGGCGAGGTCTGGGTTCGCGCCTTTGCCCCCGAACCTCTGCTGGCGCGGCTGGCGCCCGAGGCGCCGGTGACGCTGAGCACCGATGCCGGCCGGAGCTATCGAGGGCATATCGGCTACGTGTCGCCCGCCGCGGAGTTCACACCGAAGACCGTGGAGACGCCGGAATTGCGCACGCAGCTTGTCTATCGCCTGCGCATCCGCGTGGAGAATCCCGATGATGGCGTGCGCCAAGGCATGCCCGTGACGATCCATCTGGCGACCAGCAAATGAGGGTGCGCGCGCAAAGAAACCTCTCCCGCTGCGCGGGAGAGGTCGAGACGCGAAGCGTCGAGGGTGAGGGTGCCGCGTGCCGCACACTCTTGTTCCGCGCCACCCAAGACCGCCGAAGCTCGGCACCGTGCGGCACGCGGCACCCTCACCCTCGGTGCTGCGCACCATCGACCCCTGGGTCAAGCGCCCGGGGGCATGCCTCTCCCGCGAAGCGGGAGAGGTTATTATGACCCCGATCGCCACCATCACCGGGCTCCGCTACGTCTATCCCGACGCGGTCGCGCTGGACGGCATCGACGCCGCCATCCAACCGGGCATCATCACCGGCCTGGTCGGCCCCGACGGCGCCGGCAAGACCACGCTGCTGCGGCTCATCGCCGGATTGCTCCTGCCGACCGGCGGCGCGGTCAGCGTGCTTGGTCGCGACATGGCCACCGATGCCGCCGCGGTGCGTCCCTCAATCGGCTATATGCCGCAGGTATTCGGCCTCTACGAAGACCTCAGCGTCGCGGAGAACCTCGATCTGTTCGCCGACCTGCACGCCATGCCGCGCGACCTGCGTGCCGCGCGCATCACGCGGCTGCTGCGATTCACCGGGCTGGCGCCGTTCACCACGCGCCTCGCCGGCAAGCTGTCCGGCGGCATGAAGCAGAAGCTTGGCCTGGCCTGCGCGTTGCTGTCCCGCCCGCGCCTGCTGCTGCTGGACGAGCCGTCGGTCGGCGTCGATCCGCTATCGCGTCGCGAACTCTGGGCGATCGTTACTGCGATGCTTGAGGAAGGCCGTGCCGACGGCATGGCCGTGGTATGGGCGACCGCCTATCTGGACGAGGCCGCGCGCTGCGGCCGCGTGCTGCTGCTGCATCAAGGCAGGCTGCTGGCAGACGCGCCGCCGGACGAATTCCTCGCGCCGTTGCGCGGGCGCGTGTTCCGTCTGGCCGTGCCCGCCGGCGGTCGCCGTGCCATCGCGCGGCGCGCGGCACGCGATCCCGCGGTGCTGGATGCGCTGGTCGCCGGCGACACGCTGCGCATCGTGCTGCGCGACAGGGCCGTGCCTCCGTCGCCCGAGGCACTCGGCGGCACCGCGCTGGAGCCGCTGCCGCCGCGCTTCGAGGACGGGTTCATCGCCCGGCTGGCGAAAAATTCTCCCCCTCCCCTTGAGGGAGGGGGTTGGGGGGAGGGGTCGGGACAGCCGTGGCAGGCGGATGTACGCACCCCTCCCCCCGACCCCCTCCCTCACGGGGAGGGGGAGAAGCTTGGTGCCGCGACCGCCATCGAGGTGCACGGCCTGGTGCGTCGCTTCGGCGCGTTCGTCGCCGTGGACCATGTCAGCTTCGCCGTGCAGCGGGGGGAAATCTTCGGCCTGCTGGGTCCGAATGGCGCCGGAAAGTCCACCATCTTCCGCATGCTGTGCGGCCTGCTGCCTCCGTCGGGCGGCAGTGCTCGGGTGGCCGGGCGGGACATGCTGCACGCGCCCGCCGCGGCCCGCTCGCGCGTCGGCTACATGGCGCAGCGCTTCTCGCTCTATGCGGAACTGTCGGTGCGGGAGAACCTGCGCTTCTTCGCCCGGGTCTATGGCCTGGGCCGCGCGGCACAGGCGCGCGCGATCGCGTCGGCGCTGGATCGCTTCGACCTTGGCGGCGTCGCCAACACCGTCTCGCGCGACCTGCCGCTTGGGCTCAAGCAGCGGCTGGCGCTGGCCGCCTCGCTGCTGCACGCACCCGACATCCTGTTTCTCGACGAGCCCACCTCGGGTGTCGATCCGCTGACCCGGCGCGAGTTCTGGAACCGCATTGGGATGCTGGCCGACGACGGCGTGACCATCATGGTCACCAGCCATTTCATGGACGAAGCGGAGTATTGCGACCGGCTCGGCATTGTCAGCCAGGGCCGCCTCGCCGCGGTCGGCACCCCGGGCGAATTGCGCGCCGGAGTGCGGTCGCCGGCGCTGCTAGATCCGACCCTGGAAGACGCGTTCATCGCCCTGGTCGCGCAGGACCCTGCGCGAAGCGAGGCAGCATGACGGATCGGCCTGAACACCTCTCCGGCCTCGCGGGCCTGGGCCACGAAGCGGACCAGCGCGAGCCGCGCGGCGACACGGGTGACGAGCAGGACGCAGAAAGCGCCCGTGCGTTGCGTCCCTCACCCGGCCCAACGCGCCGTGCCGATCCGCTGCGCGGCCGTGAGCCGCTTCGCGCCCCAAGCCAGCGCAGCAAGAGAGGTGTTCCGGCCGCCATGCGCATGCGCGGACTGCTGCGCAAGGAGTTGAAGCATATCCTGCGCGACCCATCCGCCATCCTGATCGCCTTCCTGATGCCGCTGGTCCTGCTGCTGGTGCTCGGCTTCGGCATCTCGTTCGATGCCAGGCACATGCAAGTCGCCCTGGTGGCTGACGCGCCGGAGGAAACCGTGCGCGGCTTGCTCCAGGCAATGGACGCCTCGCCCTATCTCTCGGTCCAGCGCGCCGCCAGCATGCACGACGCGCAGGCCGCGCTCGCCAGCGGCCAAGTGCGCGGCGTCGTCGTGGTGCGCGAGGATTTCACGCAGCACCTCGGCCACAGCACGGCTTGGCCGGCCAGCGTGGCGCTGGACGTCAACGGCACCGACCCGAACACCGCACGCATCCTGGACGGCTACGTCAGCGGCGCGCTCCAGGTCTGGCTGTCCGGCCAGCAACAGGAGAAGCGGCTCAAATCGGCTGGCGGCATCGAGTTGCAGGTGCGCGACTGGTTCAATCCGGAACTCCGCTCAGCCGACGCCATCGTCCCCGGCGTGATCGCCATGGTGATGACGATGGCCGGCACGTTGCTGACCGCCGGCGGCGTGTCGCGCGAGTGGGAGCACGGCACGATGGAGAGCATGCTCGCCTCGCCGGCGCATCTTGGCGAGCTGATCCTGGCACGGCTGGGCTGCAACTTCGCGCTGGGCGTCGGCAGCATGATGGTATCGCTGTTGCTCGCGGTGTTCCTGTTCGGCGTGCCGTTCCGAGGCGGCTTGCTCGCGCTGGCCGCCGCCGTGTCGCTGTTCCTGGTGTTCGCTCTTGGCTGGGGACTGTTCATCTCCACGGTGGCGCGCAACCAGTTCGTCGCATCGCAGATGGCGTTCCTGACGACAATGCTGCCGGCGTTCATGCTGTCCGGCATGGTGTTCGACATCTCCGCCATGCCGGCGTGGCTGCGCGTCATCACCTATTTGGTGCCGGCGCGGTACCTGGTGTCGATCCTGCAAACGCTGTTCCTCGCGGGCGACGTCTGGCCGGTGCTCCTGCCCAACCTGGCAGCGCTCGCTGTGGCGGCGACTCTGGCGGTGACCGGCACGGTCCTGGTGACGCGGCGGAGGCTGGATTGAGCGATCGGAGCAAGAAACTCCCTCCCCCCTTGAGGGGGAGGGTTGGGGAGGGGGGGCGAACCGCGTCGGTCGCTGCGCGCGGACCCCTCTCCCCAACCCTCCCCCTCAAGGGGGGGAGTCCCACTGGCGCCGAGGTTTCCTGATGTTCCGCCGCATCCTCGCGCTGATGCTGAAGGAGCTTGTCGCGCTCTGGAAGGATCCGAAGACGCGCCGGGTGATCCTGATCCCGCCGATCGTGCAGGTCGTGTTGTTCGCCTACGCCGCCAACTACGACGTCACCAACGTGTCGCTTGGCATCTGGAACGAGGATGCCGGCGCGCAGTCCGCCGAATTGGTGCGCCGCTTCGCCGCGTCGCCCGCCTTCCACGTGGTGCTGGCGCCGCAATCGCCGGGGCAGGCGCGGACCGCGCTGGACGCCAAGGACGTCGCCGCGGTGCTGCACCTGCCGCAGACCTTCTCCGCCGACGTGTTGGCCGGACGCACCGCGCAGGCGCAGTTGCTGGTTGACGCCCGCCGTTCCAACACCGCGCTGCTGTTGCAGGGCTACGCCGCGGACATCGTCGCCGGCTACGCATCGGAATTGCATCCCGGCCACACGCCGCTGGTGCTGCTGACGCGCGACTGGTTCAACCCGACGCTGGAGAGCACCTGGTTCATCCTGCCCGGCCTGGTCTGCGTCCTGTCGATGATCATGGCGTTGCTGATCAGCGCGCTGGCGCTGTCGCGTGAGCGCGAACTCGGCACACTGGAGCAATTGCTGGTGACGCCGTTGCGGCCGCTGGAGATCCTGTGCGGCAAGGCGCTGCCTGGCATCATCGTCGGCATGCTCGACGCCAACATTGTCATCGTCGCCGCGCTGCTGTGGTTCCGGCTGCCGTTTCGCGGCGACCTGATACTGCTTCAGGCGATGCTGGTGCTGTACACGCTGACCGGCACGGCGATCGGGCTGGCGATCTCCAGCCTGGCGCGCACCCAGCAGCAGGCAATGCTCGGCGTGTTCGTGATCGCGTCGCCGATGATCGTGCTGTCCGGCTATGCGGCGCCGGTGGAGAACATGCCGCCAGCCGTCGAGTTCATCGCCCGCGCCGATCCGGTGCGCTACATGCTGATTGCCGCGCGTGGGCTGTTCCTGCAGGACATGCCGGTGGGGGTCGTGCTGCAGCAGGCCTGGCCGATGGCGCTGATCGCGCTCGTCATGCTGGTGGTGGCCGGCGTCGCGGTGCGGCGGGCAGTGGGGTGAACATGCGGCGGCCTGCCACATCGGCTATGTTCGGATGGCGGTGGCAATCGTATAACATAAATTGCCTGGGACCGACCCAGGGACGCAGCCCATCCCGCCATGATGAGGCGGACGCACTGGCAGAGCGGAGACTCTCATGAGCGGCAATAGCGCCTATCTGCATGGCCTCGACAGGAACCAAGCCAACTATGCAGCGTTAACGCCGCTGACGTTCCTCGAACGCGCGGCGTATGTCTATCCGGACAAGCTGTCGGTGGTGCACGGCGCCGAGCGTTACACCTGGGGCGAAACCTATACCCGTTGCCGCCGTCTCGCGTCCGCGCTGGCACGCCGCGGCATCGGCAAGAACGATACAGTCGCGTTGATGGCACCGAACACGCCGCCGATGTACGAGGCCGCGTTCGGCGTGCCGATGTGCGGCGCCGTGCTGAACACGCTGAACACGCGGCTCGATGCCGAGACCGTCGCGTTCATGCTGCGGCACGGCGGCGCCCGCGTGTTGATCACCGATCGGGAGTACTCACCGATTGTCGGCAGGGCGCTGGCATTGCTCGACCCGAAGCCGCTGGTCATCGACATCGACGATCCGGTTTGCCAGGACGGCGAATTGCTCGGTGAGATCACCTACGAAGCCTTCCTCGCGGAAGGCGATCCGAATTACGACTGGCAGCCGCCGGCCGACGAGTGGGACGCGATCTCGATGAGCTACACATCGGGCACCACCGGCGACCCGAAGGGCGTGGTGTATCACCATCGCGGCGCGCATCTGAATGCGGTCAGCAATATCCTCAACTGGGGCATGCCGCACCATGCGGTGTATCTCTGGACCCTGCCGATGTTCCACTGCAACGGCTGGTGCTTTCCCTGGACCATCGCCGAGCGTGCCGGCGTGAGTGTCTGTTTGCGCCGCATCGAGGCGAAGGCCGCGTGGGATGCGATCCGCACGCATGGCGTGACGCATATGTGCGGCGCGCCGATCGTCTATTCCATGCTGATCAACGCGCCAGCCGAATTGCGCGCCGGCGTTCGCCAACGCATCGCCGGCCAGGTTGCCGGCGCCGCGCCGCCCGCCGCCATCATCGAAGGCGCGGAGAAGATCGGCATCGAGCTGACGCATGTGTATGGGTTGACGGAGACCTATGGCCCCGCCTCGGTCTGCGCCAAGCATGCCGCTTGGCGCACCATGCCGATAGAGCAACGTGCCGAGCGCAACGGCCGCCAGGGCGTGCGCACGCCGTTGCAGGACGCGATGGCGGTGCTCGATCCGGAGACCATGCAGCCGGTGCCGTGGGACGGCGAGACGATGGGCGAGATCATGTTCCGCGGCAACATCACGATGAAAGGCTATCTGTCGAATCCGGCCGCTACGGAACGAGCCTTTGCCGGCGGCTGGTTCCATACCGGCGACCTCGCGGTGATGCAGCCGGACGGGTATGTGAAGATCCGCGACCGCTCGAAGGACATCATCATCTCCGGCGGCGAGAACATTTCATCGATCGAGGTGGAAGATGTGCTGTATCACCATCCCGCCGTGCTGAGCGCCGCCGTGGTGGCGCAGCCGGACGACAAATGGGGCGAGACGCCGTGCGCCTTCATCGAGCTCAAGCCGGATTCGACGCTGACGGCGGAGGAACTGCGCGCGTTCTGCCGCGAGCGGCTGGCGCATTTCAAGGTGCCGAGGACCTTCGTGTTCCGGGAGATTCCGAAGACGTCAACGGGGAAGATCCAGAAGTTCGTACTGCGCGAAGTGGCGAAATCCGCCAGCGCGATCACGTAGTACCAGGCGCCTTAAAGGTTGACGCACCGGTACCGCCGGCCCCTTTCATCGTGGCCGGGCTTGACCCGGGCCATCCATCGCGGCACCGCGGCTGCATAGATGGCCGGGTCAAGCCCGGCCATGACGGTTGGGGCCGCCGGTGCGACCACTTCGAGTGTTAGTCTTTCGGGCGGTTGGCAACCTCTCCCGCGGAAACGATGCGGGAGCGGGAGCAGTTTTTCACGCCCTCTCCAAGAAACGGTCCAGCACGCGCTTTTCGCCGGCCTTGTCGAACGCGACGTCCAGCTTGTCTTCGTCGGCCGCTTTCACCACACCGTAGCCGAATTTTTGGTGGAACACCCGCGCGCCCACCGGAATCGCCTCGGCCCGCGCCGGACGCGCCGGTTGCTCCCACGCTTCGACCGTGCGGGTGCGCCGCGCCACCAGGGGGAACTGACCGGAGAAGGTCGTCGCCGCGGCAATCCGCGCGTCGCGCGCCAACGCGGCCGAGCCCGCGCGTTCCACATGTTCCTCCGGCAGTTCGTCGACGAAGCGGCTGGGGATGCTGGTCTGCCAGTTGGCGTAGATCCGCCGATTGGCGGCGTGGCTGACAACGGCGCGGCGGCGGGCGCGGGTCAGGCCGACATAGGCGAGGCGGCGTTCCTCCTCCAGCGACTTCAGCCCCCCCTCGTCCAGGGCGCGCTGGTTGGGGAACAGGCCCTCCTCCCAGCCGGGGAGGAACACCGTGTCGAACTCCAGGCCCTTGGCGCCGTGCAGTGTCATCAGGTTGATGCGGTCGCCGCCGGCGTCCTCGTCGTTCTCCATGACCAGAGAGACGTGGTCGAGGAACCCGGCCAGCGTCTCGAAATCCGCCAGGGCGCGGACCAGCTCCTTCAGGTTGTCCAGCCGGCCTGGCGCCTCGGGCGACTTGTCCTGCTGCCACATGGTTGTGTAGCCACTCTCGTCCAGCATGGTGGCGACGGCGATCACGTGGCCCTCGTGCTTCTCCTGTTCACGCCACCGATCGAACCCGCGCAGTAGCTCCCCCACTTGCTCCTTCACCTTGCCGCGCAGCCCGCCGGTCTCGATCAGCCGGGCCGCGGCGGCGGCGAGCGGGATGCTGTCCGTCCGCGCCACCTCGTGCATGGTCCGCAGCGCCGCCTCCCCCACGCCGCGGCGGGGGACGTTGACGATGCGCTCGAACGCCAGGTCGTCGGCCGGCTGCACCGTGGCACGCATATAGGCCACGGCGTCGCGGATCTCCTGGCGTTCGTAGAAGCGCAGGCCGCCGACCACGCGGTAGGGCATGCCGATCAGGATCAGCCGTTCCTCGAAGGCGCGGGTCTGGAAGCCGGCACGCACCAGGATGGCGATCTCGGACAGAGGGTGACCGTCGCGGCGCAGCGCCTCGATGCGCTCCCCGACCATGCGCGCCTCCTCGTCGGAGTCCCACAGGCCGACGACGGTAACCTTTTCCCCCTGTTGGGCGTCGTTGCGCCCCGGGCGGAGCGTCTTGCCGAGCCGGCCCTCGTTATGGGCGATCAGGCCGGAGGCGGCGGCGAGGATCGGGGCGGTGGAGCGGTAATTGGCCTCCAGCCGGATGATTTTCGCGCCGGGAAAGTCCTTCTCAAAACGGAGAATGTTCTCTACCTCAGCGCCGCGCCACGAATAAATGGACTGGTCATCGTCGCCGACGCAGCAGATGTTCCGGTGGGATTGGGCCAGCAGCCGGAGCCATAGGTACTGGATCAGGTTGGTGTCCTGATACTCGTCGACCAGGATGTAGCGGAACATGCGATGGTACTGCTGCAGGACCTCCGGCTGGGAGCGCATCAGCTCCGTCATATGCAGCAGCAAATCACCGAAATCCGCCGCATTCAGCGCGCGCAGGCGCTCCTGGTAGGCGGCGTACAGGCCCCGGGCGCGGCCATTGGCGAAGTCGATATCCTCGGCCGGCGTGATGCGGTCCGGAGTCAGGCCGCGATCCTTCCAACGCTGGACCGCCCCCATCAAGGCCTGCGGCGCCCAGCGCTTGGTGTCGATCCGTTCGGCTTCCATAATCTGCTTTAAGAGACGAAGCTGATCGTCGGTATCGAGAATCGTAAAGTTTCCTGACAGG
>DATHNI010000177.1:0-6323 GCA_035486135.1 Acetobacteraceae bacterium
GAACACCCCGCCGGCACGGATCTGAAATTTTTTCTCGGCGATCTCTGCGTCTCGGCGAACTTAGCGATGAATTTACCAGAAACAGTTAGCATCTGCGCTGCGAGCCAAACGCTTGCCCTCCGGCGTCCGCCGGAACGATTGGCAGTTAACCGCCGCAGCCGTTCGCGTGAAAACAAGGAGGTTACATCGCTCGACATGGGTGACCCGGGACACAAGCGGCACCGCCGAGGCCCAGCCTCACTGCGCCAGCGCCTCGCGGACCTGTCGCAGGCGGACAAAGGCCGGATCGGTTTCGAGCTGCCGTAGCAGGGAGGGCACTTCGTCGGCGGTCATCTCGAGATCTGCTATGATCGACGCGCGCGCATCGCGATCCGCGAGCCGTAACTGGAGGTCGAAGCTGTCGCGCACCAGCCTCCCGCGAACCTTCGCCAGCTTTGCATCCTTCAGCAACGCGTACAGATGCGCCTGGCCGATCCAGTCCACGATGAGTGTCAGATCGTAGGGCAGGCGAGGCCACAGCAGGAACGGATTCAGCCGTGAGAACGTCTGGGCGTTGTCGATGCCGAGTTCGTTCAGCCGGTCGATCTTGTCGTGGCCCAGGTCATCGATCATCAGCAGTGGCAGCGTCGCCGGCAGCGTATCCGGCGACGGGTCGGCGCGAATGGCGGAGACGTTGACCAGCTTGAACGCCTGCCGTGTCATGGCGGTGATGAACGAGTCCGGTGCC
Organism: Acetobacteraceae bacterium; assembly: GCA_035486135.1. GTDB lineage: Bacteria > Pseudomonadota > Alphaproteobacteria > Acetobacterales > Acetobacteraceae > JASHVB01. Next base: position 728 of record DATHNI010000177.1, read on the forward strand.
ATTCCGACGACAAAGCCCACCAGTACCAATGCAGAACTTTCGGGCAGGTAGACCGTGCTCCAGGCATGCCGCAGCACGGCGGCCACGAATACGGCGATGATGGAGCGGGTTGCGTAGTAGTACAACGTGAGCGGATAGAGATCGTTGTTGTTGATGCGATCGAGCAACCTGGTCAACGCATAGACATAGGCGCCGATGAAAGCGATCGAGACCACGACGAAGGTCTTCACCTGGTAATCCACCAGGGCGTGCAACTCGGGCGAGTGCGGTGCCGCGGCCATGCCGGTCACCGTCGCGTTCGCCGCCGACCATCCTGCCAGCACGACGCTGGGGATCTCCAACTGACCGGGTGCCGCGAGACCCAGGCCGATCACAGAGAAGCCGATCATCAGCAGGGTCGCGTATACCGAAATCGAGGCAAAGTAGTCGGACCCGACCGGGCTGGCGCCGGCACTCTGGACCGTCCGGCGCGCCGCCTTGAAATACGTGGTGGTGGCGACCGCCGAACCAGCGAGGCTGTCGAGTTTGCGCAACTGCCGGGCGCGGGTGACGTTGTGCACGACGCACACATAGACCGGCATCAGCGACAGCAGGAATGCGACAGCCAGGATCGCCGGCGCCGGTACCTTCAGTCCCACCAGCGTTGCGAATGACGACCATTGCTGCCATGCCAGGAAGCCCAGCAATGCAATCGACAGGAACACCGGAAAGCCAGTGAGCACGAGTTGCAGTTTGAGCCGCCGCATGGCTGTGTTTTCGGGGGGCTCGTCGTCACCGTCCTCGGCCCGGGTTGCGGCTGCGGCCAAGGTTTCGGTTGCGGCCCGGGTTTCCGCTGCTCCTCGGGTTTCGGCTGCGGCCCGGGTTTCGGCTGCGGCCCGGGTTTCGGCTGCGGACTGAGTGTCGGCTGCCGGCGGGGTGCCGGCTACCGGCGAGGTGTTTCTCGGCAGATTGAACCTCCGGGCAAGGTCCTCGTCGATCGTGGCATCGACCGCCTGGTTGGCTTCCATCTGGTTGACTTCGTCCGGCAGCGACATCGTCGGGGTCCTCCGCTAGGGGGCATCCTTCGGAACGGCTTGCGGTTGGTCTGGAATTGGCGCCAGGCTAATGAAGGCCTTGGTGTTCGTTTTGTCAGTGAACCAGATCACACCGCCCTCCCGTCCGCTGCCGCGGACACGGCCGTAGCGCCGGGCCCGCCTTCGGCCATGAAGGAAATTCCGCATGCCCATCGCGTCGCTGGAAACCGCGCTTTACCGTATCGAACTGCCGGTGCCGCTGTCGGACTCCACGCACGGCACGATGACGCATTTCGAACTGGTCACCGTCCGCCTGCGCGACAGCGACGGCGCGGAGGGCGTCGGCTGGACCTACACCACCGGCGCGGGAGGGGCGGCGGTACACGCGCTCATTGACCAGGGACTGCGCGGCGTTCTGCTTGGCGCCGATCCAGACGCGATCGAGGCGCTGTGGCAAAAGATGTGGTGGCGGCTGCATTATGGCGGCCGCGGCGGCTCGGTGAGCCTGGCCGTCTCGGCCTGCGACATCGCGTTGTGGGATCTCAAGGCGCGCCGCCTGAACCTGCCGCTGTGGCGATTGCTCGCGGGCTTCGACCCTGCCGTGCCGTGCTACGCCGGTGGCATCGACCTCGAGTTCACGCTCGACGCGCTGTTGCGCCAGACCGACGACAACCTCGCCAAGGGCTTTCGCGCCATCAAGATGAAGGTCGGCCGGGCGCGCCTGTCCGAGGATGTGGAACGGGTGCGGGCGATGCGGGCGCATCTGGGCGCCGACTTCCCGCTGATGGCGGACGCGAACATGCGCTGGTCGGTGGACGAGGCGATCCGCGCCGCGCGTGCCCTGCGCGACGCCAACCTCGTGTGGCTGGAGGAGCCGACCATCCCGGACGACGTCGCCGGCCACGCTCGCATCGTGCGCGACGGCGGCGTGCCGATCGCTACCGGCGAGAACCTGCACACCTTGCACGAATTCACCCAGATGATCGCGGCCGGCGGCGTGACCTTCCCCGAACCGGACGTGACCAACTGCGGCGGCGTCACGGTGTTCATGAAGGTGGCGCATCTGGCGGAGGCGTACAACCTGCCGCTCACCTCGCATGGCGCGCACGACCTCACGGTGCATCTGCTGGCGGCGGCGCCGAACCGGTCATACCTGGAAGTGCACGGTTTCGGGCTGGATCGCTTCATCCGCCAGCCGATGGAAATGCGCGACGGCAAGGCGATCGCCCCGGAGCGCCCGGGCCATGGCGTGGCATTCGACTGGACCGCATTGGCGGCAACATAGACGAAACCTCTCGCACTCCCGCGGGAGAGGTTTTTGAGGCAGTTCCTGCCATTTTGATCTACATCAAGGCTATCTTCCATCTCAGGTTGTATATTTTGCTCTACGAAAGAGACCCGACCGCTTCGGTCGAGCCGGTGGGAGCCGGCAATGACAACCCTCTGCTGGACAATCATCCACCACGCGGCCGCGCATGTTGCGCGGAGCGCCGCCCGCATTGCTCATGCCGCATACCACGCCATTGGCCCCGCGCACCGTGCGGCGCGCTTGCCACACCACGCGGCGACCTTCGTGGGACAGCCGCATACCTGGGTCGAACTGGTATGTAAGGTCGTCCCGGCCGCCGTAGCCGGCAGCGGCTTGCTGGCGCCGCATCCGGCCAATCCACCACGGCCGCCGGACCCTCCACCGGCGATCGTCCAGCCGGCGCCGCCGGTGTTTCCCTGGCTGTTCCCGCCGGGCTCGCCAACCCCGCCCGCAACGCCGGTGCAGCCCTACCCCACGCCGGTGCCGGTCGAGGAGCCATCGACGACCGGATCGGCAATCACCGTGCTGACCCCGGTCGAACCGGCGTCGCCGCCGGTTGCACCCATCCCCGAGCCATCCTCGGCCGGCCTGCTGCTTGGTGGGGCGACCGGTGTGCTGCTGATCCGGCTGGCGACGCGACGGACGTTGCCTGATGGCGCCCCATGATGCCGCCGCGTCAGCCGGCGGCGGCCAGCCAGCGCCGCGCCAGGCGCACCTGGTCGGGCGCCATCCAATCCAGTGAACCTTCCTGCGCCCGCACCACCACCCGGTCACGGCCGGCAAACACCAGCGACTGCGGCAGTGCGAAACGGTCCGCCTCCATGCGGAAGGCGGCAGCCTCGACGCTCTCCGGCACCTGGCCCGACAGCCGCCAGTGGCGGAACGGCAGGTTGGCCGAGCGCATATAGGACTGGTCGCCGTGCCAGTTCATTGCATGGCTAAGCAAGACCACGTCGATCGATTCGCTGCCGAGCAAGGCGGCGAGAGCATGGATCGTCGGCAGTTCCTCGAGGCAGCCCGGGCACCAGGCGGCCCATAGATTGACCAGCACCAGGGGACGGGTGAGTTCGCTCATCCGATGCGGCGTGCCTTGCGGGTCGACAAACTCGGCGTGGGCCAGGGCTTCGGCCTGGCGTGCCTCAACCTGGTGTACTTCGGCCTGGGGTGCCTCAGTCTGGGGTGCCTCAGTCTGGGGTGCCTCGGCCGTTGAGGCGGCCGAGGCCCGGCGCGCGGTCACACCCAGCGGCAGGGTGGCCAGCAGGCCCAGCGCAGTTCGGCGGACGAGACGCGGCGATTGAGGCATTCAAGGCATCTTCCTCGGGCGGAGGGGAGGGAAGGGGGTTTCGGGGCGACCCGATCACCCTCACCCTCGACGCTACGCGTCTCGACCCCCGGGTCAAGCGCCCGGGGGAGGGCTCCCTCCCGCTCTCGCGGGAGAGGTTTTCTTATAGCGGCGCGGCCCGGTCCATGATCATGGCGGCGTAGGTGGCCTCGGCCACCGACACGCCGTCGACCCGGGCCGTGGCACTGAATTTCCACACGCCGCCGCGGTTGCGCTCCTTGGTGACGTGGATGCGCAACTGGTCGCCGGGCACCACCGGGCGGCGGAACTTCGCCCCCTCGATCGACATGAAATAAACCACCTTGCCGGCCGAATCCGGACCCAGCGTCTCCACCACCAGCACGGCCGCGGTCTGCGCCATGCTTTCGATGATCAGCACGCCCGGCATCACCGGATGATTGGGGAAATGCCCGGCGAAGAAGGACTCGTTGACCGACACGTTCTTGATGCCGATCGCCGACACGTTCGGCACGAGGTCCACCACCCGGTCGATCAGCAGGAACGGGTAGCGATGCGGAATCGCATGCATGATGCGCGCGATATCGACCAGCGCCACCGCGCCGCGTGTGCCCTGGCTCGCCTCCGCCGTGTCGTCCGGTTGCCGTGTGGTCGAGTCCATCCCGCCTCAGTCCGTGTCCGTCTGCGACTCCGTTTGCGGCCTGCGCCGCGCCTCATCCTTCGCCTCGGCGGACCGTTTCGCGCCTTCGCGCACGAGCCGGCGAACGGCCGCGACTTCGCGAAAAAACGCCCGAACCGGCTGTGCCGGACTGCCAACCACATCCGAGCCAGCCGGCACGTCCGACATCACGCCGGCCTGCGCGCCAATCCGCGCCGTCCGGCCGATCCGCAGATGGCCCGTCAGCCCGGCCTGTCCGCCGAGCATGACATGGTCCTCAAGGATCGTGGACCCGGAAATGCCTGCCTGCGAAACAACAACGCAGCCACGCCCGATCCGCACGTTGTGCCCGATCTGCACGAGGTTGTCGAGGCGAGAGCCGGCGCCGACCACCGTGTCCTGCAGCGAGCCCCGATCGATCGTGGTGTTGGCGCCCACTTCGACGTCATCTTCCAGGATGACCCGGCCAAGCTGGGGGACGCTGCGGAATCCCTCTGGCGTCGCGGCGAAGCCGAAGCCCTCCTGGCCGACCCGCGCACCCGGATAAACGTAAACCCGCGCACCGAGCAAGGCATGCGAGACGCTGGCGTGGGAGCCGATGCGGCAGTCGGGGCCGAGCACGACGCCGCGTCCCAGCACCGCGAGGGGCGCGATGCAGCATCTCGGCCCGATCTCCACCGCGGCACCAATCACCGCGAGCGGACCGATCTCGGCCGACGGATCGATCATGGCGTCCCGGGCGACCACCGCGCTGGCATGCACCCCGGGATTGAGCGGCGGCAGCGGGTGGAACAATGCGGCCACCCGCGCCCAGGCCGCATAGGGCTCGTCGGTGACCATCGGCACCGTCGCCGGCGGCACACGCGCGGCCAGATCCGGATGCACGATGACCGCGCCGGCTCCGGTCTGCTCCAGCGCGGGGAGGTATTTGCGGTTGCTGAGGAAGCTCACCTCGTCGGGGCCGGCGGTGTGTAACGGCGCAACGCCGGTCAGCATCAGCCGGCGCGGCGGTGCCGTGGCATCGGCGGCGTCGGCCACGGCTGCCAGCGTATGCGGGCCAGCCCGCTGAAAAAAGCGCGGATCGCCTGCAATCTCCGGCCAGTCCACCGCACCCTCCGTCGCGCCAACGTCCAGCAGTACACCTCTCCCGCTTCGCGGAAGAGGTCAAGACGCGAAGCACCGAGGGTTCAGGGCAATTGGGTGAACGAAGCAAGGCCAGGGGCTTTGCCCCTGGAACCCCACCAAGGGGCTCTGCCCCTTGGATCCCCGCCAAGGGCGGAGCCCTTGGAACCCTTTACTGGAGAGGTTGGACGGGA
>DATHNI010000178.1:0-19746 GCA_035486135.1 Acetobacteraceae bacterium
AATCATACCAGGGCGCGTCAAGGTTGTCTTAACCCGCGTGGCCTAGCTTCCCCGGCATGTGGCCGGGGGAGCAGGTTGTGGACACGATGGCGGGACTGCAGGCGCCCATGGTGGCTCGGGGCGGACGATCGTTTCGCGTCACCGACCACCCGTTGGCGCTGGCGGCGGCGCGCGAGTTCTGCAGCGGCTTCGAGGAGGGCACGCTGCGCTTCTTCGATGCGGTGCTGCCGCGCTGCTCCCGGATGGTGGATTTCGGCGCCTATATCGGCTTCACCGCGCTGTATGCCGCGACGCACGTGGAGACGGTGTTCGCGTTCGAGCCCAGCCCGGTGAACCACGAACTACTGGCGCGCAACGTTGCCGAGAATCCCACGCTGGCGTCGCGCATCCGGCTGTTCCGCCACGGCCTGGGCGCGCGTGACGAACTGGTGACGTTATATGCGAAGGGCACGGCGGATTCCGGCTCGTCGGTGTTCCGCCAGGTCGAGCGGGATCGCGTGCTCAGCACCCAGCCCAACGCGGTCGTCCCGGTGCGCGACGCGGCGGTGGTGCTGCACGAGATCGGCATGGACGGGCGCACCTTGCTGAAGATCGACATCGAGGGTGCGGAGTATGAGGTGCTACGCGGCATCGCCTCGCTGCTGGCCGACCATAAGCCCTGGCTGCACGTCTCGTTCCATCCGTTCAACCTGGTTGCGGGGGGCGATCCGTATCACAACGCTCTGCTGCGGCTGCGGTCCGCGTTGAGTGCGGCGGAGGCGTTGGCGCCGTACCGCTACATGCATCTGTATGAAGACGATGCGTGGTGCACGATTGGGCCGGCGGAGCGGATGGATTTTCTGCGGCAGTATTTGTTGAGCGCCAAGCCGGTGCCGCGCATTGCCACGCCGCAGTATGGCTTCGTGCATGCGATTGCGTTCTCCGACGATCCGCTGCCGCGCAATGCCTGACATTCCCATTGCGGGCGGTGGCCCCGGCGCGTACGATCCGGAGATGGAAGCTCGGCTGAACCGACTGGAAGAGGACTCGCGCGAGGTGAAGGCCGCACTGGCGCGGCTGGAGCCGATGGTCGAACGGCTGACGCGCTTGGAGCCGATGGTCGAGCGGTTGACACGGCTAGAGCCGATGGTCGAACGGCTGGTGACGCTGTTCGAGACAACTTTGCCACATCTCGCAACCAAGGCTGAGGTGTCCGAACTGCGGACCGAAATGCACGACCATTACGCTGGCCTGCGGTCGGAGATGCATTCCGGCTTCAATGATCAGCGGACAGAGACCAAGGAGCGCTTCAACAGCCTGCAGATCGAGATGAACGAACGGTTCGGGAGTTTGCAACTTGAGATGAACGAACGGTTCGGTGGGGTGCGGCTGGAAATCGCCCGAACCGAGACCAATTTGTACAACGAGATTTCAAACGGCGACAACAGGCTGCGCAACGACATCTCCGACCTGCGTACCGAACTACGCGTGGGGCTTATGGAGAAGCCGAGCAAAACGTACCTATGGAGCGTCATTGGCGTTCTGATCGCCGCCTACGCCGCAGGACTGGCGGGCATCGCCGCGTTGCGCTGACCCGCCTCCCGTTTTCACCCCGCCCGATACGCCGCCACCGCCTTCTCGTCGAACGCCAGCCCCAGGCCCGGCTTGGTCGGCAGCACGAGCTGGCCCTTCTCCATCGCCGGCGTGTCCTGGTACAGCTTCAGCATCCACGGCATGTATTCCACGGTCAGCCCATTCGGGATCGCGGCAACCAAGTGTAGGTGCATCTCTGGCATCACGTGGCTGACCACCGGCAGGTTGAACGCCTCCGCCATCCCGGCGACCTTCATCCATTGCGTCGGGCCGCCGACCCGGCACAGGTCGATCATGATGTAATCGACCGAGCGCGCCTCGATCATCTGCCGGAACGGCGTGATGCCCCACAGGTATTCGCCGCCGGCGATGGGCGTGGACAGCGCCTCGTTGACGCGCGCCAAACCTTGGTAGTCGTCGCAGGTCGTGACGTCCTCCAGCCAGAACAACCCGACATCTTCGGCGCGTTTGCCGATATCAATCGCCTGTTCGACCCGCCAGCGCTGATTGATGTCGCACATCAGCTTGATGTCGGGACCGATCGCGTCGCGCACCACCCGCACGCGGCGCACCTCCTCCGCCGGCGACGGATTGCCGGGCAGCGCCATTTGGGTCTTCATCTCGACGAAGCCCTTGTCCACCAGCCGGCGCGCCGCGGTGGCGGCCTGCGCGTCGGTCAGCCCACGCCGCAGCGAGCCGGAGGCATAGGTATTCACCCGGTCGCGCGTGCCGCCCAGCAGTTTCCACAGCGGTTGTTCGAGCGCCTTGCCCTTGATGTCCCACAGCGCGGTGTCGATCGCCGACAGCGCCAGCATGAAGATGCCGGCCGGGCCGCAGGAATCGCCGGCCGCGAGGCGCAGCTTGCGCACGATCGCTTCGTTGCGGAGCGGGTCCTCGCCGACAGTCAGCGCGCCGAGCTCATCGACGGCGGACCGCAACGTGCCGGTCATGGCGCCGCCGTAGAAGGTGAGGCCGATGCCCTCGATGCCGCTGTCGGTCTGCATGCGGAGGATGACGATGGGGCGCAGGCGGCCGGCGTCCTCCGGCATGTCGGCGAGCGGGTCATCTTCGGGGATGCGGAGGATGTCGGTGTGGATTTTGGTGATCTTCATGGCGTTTCTCCCGCGGGGCCGGTCTGTCGGAGGCTTGCTGGGGGCGCAGCTTAGCCGCCATGCGACGAGGTGGGAATCCCGTGCGGTCGGGGGCGGTCTACGGGACGAATTGATGGAGTCCTGACTGGTCGATAGTAGAGGAATAGAGAGGGGTAACACGGATTAGCGCGGATTTGTCCACGGATTAGCACGGAAAACAAGCTACCCTGTCCGTGCTAATCCGTGGACAAATCCGCGCTAATCCGTGTTACCCTTGGCCTTTCAGAAGGTTCCAACTGCACAGGCCTTGCAGATCTAAGCTTGATGATCTCGCGCACCGTGTATCCCCGCACGCCACCAGGAGCGCCCCTCACTCACGCCGCCGCGTGATGATCCAGAGCGTGATGTCCCATGCATTGTGCAGGCCGACAGCGAGCAATACGCTGACGGAGGCTGCCAGCGCCGCGCAACCAGCATCCAGCCGCAATGCCAGCGTGACGCCCGCCGCCATCACAAGCAGGTATCCGAGAATCGGCAACACGATGTACCAGGTCCGATCCTCCAGATCGATCGCCTTGATCAGGCCGTCACGCAAACTATCGCGCCAGGCCAGGCAGGAATGCGTCAACCCGAACAGCCCGCAGCCCATGATCAGCGCGCCGAGCAGGACCCAACTCCGCACCGGCGCGAGCACGAGCAAGCACGCTGACAGGATCAGGCCGAAATTAACCACTGTCGCCGACAGGAACACGCGCAACGCCGCACGCCGGTCGCTGAACACCCCCGTGGCGACGGACGCGCCGACGAACAGCAGCCCAACCATCGTGGCCGAAGCCGTACCGAGCAAAGTGTAGAATTCATGCCAGGCACTCAGGGCGTCAGTCAGCGACGGCGTGACTGTCAGCTCGTTCATGTCACCCCCTCCGCGCCTCGAACCGATACGGCGTCACGCCGGCGGAATTCGGATCCAACGCCAGCCTGTGCTCCAGTGGAGGAAAGGCGCGGCTGCGGCAATCCGGCCGGTCGCATAGCCGGCACGACAGACCGATCCCCACCTTGGCACGTTGCAGATCGATGCCGTCCGCATAGGCCACCTCCTCCGCGTGCGCCACGCTGCAGCCCATCGCCACCACATGCACCGGCCGCGGTTCCCCCCAGCCACGCGACGGCCGCGTCACCGTTTGCGCGAAGCAAAGATACGCCGCGCCGTCCGGCAGTTCCGCCACCTGCACCTGCACGCCGCCCGGCTGCGCGAACGCCGTATGCACCACCCAGCGCGGGCACGACCCGCCATAGCGCGCGAACGGGAACCCCGCCGCGGAGAACCGCTTCGACACGTTGCCCGCCGGATCGACCCGCAGGAAGAAGAACGGCACCCCCCGCGCGCCCGGCCGCTGCAACGTGGACAGCCGATGGCACGCCTGTTCGAACGACACGCCAAAGCGCGCCGCCAGCGCCTCCACGTCATGCCGCAACGCCCGCGCCGCATCGAGGAAAGCCGCATACGGCATCACCAGCGCACCCGCGACGTAGTTGAGCAAGCCGACGCGGATCAGCATGCCGGCTTCCGGCGAGGACGGCGCGGCGTCTGTCAGCACCGCCTCCACCGCCTCCCGCGCCTCCAGCAACGCAAGCTGAAACGCCATGTGGAAGCCACGGCTCTCGCGCGGCAGCGTTTCCGACAATGCCAGGCCACGGGTGGCCGGATCGTAGCGGCGCAGCGCTCCCTCCAGCGGCTGCACTGTCACCGTCAGCCCGTGCACGCGGCGCAACCGATCGGCGATGGCGTGGTTCATCTCGGCGGGCGTCGCGCGCAACTCGCCCGCGATCGTTTCGGCAGCGGTTTCCAGCGGCGGGAAATAATTGGCGCGGTCGTCGAAGAAATCACGCGCCTCCTCGTTCGGCAGCAGGATCCGCCGGCCGGACGGCAAGGCGATGCCACCGGCATCCTCCCGCGCCACGCGCCAGGCACGATACAGCGCCTGGATGGCGCGCGCGGCATTCGGTGCGGCAGCAGCCAGTTCGAGGATCTCCGCCTCCGGCACCGCGTCGGCCGACAGCAACGGATCGGCGAACGCCTCGCGCAGCCCGACCTCGAGCTGGCGCTCTTCGCGGCCGGACAGCGTGGCGAGATCGACCCGCAGCGTCTCGCCCAGCTTGATCAGCAGCGAGGCGGTCACCGCGCGCTGGTCATGCTCGATCAGGTTCAGGTAGCTGGCGGAAATACCGAGCCGCGCCGCAAGTGCCTGTTGCGACAGGCGTTGCTCCGTGCGCAGCCGCCGCACCGTGCGGCCGATCATGGCGCGAGCCATGCTTTACATCCTTTACAAATCTTGGGCCGCTTCGGTGAAGCCAACAACAGGATTGCACGGCGCTCTCGCAGATTAGCAGTGACCTTCGCAGGCGCAATGTCAATTATTCACGCAGCGCAAGCCCGAACACCCCAGGAGTATCCCGATGCGACCCCATCCCACCCCAGTGCGTGCCCCCGACGGTTCCTCCGGCCAGGCTCCCGGCGGCGATCCCGATCGCTTCGCCGGCATCCGTCGCGACTACACCCCGGAAGACGTGGCTCGCCTGTCCGGCAGTTTCCGCACCCGTCACACGCTGGCGGAGATGGGCGCGGCGCGGCTCTGGCATCTGCTGAAGACGCGCCCCTATGTGCCGACACTGGGCGCGCTGACCGGCAATCAGGCGGTGCAGCAGGTCAAGGCAGGGCTGGAGGCGATCTACCTATCCGGTTGGCAGGTCGCTGCCGATGCCAATACGGCGGGTGAGATGTATCCGGACCAGTCGCTGTATCCGGTCGATTCAGTGCCGAACGTGGTGCGGCGGATCAACGCTGCACTGCGCCGTGCCGACCAGATCGCGCACTCGGAAGGCGGCGACGAGATCCATTGGATGGCGCCGATCGTGGCCGACGCGGAAGCCGGATTCGGTGGCGCGCTGAACGCATTCGAGCTGATGAAGGCGATGATCGCCGCCGGTGCAGCGGGCGTGCATTTCGAGGACCAGCTCGCGTCGGAAAAGAAGTGCGGCCATCTAGGCGGCAAGGTGCTGGTGCCGATCCAGCAGCACATCCGCACGCTGAACGCGGCGCGCCTGGCGGCCGACACCGAGGGCGTGCAGACCGTGCTGCTGTGCCGCACCGATGCGCAGTCGGCGCAGTTGCTGACGACCGACATGGATGAGCGCGACCGCCGCTTCATCTCGGACGACCGCACGCCGGAGGGTTTCTTCCGCATCACGCCCGGCATGGGCGTGGACTACGCAATCGCCCGCGGCCTGGCCTTCGCGCCGTACTCCGACCTGCTGTGGTGGGAGACCAGCGACCCGAACCTGGAAGACGCCGAGCGCTTCGCCAACGCGATTCACCGGCAGTTCCCGGGCAAGATGCTGGCCTATAATTGCTCGCCCAGCTTCAACTGGAAGAAGAAGCTGCCGGCGGAGAAGATCGCCACGTTCCAGCGCGACATCGGCGGCATGGGCTACAAGTTCCAGTTCGTCACGCTGGCCGGATTCCACAGTCTGAACCTGTCGATGTTCAACCTGGCACGCGGCTATGCGGAACGCGGCATGGAAGCGTATTCAGAACTGCAGCAGGCCGAATTCGCCGCCGAGGACGCCGGCTACACCGCGACGCGGCACCAGCGCGAAGTGGGCGTTGGATACTTCGACGCGGTGGCGACGGCGGCGGGTGGCGGCCAGTCCTCCACCACGGCGCTGGCCGGCAGCACCGAGACGGCGCAGTTCAAGGAGCACGCGCCGGCGTAGCACACGCGTTGCGGCGAGGATGACGGGCTGGTGCACAACCACGAATCGGCCGTCGCCGCGAAGTAAAACCGCGCCGAGGGAGGGCCAGGGGCTTTGCCCCACGGGCGTCAGGATAAGGCGGCGCGGCGCGAAAGAACTCCCCCTCCCCTTGTGGGAGGGGGTTGGGGGGAGGGGTCGTGCACGCAACATCTGCGCGGCGTGACCTCTCCCCCTGCCCCCTCCCACAAGGGGAGGGGAAGTATTCTTCTCCGGCGCAGTGTTATCCTGATGCCTATGGGGCTTTGCCCCTGGACCGGTCCAGGGCGGGTCCACCTAACGCCGCGTCAGAGCGCGGCGATCGCGGCGTTCAGCGTCGCACTCGGCCGCATCGCGGCCGATACCTTGGCCGGATCGGGCAGGTAATAACCGCCGGTGTCCACCGGCTTACCCTGCGCGGCAATCAGTTCGGCGTTGATCTTGGCCTCGTTGGCCGTCAGCACCTCGGCCAGCTTCTTGAAGCGGGTTTGCAGCGCCGGGCTCTTGTCCTGCGCGGCCAGCGCCTGCGCCCAGTAGAGCGCCAGGTAGAAATGGCTGCCACGATTGTCGATTTCGCCGACCCTACGCGCGGGTCCGCGGTTGAACTCGAGGATCTTGCCGTTGGCGATGTCGAGCGTGTCAGCGAGAACCTGCACGTCGGCGTTCTTGTGGCTCTGCGCCATATGTTCGAGCGATGCGCCAAGTGCCAGGAACTCGCCGAGCGAATCCCAGCGCAGATAGCCTTCCTCCTGGAATTGCTCCACGTGCTTGGGCGCCGAGCCGCCGGCACCGGTCTCGAACAACCCGCCGCCCGCCATCAGCGGAACGATCGACAGCATCTTGGCCGAGGTGCCAAGCTCCATGATCGGGAACAAATCGGTGAGGTAGTCGCGCAGCACGTTGCCGGTGACGGAGATCGTGTCCAGCCCCTCGCGGATGCGCGCGAGCGTGAACTTCATCGCCTCGACGGGCGCCAGGATGCGGATGTCGAGCCAGGAGGCATCCTCCTCCTTCAGGTATTTCTCGACCTTGGCGATCACCTGGGCGTCATGCGCGCGTTCCGCGTCGAGCCAGAATACCGCCGGGGTATTCGTCAGGCGCGCGCGGCGCACCCCGAGCCTGACCCAGTTCTGGATCGGCGCGTCCTTGACCTGGCACATGCGGAAGATGTCGCCGGTCTCCACCGGGCGTTCCAGCAGCACCGTGCCGTCGTCGGCGACCACGCGTACTGTTCCCGCCGTGGGAACTTCGAACGTCTTGTCGTGCGATCCGTATTCCTCGGCCTGCTGCGCCATCAGCCCCACGTTTGGCACATCGCCCATCGTGCGGGGGTCGAACGCGCCGTGCGCCTTACAGTCCTCGATGACCGTCTGATACAAGCGCGCGTAGCTGCGATCCGGGATCACGGCCTCGACGTCATGCAGCTTGCCGTCGGCGCCCCACATGCGGCCGGATTCGCGGATCATCGCCGGCATCGACGCATCGACGATCACATCGCTTGACACGTGCAGGTTGGTGATCCCCCGGTCGGAATTGACCATGGCGAGGCCGGGCCGTGCCGCATAGGTGGCCGCGATGTCGGCCTTGATCGCTGCCTTTTCGGCGTCCGGCAGTGTTTCGATCCGCGTCAGGAGATCGCCCACGCCGTTGTCGGGATCGGCGCCGATACGCGCGAGCGTGGCGGCGTGCTTCTCGAACACATCGGCGAAGAAGACAGAAACGCAATGGCCGAACAGGATGGGATCGGAGATCTTCATCATGGTCGCCTTGAGGTGCAGCGAGAACAGCACGCCGTCCTTCTTCGCGGCGTCGATTTGCTCCGCGTAGAATGCACGCAACGCCTTGCGGCTCATCGCCGACGCGTCGATGATCTCGCCGGCCTGCAGCGGCGTTTTCGCCTTCAGCACCGTGACTGCGCCGTCGGCGCCGACCAGCTCGATGCGGGCATTGGTCGCCGCCGCGACGGTGGTCGCGACTTCCGAGCCGTAGAAGTCCCCACTCGACATGTGTGCCACATGCGTTTTCGAGTCCGCGCTCCAGGCGCCCATCTTGTGCGGATTGTTGCGGGCGTATTGCTTGACGGCGCCGGCGGCGCGGCGGTCGGAATTGCCCTCGCGCAGCACGGGGTTGACGGCGCTGCCGAGCACCTTGCCGTAGCGCGAGCGGATGTCCTTCTCCGCGTCTGTCGTGGCGGTGTCCGGATAGTCCGGCACGTCATAGCCCTTGTCTTGCAGTTCCTTGATCGCGGCTTTGAGCTGCGGGACTGAGGCGGAGATGTTGGGCAGCTTGATGATGTTGGCCTCGGGCCGCAGCGCGAGTTGGCCAAGTTCGGCGAGCTCGTCGTTGATCCGTTGCGCTGGCGTCAGTTTCTCGGGGAAATTGGCGAGGATGCGGCCGGTCAGCGAAATATCCTTCAGCTTCATCGTCACGCCGGCCGTGCCGACGAACGCTTCGACGATCGGCAGCAGCGAGTACGTCGCGAGCGCCGGAGCTTCATCGACCTTTGTCCAAACGATCTCGAGATCTGACATGCTTGCACCTCTGCGCGCCGGCTGGTTTCGGCTGAGTTGAACTGTCCACCTATTCGGCGCGCCTTGTCGCACCGGCGTGAGGGAAGGGCAAGCGGGGGCGGCCCCTCGCCCGCATCCTCTCCCAGAGAAGAGAAAGAGCCGTTAACCGCCGTCCGCGGATGCCCGGCTACACGCCCGACGTGACGAAGTTTGCCGAGACGCCGGAGAAGGTCTGCCTTGAGGCGGCCGAGGCCGGCTACATGACCCGCGACCTGGCGGTGCAGATCGCGCCGGACGCCCCGAGGATGAAGATGAACACGCAGGCCTTTCTGGCGAAGCAGGGCGAGAACCTGTAGAAGGAGATGGCTTTACCGGCAACTCTCCCGCGGCGCGGGAGAGGTTTCACCAACGGGGGAAACAACCATGCGCAGCGCCGTCATCGTTTCCACCGCGCGCACGCCGATCGGCCGCGCGTATCGTGGCGCCTTCAACGACACCCAGTCGCAGACGCTCGGCGGCCACGTCGTCGCCGCAGCGGTGCAGCGCGCCGGCGTGGCGCCGGCTGAGATCGACGACGTGGTCATCGGCGCGGCGCTGCAGCAGGGCGCGCAGGGATTCAACCTGGCGCGCCAGTGCGCCCTGGCGGCCGGCTTGCCCGACAGCGTCGCCGGCATGACGGTGGACCGGCAATGCTCGTCCGGCCTGATGGGCATCGCCACCGCAGCGAAGCAGATCATCGACGACGACATGCAGATCGTGGTCGGCGGCGGGCTGGAGAGCATCTCGCTGGTGCAGACGCAGCAGGCGAACCGCCATCGCGCCAAGGACCCGGCGCTGGTGGAGCGCATCCCCGCGCTCTACATGGCGATGATCGAAACGGCGGAGATCGTCGCCGACCGCTACAACGTTTCCCGGGATGCGCAGGACGAATATGCGCTGCGCTCGCAGCAGCGCACGGCGGCGGCGCAGCACGCCGGGCGGTTCGACGACGAGATCGTGCCACTGCCGTCCACCATGCTGGTCGCCGACCGCGCCACCGGCGCCACCTCGCCCAAGCCGGTCACGCTGGGCAAGGACGAGGGCAACCGTCCCGACACGACGCTGGAGGGCCTCGCCGCGCTGAAGCCCGTGTTCGCCGATGGCCAACGCATCACGGCGGGGAGATACATCACCGCGGGCAACGCATCGCAACTGTCCGACGGTGCCTCGGCCGCGGTGCTGATGGAGGCGAAGGAAGCTGAACGCCGCGGCCTGCATCCCTTGGGCATCTATCGCGGCATGGCGGTCGCAGGCTGCGACCCGGACGAAATGGGTATCGGCCCGGTCTTCGCGGTGCCGAAGCTGCTGGCGAAGCACGGGCTGACGGTGGACGACATCGGCTTGTGGGAACTGAACGAGGCGTTCGCCTGCCAGGTGATCTATTGCCGCGACCGCCTCGGCATCGATCCGGACAAGCTCAACGTGGATGGCGGAGCGATCGCCGTCGGCCATCCGTACGGCATGTCGGGCGCGCGGATGACCGGTCACGCACTGATCGAGGGCAGGCGGCGCGGCGCCAAATACGTCGTGGTGACGATGTGCGTCGGCGGTGGCATGGGCGCGGCGGGATTGTTCGAGGTGGCGTAAGACCCGCAGCCAATCCACCCGGGGTCCGCCTTCGCAACGCTGATCCGCCAGTGCTGATCCGTCGGCGGATCCCGCCACGTCTGCATCTCACGCCGGAAAATCGTGCGTGCCCATCCCCGCCGGTAGGGCGTGGGAGGCGCTGTCGCCGGCTCCGGCAACCGCCGTGCGTGGGCCTTTCGACCCTGCGGATCGCCTGCAACCCGCTTGAAAGCCCCGCAATGCATACTCGGCCTGAAGCCTGACGTGTCCGCAGGTGACTCCGTGGCATCTGCCGAACCGGGTCGGGCGTAATTCCACCTGGAGAGCCGATGAGCCAGGCCTCGATCGCCGACCACGCAGACGGCCCGAAGAGCACCGATCGAGGGCCACTTCGTGCGTGGTCGATGCAGCCTGCGGCGGCGCAATGGTGCGGCCTGCTGGCGCGCCACATCGGGGCTGCGCGGATGCCGGTCCCGACCTGGCCTGGCCATGTGACCGACATTGGCGGGTTTCTGCTGCGGCCGCGTCCCCTGAGCCTGCTGCTGTTCGGCAGCTTCATCTGCGCTGTGGCGTTCTGCCTGTCGGTCTTCGACCTTGGCTTTCTGGCCGGCACCTCGGCGTACTGGCATGCCCCGCGGGGGCTCGTCGGCGGTAGCTGGGCCGACATTTCGGCCGCGCTCAGCGGCTACTATTACTTCGTCAGGGATGCCTGGACACTGCCGCTGTTCCAGGCGTCGAAGCTGGGAACACCAGCCGGCACCAACATCATCTTCACCGACAGCATACCGGTCGTCGCGCTCTTTGGCCGCTTGCTGTACCGCGCCACCGGGCTGGTCGTGAACCCATACGGCGCCTGGACGGCGCTCTGCTTCGTTTGCTCAGCGCTCTCGATGACCGGACTGGTCGCCACGCTGGGACAGCGCGGCATTGCGGCCGCGACGATGGCAACTGTCTGCGCATTATCCATGCCGGCACTGCTGGCACGTTGGGGGCACATGTCGCTGATGGCGCAGTGGGAAATCCCTCTCGCTTTCATCATCTATTTCAGGGCGCGCGAGGCGCATCGGGCTGCCGGCATCATCGTGCCGGCGCTATTGCTCGCGACGCTCACGCTGTGGACGCATTCCTACCTGTTCGTGATGGTGGTGGGCATCCTCGCCTGTGCGCTGGTACAGGCCAGTTTGGATCGCCGGTTGCGCGTGTCTAGGGCAGCTGCGATCGGCGGCCTATCCGCGGCCGTATTCGCCGGCCTGGTGTTCATTTCCGGCCATCTGGCCGGGCAGGGTTCGCTCTCCGCTCAGGGTTTCGGCCTGTACTCGATGAACCTGCTGTCGCCGGTGATTCCACAGCACAGCGCGCTGGTGCCGTTGCTGGGCGACAGGATGGTTGACGCCACCGGCGGGCAATACGAGGGGTTCAGCTATCTCGGGGCCGGCGTCCTGCTGCTGGTCATCCTAACGCTGCCCTTGTTGCGAGAGGCGATCATCACCGCGTGGCCCGGTCATGCCTGCATCATCGTGCTCCTGCTCGCCTGCACGATGTTCGCCATTTCCAACCAGGTCTGGTTCGGCTTCTGGCATATCGTGACCGTACCGCTGCCCGCGTCGTTGCTCGCAATTGCGAGCATGTTCCGATCCAGCGGCCGGTTTTTCTGGCCATGCCTTTACTTGCTGACCGCATCGGCGATCGTCGCCGCACCGATGCGGTGGGGCCGCGCCGGCGCCTGCCTTCTCATCGTCGCAGCGACCCTCCAATTCGTTGACGTCAGTCCGCTGCGATCGGCCTTGGCCGCACGCATCGCTGCTCCGGCGGCAACGCCCATCACCTACGTTCGCTGGGAGAATGCGATCCGGCAGCACACCTTTTTGCGCGTGGTTCCCACGTTAGGTTGCCTGACTGACCGGAGCGGACCCGACGCGGCGCCGGCCGCGGTTGAACTGCAATTGCTGGCGTCACGCGAGAACATCGCAACCAATACGGTTTATGCCGCGCGTCATGTCGAGGACTGCGCATCGCAGGACCCGGGTCCGCTGGCACCGGGAGAATTGCGCGTCCACCTGCTGTCGGTGCCAAACGCCATCCCGCCATCCGATTCCGCCCAGTGTGCGTTGTCGGCCACTTTGGCCGTGTGCAGCCGGACACTTGCTGCGCCCGAACTCGCCTCCCTCGTCGCGACCCAACCTTAGAAGCAGCGTTCATCATGGGAATTTCGCAATCCCGGTTCAAGCAGGCCGGCGCGGCAAACTCCGAAGGAGTGGCCGGGTTGCTGCGAACCTATCCGCGGACGCGCCCTCCACTGCCGGAGGCGCACGAACGCATCTATCTCGACGAGTATCGGCGTAATCGAGGCGCTTCCGGCGGAGCCTTGTTTCGCGTCACCGCAACGCTCGAGAGCTGGAGGCATCGCAAGATCGCTCGGTTGCAGACCGGCGGCCGGTTGCTGGAAATCGGCGCCGGAACGCTCAACCATCTGCAATACGAACCGGCAATACCGTACGATATTGTCGAGCCATTGCCAGCGCTGTACCAGGGCAGTACCGAAATCGATCGCGTCGCCCGGGTTTATGCCGACATCGCCGACATCCCGGACCATGTCCGCTACCAGCGGATCATCTCCGTCGCCGTATTGGAGCATGTCGAGCACCTGCCCGACGTGGTCGCGCGCAGTGGCCTGCTACTCGATCGGAATGGCGTGTTCCAGGCCGGGATTCCGGCCGAGGGCGGCATGCTCTGGGGCTTGGCCTGGCGATCGACAACCGGGATTGCCTACCGGCTGCGGACCGGCCTGCCCTACGCCCCGGTCATGCACCATGAACACGTGAACACCGCGGAAGAAATCATCGCAATTGTCCGCTACCTATTCAGGTCGGTGACGGTGTCATGGTTCCCGTTGCCGTCCCGGCATCTCAGTTTCTACTGCTACATCGAGGCGCGTGACCCGTACACGGACCGCTGCACGCGCTTGTGCGGCACCACCGCGGCCGCCGCTGGCACCGTCGAATCCCACGCTCACCGCGCGCGAGAGATCGAGGCCGTGGCATGATTGCCGCCGGTCGGCTCGCCGCGGGTCCCTATCTGTTGGTCGCCTATACTTTGGCGAGCAGTCTCGGGCTGCTGCTGATCAAGTCGGGTTTGGCAGGTAATGTGCCGTGCTCGGTCTCGGCATTGTTCCAGCCGTTGGCGTCCGTCCGGTTCATCATTGGCTTCTCGCTTTACATTTTCAGCTTCGCGGCATGGATCGGTGTGCTCGCATCAATGCCGTTATCGACGGCCTATCCGCTGGCGATTGGCCTGACGATGACCTGTTCGACCTTCGGCGCGGCCGTGCTTCTGGGGGAGCGTCTCGACGCGGCGAAATTGGTCGGCGTCGCCTTGGTTTTTGTTGCTGTCGTACTCTTCACTGTAGGGAGCCGGCGCTGATGTGGCAGGGACAGGATGGCGGATTGGGCGCGGCAACCGGGAACCTCCTCAGTATCGTCGTTCCGGCGCACAATGAGGAAGCCAATGTCGCGACCTTGCACGCGGCGCTTTGCGCCGTGGCAAGCAAGACGGCCATGGATGCGGAGATCATATTCGTTGACGACGGATCGACCGACCAGACGCGTCACCGGATCGCCGCCATCCAGGCACGCGACGAACGCGTCAGGCTCGTCGCGCTGACGCGCAATTTCGGCCATCAGGCAGCTTTGTTGGCCGGGCTAGAGCAAGCGCGCGGCGACGCCGTCATTTCGATGGACTGCGACCTGCAGCATCCGCCTTCGCTGATTCCGCAGATGATCGCCGCATGGCAGTCAGGTGCATCCGTGGTCGAGACGATCCGCGACGAAACCGAGGGCGCGAGTTGGGGCAAGCGAATCACCTCGCGGCTGTTCTATCGCTTCATCAACATGCTTTCGGACACCCCGATCACACCGGGTGCTGCCGATTTCCGCTTGCTCGACCGCAAGCCACTCAACGATCTGCTGCGTCTGCGGGACCAGCGTCTGTTTCTGCGTGGAATGGTTGCGTGGCTCGGCTATCCGTACGCATCGCTGCATTACGTCGCGGGCGCGCGGGTGGCCGGACGGTCAAGCTACTCGTTGCGGCGGATGATTTCGTTCGCGGTTGATGCGATCACCGCATTCTCGGCCAAACCGCTGCGGGTCGCATTCTATGTCGGCGTGATCGCCGCGCTGCTGACCCTGTGCTATACTGTACTGATTGCCTACCGCGCTGCGCTTGGACATGTCGTCGAAGGCTGGACCTCATTGATGCTGGTCGTGCTCTTCCTCGGAGCCACCCAATTGATCACGCTTGGCGTGCTCGGCGAGTATATCGGTCGCATCTACGATCAGACCCGCAGCCGGCCACGCTACCTGGCGCTGGAGGAGCAGGAGGCGGACCGGCCGCGGTGGAGCGTGTCGCTGCGCAATGCCCAAGCGGTCACGATCGTGTCGCCGCACGAGATGTCCGAAGTCGTGCACTAGCGCGATTTCACCCGGACCGGAAATGCCGCGAGTACCGGTGTCATTGCGAGGAGCGCAGCGACGAAGCAATCCCCGCCTGACGAACCACCGGCGATTCCTCAGGCGGGCGATTGCTTCGGCGCTGCGCTCCTCGCAATGACAGGAGACTCCCGATTCCGTTCAGGGTGAAGACGCTCTAGCATTCCGGCGCTGGCACAGCACCGGCTGACGCTGCCCTCTTTGTGGCTGGCGCGCGGCCCTCTAAGCTCATGACACAATGGGCAGAGGAAGCCGGCGATGAAATACGGCCTGATCATCCGGGGCCAGTACCCGGAAGGCGACGACATGCGGCAGCGCCACAAGGAAGACCTTGGGGCGGCAAAGCGCGCGGAGGAACTCGGCTACGACCTGGTGGCCAAGGGATCGCATTACAGTTCGCACCCATTCCAGTACATCCAGCAGATCCCCTATCTCGCGCAGGTGGCGCTGCTGGCGCCGAAGCTGCGGCTGGTGCCTGGCGTGGTGCTGTTGCCGCTGCATTCGCCCCTGCACGTCGCGGAGGAACTCGCCTCGCTCGACGTGATGTCGGACGGCAAGCTGGTGTTCGGCGCCGGCATCGGCTACCGCGAGATCGAGTTCAACGCGTTCGGCACCACGCTGAAATCCGCGGGTCCCCGCTTCGAGGAATGCCTGACCGCAGTGAAGCGCCTGTGGACCGAGGATTTCGTCACCATGCAGGCGTCGTATTTCAAGCTGGACGGCGCCAACTGCACGGTGAAGCCAGTGCAGCGGCCGATGCCGCCGGTATGGATCGGCGCCAACGTCGCGGTCGGCATCCGCCGTGCCGCGCGCATGGCCGATGCTTGGTTCATCAATCCGCATAACAAGCTGGACACAACCGCGCAGCAGATGGAGATCTACAAGCGCGCGCTGGATGCCGCCGGCAAGCCGTTCCCGACCGAGCTGCCGATGGCGCGCGAGGTATTCGTTGCTCCTTCGCGCGCCGAGGCGATCCGCCTCGCCAGCCCGTATCTGGAAACGAAATACAAGGCGTATCGCGCGTGGGGCCAGGACAAGGTGATGCCCGCGAGCGATCACTTCGATCTCGACTTCGAGGACCTGATGCAGGATCGTTTCCTGTTCGGTTCGCCGGCGGAGGTGACCGAGCAGATCCTCGATTTGCGACGGCGCTTCGGGGTGACCACGCTGATTTTCGGCATCCATTGGGCCGGCATGCCGAACAGCCTGGCGCTGGAACAGATGCAGTTGCTGGCGGAGGACGTGTTCCCGGCAGTGGAACAAGCGGTATGATATCGGACCCGGCGTGTCATGGCCGGCGAAGGCCGGCCACCCACGATTTTGTATCGTAGCGGAAAAGAAAGTCGTGGGTGGCCGGCCTTCGCCAGCCATCACACGAGGGGCGCGGGGACGGGCAAGGGCCGTAGGCTGACCTAAAATAATAACTGAGGAAATCGTCATGCTATCAAAATCGCACGTGCTTGGCCTGCTTGTTGGCGGTGCCGCATTGCTCTCTACCACGGCCGTCAAAGCCGCCGAACCGATCACCATCGGCTTCGACACGGAAGAAACCGGCGGCCTGGCGCCGAACGGCAAGGCCGCCTTGCTCGCGCAACAGATCTGGGCCGAGGAAGTCAACGCCAATGGCGGATTGCTCGGCCGCCCGGTCAAGCTGGTGTATTACGACGACCAGTCCAATCCCGCGCTGGTCCCCGGCATCATCACCAAATTGCTCGACGTCGACAAAGTAGACATCCTCATCGGCGGCAACGGCACCAACATGCTGGCCCCCGCGCTGCCGATCGTCATGCAGCACAACCTTACGTTCCTCGGCTTGTTCGGGCTCGATGTGAACAGCGAGTTCCACTATCCGAACTATTTCTCGATGATCCCGGCTGGGGGCGAGCACCCGCGGGAGGCGTTCTCGCAAGGCTTCTTCGCGGTGGCCGCGGCGATGGATCCGAAACCGAAAACCATCGCGCTGGTCGGCGCCGACGCGGAGTTTTCCAAGAACGCGGTGGACGGTGCGCGCGCCCAGGCGAAGCGCATGGGCTTGAAGATCGTCTATGACCAGACCTATCCGCCGGCGACGCCCGATTACACGCCGATCGTACGTGCCATCCAGGCGACCAATCCGGACATCGTCTATGTCGGGTCGTATCCGACGGACACCGTCGGCATTGTGCGCGCCGTCGGCGAAGTCGGGCTCAAGGCGCGGATGTTCGGCGGTGGCATGGTCGGGCTGCAATCGACGTCGATCAAGATGCAGCTCGGGCCGCTGCTGAACGGCGTCGAGGATTACGATTTCTGGCAGCCGGTGAAGACCTTCGCCACTCCGGAGGCGTTGGAGTTCCTCAAGAAGTATCAGGCGAAGGCTGGTGCCGAGGGCGTCGATGCGCTGGGCTATTATTTGCCGCCGTTCGCCTATGCAGACATGCAGGTGCTGCAGCAGGCGGTCGAGGGCGTCGGCAGCCTGGACCAGGCGAAGCTTGCGGACTATCTGCGCAGCCACACGTTCCATACCGTGGCGGGCGACATCAAGTTCGGACCGAACGGCGAATGGACCGAGCCGCGGGTGCTCGCGGTGCAGTTCCGCGGCGTGACCGGACATGACGTGGACCAGTTCAAGGATGCGAAGACCGAGGTCGTGCTGTGGCCGCCGGCATTGCAGACCGGCACGCTGCAGTCGCCCTACGAGGACGCGAAGCACTGACGATCAGAAAAGGAGTGGCGAGGGCGGGTGGGTGGAAGTACACCTCTCCCGCTTCGCGGGAGAGGTGAAAAACCTTGCATGCCTGACACTGATCGCGCCCTCGTGCTGTTTTCGGGCGGGCAGGATTCCACCACCTGCCTCGCCTGGGCGCTCGCGCGCTATGCGCATGTCGAAACGATCGGCTTCGCCTACGGCCAGCGCCATGCCGTGGAACTCGCATGCCGCGAGCCGATCCGCGCCGCACTGGCAACGCCGGCGCTCGGACCCGATCACATGGTGGACCTCACCGCCACTCTCGGCGCGCTCGGCGACACCGCGCTGACATCCGATACCGCGATCGCCATGACCGCCGAGGGCCTGCCCAACACCTTCGTCCCCGGCCGCAACCTGCTGTTCCTCACCTGCGCTGCCGCCATCGCTTACCGGCGCGGCCTGCGCCGCATCGTCGCCGGCATGTGTGAGACCGACTATTCCGGCTACCCCGACTGCCGCGACGACACCATCAAGGCCATGCAGCTCGCGCTGAACCTGGGCATGCAGCGCCGCTTCATCCTCGAGACGCCGCTGATGTGGCGTGACAAGGCGGCGACCTGGGAACTGGCGCACGCCCTGGGCGGCGACACGCTGGTGGCGCTGATCCGCACCGCGACGCACACTTGCTACCAGGGCGACCGCAGCCATCTGCACGAGTGGGGCTATGGCTGCGCGGCCTGCCCTGCCTGCGAACTGCGCGCGTCCGGCTGGCACCGCTGGCGTGCCGGCGCCGCTTCGGCTTGAATCGCCCCCGACCCGCCCCGACAGGAGACACCGCATGAAGCCGCTCGCCCTGCTCGCCGTCACCACCTGCCTCGCGCTGCCCCTGGCGGCACATGCGCAGCGCCCGATCAGCCTGCATGTGCGCACCGCTGGCGACCTCGCCGGACTGTGCGGGGTCAATCCGCACGAAGCCGGTGCGGACGCGAAGATCAACTACTGCCACGGCTTCGCCCAGGGCGTGGTGGATGTCGAGCTCATGAAGGCCGGCGACAAGAAGCCGTTCTGCTTCCCCACCCCGGCGCCGGGCCGCATGGCCACCATGGCGCAGTTCGTCGACTGGACGCGCTCGCTGCCGGCGCATGCCAGCGAAGGCGCGGTGGACGGCCTGATGGACTTTCTGGCCGAACGCTATCCCTGCAAGTCATAGGCCTCTCCCGCGCTACGCGCGGGAGAGGCCGAGACGCGTCAGCGGTGAGGCTGAGGGTGATCGGGTCGGCACGTAACAGGTAGAGCGTGCCGGCCCGATCACCCTCACCCTCGACGCAATCGCGTCTCGACCTCTCCCACTTCGTGGGCGAGGTATGTTATGGTTGCGGAATGCGATCGGGCCTCGCGGCGGGATTGATCTGCTTGCTCGGCCTGGCACTGCCGGGAACCCAGGCGCGCGCACTGCAATTCGAACAGGTCGCGCTGTCCCCGACCGAGGTGATCATCGGCGGACGCGGCCCGATCGTCAAAGGCGACACCGACCGCCTGCAACAGGTGCTGGCGGCGGTGCCGCCGTCCAGGCAGATGTTGGGACTGGCGCTGGACAGTCCCGGCGGCAACGTCGTCGAGGGCGAGCAACTCGCCAAGCTGATCCGCGCGCGCCGGCTGACGGTGGTGATCCCGTCCAACAGCAAATGCGTCTCGGCCTGCTTCCTGTTGCTCGCCGCGTCGCCACGCCGGATGGCGGCGGCCGATGCCCTGGTGGGCGTGCACAGCGCGAGCGAGGAGGGCCAGGAAACCGACACCTCGCTGGCGGTGACCACGCTGATGGCCCGTGTCGCCGCCGAGATGGATATTCCCCCGGCGATCATCGGCAAGATGGTGTCGACCAAGGCGGCCAGCGTCGAGTGGCTGACGCATGCGGACCTCGTCTCGATGAACGTCACGATCTACGACAGCGACACGCCCACGGCGACGCGTCAGGCCGCTACGGGGATTGCCACGCAGATCGCGCCTGGTCCCTCCCCTGGCCAGACGTC
>DATHNI010000179.1:0-3085 GCA_035486135.1 Acetobacteraceae bacterium
TCGCCGGAGCCGAGCGGCGGCGCGTCTGCGACTGACATGTTGGCGTTAATGAGGTAACTCAAGGCTCGGGATCGCGGCCGGTGTCACGCGCACGGTCGTTGATCAGCTCGACCAGATCGTCCGGCCAGGCCGAGCCCGATAAAAGGTAGTCGGTAAGCAAAGGAAGTGACTTGGTCAGAGCGGCACAGGCAGCCGGCGAGAGCACCACGGCGGCTGCCTTGCCGTGCACTGTGACGGTTTGCGGTCCCTCGGCCTGGGCGCGGCGGACGAGTTCGCTGAAGCCTTTTTTGGTGTCCTGCAATTGCCATTCGTGCATGGGACAGGCCCTATTCCAGACAGGCTGGATTAGCGGACTGGATAACAGAAAGCCGGCCAGTGACGGATGCGGCTTCGTCAGGGCGTCGTACGCCTCCGGCGAGAGCACCACAGCGGCCGGCTTGTCGTGAACGGTAACCGTCCGCGGCTCCCCGGGCTGGTCACGGCGGATCGATTCGCTGAACCGGTTCTTCCGCAACACGTGCATTTGGCTCGCCAACCACAACCCGCCGGGAGTAGCGTTTGCCAATAATCACTAACGAGGGGGAAGCATGAGCGGCACCACACCGGTCAGAACGCGCAAGAACGTGCTGACACTCGGCAGTCCTGGAGACGACCTCGACTGGTATGCCAAGGCCGTCGCAGCCCTGCGGCAACTCCCGATGACCGACCCGACCGGTTGGCGATACCAGGCCGCCGTGCACGGCTATCCCGGCCACACCCATGACCCCTTCGCGGTCCGCGGGGAAACGCTGCCATCGAACGCGGATCAACAACGATTCTGGAACCAGTGCCAGCATCAGACCTGGTTCTTCCTGCCCTGGCACCGCAACTACCTTGCGTGCTTCGAGGAGATCATCGCGGCGACCGTCGTCAAACTGGGCGGTCCCCAAGGTTGGGCCTTGCCCTATTGGAACTACAGCGACACGTCGAATCCGAACGCGCAAAGCCTGCCGCCGGCGTTCCTCAACCAGACCAACAGCGATGGCAGCCAGAATGCGCTGTGGGTCGACGGCCGCAACATGACCACCGCGCAGGACCAGCTTCCGGCGACCCACGTCGCCCTCGACTGCCTGACGCAGTCGCCGTTCGGGGGCACCGCGAGCGGCGGCAGCCCTGGCTTCGGCGGTCCGGAAACGCCATTCAATCATTTCGGCAACACCAGCGGGTATCTGGAGAACCTCCCGCACAACGTGATCCACGATGACGTCGGCGGGTTGATGAGCGATCCCGACACAGCCGCGCTGGATCCGATCTTCTGGCTGCACCACTCCAACATCGATCGCCTGTGGGAAGTGTGGACGCACCGCGACCCGGCCTTCACCGATCCGGCCAATGCCGCCTGGCTTACCGACGTGCCGTTCGTGCTGCACGATTCGAACAGCGCCGTCGTCAACTTCACCCCGAGCCAGATGCTCGACACGACGAAGGTGCGGCACGGCTACCAGTACGACAACATCTCCGACCCGATCCCGCAATCCGCCGCCGCCGCGGCAGTCAGCTAGAGGATCCAAAATGGCACTCACCTCACCCCGCGCGGATCTGGTCGGCGCGAGCGAGCCGTCGATCCCGCTGCCCGGAGCCAAGATCACGACCCGGGTAAACTTTCTCCAGGCTGCGAGGCAGGCGGTCCTGGCGCGCCTCGCCGGCAAGCGGCCGGTCCATGCCCATCTCAACCTGGAACACATCACCGGATCGGGCGTGCACGGCAGCTATCAGGTTTACATCGAGGTGCCTCCCGCCGCAGGCGCCGCGCCCGCGCCCGGCACCGCCCCTGCGGCGCCGGCCGCCACAGCCCCCGGGGCTTCGGCCGCCACAGCCCCCGGGGCTCCGGCCGGACACGCCCCGCTCTTCGCCGGCATCCTGAGCACGTTCGGGGTGCGCAAGGCTTCGCTCAAGGACGGCCCGCACGGGGGCAGCGGCATCACCACGGTGCTCGACATCACCCCGTTGATCCACAAGCTGCATGACGAACACGGTTGGGACGGACACCACCTCGACGTCACACTCGTCCCGGAGATTCCGCCGGGGCGGAAGGAGCCGATGCCTCCCTCGGACCTGAAAATCGGCCGCGTCAGCGTCTTCTACAGCTAGCGCGCGCGATCTTGGCTCGAGCAACGGCGACATTCCGCCGGTTCCTGTCGCTTCCGGCCGGGACAGCGGACCATCCCGAATGGTGGGCCTTGCTGCTCAGCGCCGCCGCATGGCTCGTCATGGCCGGCGACGGACATGCGGCGCATGGTGGGGCGCATGCCTGGGCGCTCTGCCTTGCGCCGGCGCCCGGCGAGCACCGGGGCTTCATCGACAACCTGCAAGCCGCATGGCGGACCGGCGCGCTGAGTGCCGTACTGCTCGCCTGGGCGACCATGACCCTGGCGATGATGCCGCCCCTTGCGGTTCCGCCGATCCGCCATGTCGCGGCGCGCAGCTTCGCAATGCGACGCGACCGCGCTATCGGTGGATTTCTCGCTGGAATGCTCGGCGTCTGGCTGCTGGCCGGCCTTGTCGCGCTGACCGCGCTCGGCGGACTGCCGGTGGCGCTGCTGAGCGATAAGCGGGCGGCCGCCGCGGCATTCCTCGTCGCCTCGGCGTGGCAGCTTACGCCGATGAAGCGCGCCGCCCTCTTGCGATGTCACCGCATTGTCCCGCTGGCTGCGACCGGATGGTGCGCCGACCGGGACTGTTTGCGGTACGGCGTCATCCATGGCGTGGACTGCGTCGCCAGTTGCTGGGCGATGATGCTGGCGATGGCCGTCGGAGCCCACGGCCCGATGGTCGCATTGGGCATCCTGCTGGTTGCGCTGCACGAACAATGGTCGGCACGCGCGAGGCCGGCGATGTCGGCGGTCCTGTTGGCAGGCGTCGCACTGCTGATGCTGGCGCGATTGCCGGTTTAGAACGTTTTCACGGTGAGTGGAAACACCGGCTCTGCCCTGTCATTGCGAGGAGCGAAGCGGTCCCCGGGCTTGATCCGGGGAAGCAACCCCCTGCCTGACGAGCCGTCCTTGGCTCGTCAGGCAGGGGGCTGCTTCGTCGCTTCTATCCACTG
>DATHNI010000180.1:0-6931 GCA_035486135.1 Acetobacteraceae bacterium
CGGCGATCTGCGCCAGGGCGTGCTCGCCGCCACCGAAGCCGACCTCCAGCCACAGCGCGCCCGGACGCTGCGGGAAGGCGGCGAACGGGTCTGCGGCCAGCGCCTGGGGGAACGTGAGGCGAGGCAGCGTGGCATCCAGCAGAAGCTGCTGGCGAGGCCGCAGCTTATGGCCGCGAGCGCGGCCATACAGCCGCTCCGCTGGCGGCTTCAGCAGTGGGGGCGTCAGCGGTGGTGGTTTCAGCGGTGGAAGGCGGCCTTCAGCGCCGGCACCAGATCGGTCTTTTCCCACGTGAAGGTGCCCTTTTCCTCGTCTGGCGTGCGGCCGAAATGGCCGTAGGCCGCGCTGGGCACGTAAATGGGGCGGTTCAAATGCAGATGCTCGCGGATGCCGCGCGGCGTCAGGTTCATCACCTCGCGCAGCACCGCCTCCAGGCGCGTCGCGTCGACGTCCTTCCCGGTGCCCTGGAGATCCACATAGACCGACAGCGGACGGGATATGCCGATGGCATAGGCGATCTGGATCGTGCAGCGGTCCGACAGCCCCGCGGCCACGACGTTCTTGGCGAGGTAGCGGCAGGCATAGGCGGCCGACCGATCCACCTTGGTCGGGTCCTTGCCGCTGAACGCCCCGCCGCCATGCGGGGCGGCGCCGCCATAGGTGTCCACGATGATCTTCCGCCCGGTCAGGCCGCAGTCGCCGTCCGGTCCGCCGGTGACGAACTTCCCCGTGGGGTTCACGTGGAATTCGGCCTCCGGGCACATCCAGCCCTTGGGCAGCGTGCCTTCCACGATCGGCCACAGCATACGCTTGATGTCGGCCTGGTCGAGGTCCTCGACGTGCTGGGTGGACACCACGACGCTGGTCGCCTCCACCGGCTTGCCGTCGATATAGCGCAGCGTCACCTGGCTCTTGGCATCGGGGAGCAGGCCGGCGACCGACTTGTCCTCGATGCGCCGCAGTTCGCGGACGCGGTGCAGGATGGCGTGGGCGTAATGGATCGGTGCCGGCATCAGGGCGTCGGTCTCGCGGCAGGCGTAGCCGAACATCATGCCCTGGTCGCCGGCGCCCTCATCCTTGTTGCCGCCGGCGTCCACGCCCTGGGCAATGTCGGCCGACTGCGCGTGCAGGTGGCAGGAGATGTCCGCGTGCTTCCAACTGAAGCCGTCCTGGTCGTAGCCGATGTCGTGGATCGCCATGCGCGCGAGATGCGCCAGGAGGTCGGGGGTGACGGTGGACGGGCCGCGCGTTTCGCCGGCGAACACCACGCGGTTGGTCGTCACCAGGGTTTCGCAGGCCACGCGGGAATAGGGGTCGGCGGCGAGATAGGCATCCAGCACGGTGTCGCTAAGCCGGTCGGCGACCTTGTCCGGGTGGCCCTCCGACACCGACTCGGAGGTGAACAGGAACTCGCCGGTATCACGCATGTACTGGGTCTCTCTCGCGTCGGGAGGGGCACGGCCACGCGACCGCCGCCCGCGCCGAGATGCCGGGCCGGCGCTGTGTGGCGGAAAGCCGGGATCGAATCAAGCACAACGAGAACGAGCAAGCGCGGAGCCCATGGACCCCCTCACCGGAGAGGTTGGACGGGAGTCACCCGAAAATGTCAGTGGATCGAACGATCTGGGTGCGTGCGCCGTGCCTGGCCTGGCACGGGATTTTCAGTCAGCACGAATCAGGACGGCGCGGCCAGCCGTGCTCCGGCCCCGTGCATCAGACATGGCAGCTGTTAGCAGTCCCGGGCAGCCTGGCGGCCCGGTCGGCGGACAGGGGCCGGCACGGGCGAAAACCTGCCGCCATGCTGCGGACACCCATGACGCAGGCAATCGGGCATGCGCGGCTTCGGGTTGCATGGCATTCGGCGCCGGCCGCGCAGCATTCGCCACAGCCTCGCGCTGTAGCAGCGTTGCGGTCGGCGTAGGCACGCCGAAGCCGGGGACCATGCCCGGCACGACGTATGGGTTCTCCCACCATTGCAGCCCACAAGCCGGGGCGCCGGCGCGGAAACCCTTCAGGCTGCCGCCAAACGCCACGACGGCGTGGGACAACTCGGGCCAGTCCTTATGCCCCGGTCCAATGCCACGGCGGCGACACATCCAGGCAATCGCGTTACCGAACGCGCCGCGGATCGACGCGGCCTCGGACTGCGTCGAGCCCGCCGGAAGGTCCGGCCGCCGGTCCGGCCACAAGGCCGCCATCCGGAAGGAGCGGCGCAGGCGAGCGGCATGCGCATGCTCCAGCAGGAAGAGGATCAGCCTGGCGAGGAAATGAACGAGCCATTCTGGCAACTGCGCGGACGCGTCAGGACCGGCCCGATCTGCATCGGGGACATAGGCTTCGGCCGGAACGGTGAGCGGGTCTCGCATCGCCTCGATCAAATACGACGGGAGGGGCTGGCGTGTCAAGTATTATTTCCTTTAGCAAGGATTAATATCCATAGAAGTGATATGTTGGCCGCGTCCGCGTCGAAGCCTGCCCCGGCGAAGGCCGGGGGCCCGCTCAAGCTGCGTTTCGTTGGGGGGCATGACGGACAGCGCTGCTTCCGACCACACGGCGCGATGGCGCCGGAAGCGACGATTCAAGGATCAACCGCAGCATCAATAACGGGCAGCACTGGTAATAGCTCCCGCGCCCCCGTGAGGATCACGGCACCCGATACCAGACCGTTCCCTGGAGCACGTAGATGTAGGCGGCGTTGGCAGCGCAACTGGTCGCACTGACGGCCGCGCCCGTGATGGTCCTGCCTCCGGCGGCAGTGATGGTCAGCGATGCAATGGCCTGGGTAACCAAGAACCTCACCGTCCCGCCTTGGGGAAACGACGCCGGCAGATCGACCGTCAGGGCCGCCAACGTCCCTGCCGGGTTGATCGCGGTGAACGCCTGGTTGTTCAGGATGGCGACGGTCTGCCCTGTGGCGGGGCCGC
Organism: Acetobacteraceae bacterium; assembly: GCA_035486135.1. GTDB lineage: Bacteria > Pseudomonadota > Alphaproteobacteria > Acetobacterales > Acetobacteraceae > JASHVB01. Next base: position 2,923 of record DATHNI010000180.1, read on the forward strand.
GGAACCGTTGATCACTACCGCCGTCGCGCTCGGCACCGCAAGATCCTGCGCTTGCAGCATCGGAAACGCGACATGCTCGCCGAACAGCAAGCTCAGTTGCGCGATGTCGCCCGAGTAGGCGCCGGTGATAGCGGCATCTGCTGCGCCGTTCATTTCTCGTGAGGTGAGCGTCGGTTGGTAATAGATGCGCTCCCCGATCGCGCACATCAGTGTTTGCAGTGCCACCCGTGGCGCCGTCCGCATAGACGACCGGCACGAACGGACCGTCCGGGCTCCCTTGCTTTACGCCGGCAGCGGCTGATTGAAATCGCAGGCGCGCGCGACCGCCGCGATCAGCTCCAGTGAATCCCCCGCACCGTCGTCCTCGCCCTTTTCGAAATCGCCCTCGATGCGCGCCATCTGGTTGGTGACGTGCGCGAAGCACAGCACGGACCGCCCGCGCGCGCGGGCGAAGGCGTACAACGCGGCAGCCTCCATCTCGACGGCCAGCGCGCCATGCGCCCGCGCCGCGGCGATCGCTTCCTCCGTCTCCCGATACGGCGCATCGGTCGTCCACACCGTGCCGCGATGCACCGGCACCGGCAGCACAGACGCCGCCGCGAAGGCGCATTCCGCCAGCGCGGCATCCGCTTCGGCGAAGGTCGCCGGCGGCAGGTAATGGTGGCTGGTGCCTTCGTCGCGCAGCGCCCGGTCGATCAGCACGAAATACGGCGTCGGACCCAGCGGAGCGATCTGCCCCGCCGAGGTCACGCTCACCAGCAGCCGGCACCCCGAAACGAAAAGTTGCTCGGCCACCAGCACGGCGAACGGCGCCCCCACCGCAAGCCCGACGATGCCGATCGGCAACCCCGCATGCTCCACCACGTCCATGCGGGTGTGATAGCAAGCCCAGCCCGGCGCCGGCCGCGACCGCCCCGCCGCGCGGAGCATGCGCACCATATCACCGTCCGGATCGAGCGCGCAGACTGCCGGCACCGCCTCGTCCGCCACGTGCCGCTGCCGGCGCGCCTCGCGCAGCAGGTTCTCCGGCCGGAACACCGAGGGCGCATCGTGCCGTTTTGCCCCCATGATCGTTCCCGGTTGCCCTGACTCGCCCATGATTGCTCCATTGCCCCGATCTCCCCATACACCACCAGGCCAACCGCCGGCAGTGCGCGCAGCCGGTTCAAACGGAGTGCAGCCCCATGCGGCCCAACCCACTAGACGACGCCGGCCATTTCCTGGTGCAGCCCGGCTGGTTCACGCCGGTGTTCTGGCTGCTGCTGTTGTCGAGTATCGTCATCGCGCTGCTGACCTGGCGGGCCGATCCCGCCCAGCGCACGCTTCGTTCGCTCGGGTTGTGGATCCTGCGTTGCCTGGTCGGCACCATGTGGTGGCAGCAGACGCTGTGGAAGATCCCGCCGAATTTCGATGGCCTGAAGTATTGGATGCAGCAGGAGGTGGCGCACGCCGCGGTGCCGCTACAGGGGACGCTGGTCGCCGATATCGTGTTGCCGAATTTGCATGTGTTCGGGCCACTGGTCTATCTGATCGAGGTCGCCATCGGCGTCTCCCTCATACTTGGCCTGTTCTCGCGGCTTGGCGCGTTGCTCGGTGCGCTGATGGTACTCAACCTGTGGCTCGGCCTCTATTCCGCCCCGGGCGAGTGGCCGTGGACCTACATGTTCCTGCTGATCATCCAGATGCTTTACGTGATCGACCCGCCGGGGCTTGTCCTGGGTGCCGATGCGTTGCTGCGGCGGCGTTTGGGCACTGGCGCCGGCCGCCCCGATCGTCGTGGCCCGGCTCGAGCCGGGGGAGAATCGTCTGCCTGACGAGCCGGCCGCTGCTCGACATGCGCACGCCTCTTGACGAGCGCCGTTGCGATTCCTAGCTGATTTGGCACTCGTGGTCAGGGAGTGCCAAGCCGCCACCAAGAGGGTGGGCACGGCTGACAGGGGTTGAGGTGAGTTGCGCGCTTCCTGCCGATGAGCAGCAAGGAGGGAGTGAACGATGGCACTGTTTCCGGATCCATTCGGAACGATTTCCAGTTTGCAACAGGCGCTCGACGCGTTCCGGTCCAGCGGATGGCTGGCGTCCAGCCCGAGCGGCGGCGGCAGCTACCCGCCGCTCAACATGTTCCGCAAAGGCGATGACTTCATCATCATCACCGAGGTTCCCGGCATCAACAAAGCCGACCTCGAGTTGCAGGTGAAGGGCAACACCATCCGCCTGGCCGGCACCAAGCGGGTGAGCTACCCGGAAAAGGCGAGCCTGCATCGGCGTGAACGGCTGGCCGGGCGATTCGACCGGGCGGTGACGCTGCCGGTGCAGATCGATGCGGACGGCGTGAAGGCGGAATGCCGCGACGGCATCCTGGCGTTGTTCCTGCCGCGCGCCGAGCGCGACAAGCCGAAGTCGATCCAGATCGCGTGACGATGCGTGCAAACACCCAGCAGGAAACGGAGGGCACGATGGCAGCCGAACAGGAACTCGCTGTTCGCGACAAGAAGGAACTGGTGAGCAAGGATGAGAAGACCTCCCCTGGCCGCTATTTCATCCCCTATGCCGACATCTACGAAACCGAGGACGCACTGACCGTGGTGATGGAGATGCCGGGGGTCGAGAAGCAGGCGCTGGACATTGGCGTGGAGAGAGACGTCGTCAAAGTGGATGGGCGGATCGATTTCTCGAAATACGACGGGATGGATCCGGTCTATACAGAATACAATGTCGGCCATTATACGCGGTCTTTCACGCTGTCCAACAAGATCGACCAAGAACAAATCAGCGCGCAGCTCGATGACGGCGTGCTGACGCTGACGCTGCCGAAAGCCAAGGAAGCGCAGCCGCGCAAGATCGCTATCGGCTAAACGTCGGGGGGTGATTCTCCCCGTCGTCTCGAGCGGTGGGGAGAATCTACCGGCCTTCGTGGTTGCGGACACGCGGGCCGTCGGGGATGATCGGCGCGAGATCCCCAATCCGGAGAAACCAGTGTCGATCGCAAGGACGCCCCCCGCGCCGCAGGACGCCGCGCATGCTCTGCTGAGCCGCCGCAACCGTGACGGTGCCCTGCCCGCGCCGGCGCAATGGAACGAAGTGCTGGAGACCATCATCAACCATCGCTCGGTGCGCGGTTTCCTGCCGGACGCGCTGCCGGCTGGCACGCTGGACCTGCTGGTTGCCGCGGCGCAGTCGGCCTCGACATCGTCCAATCTGCAGCTTTGGAGCGTGGTGGCGATCGAGGATCCGGCGCACAAGGCGCGCCTCGCGACACTGGCCGGCGACCAGCAATTCATCCGTGACGCGCCGCTGCTGCTGGTCTGGCTGGCGGACATGGCGCGGATCGATGCGATCGCGGCGGAGCGCCAGCAGACAGTGGAGGGCACGCACTACGTTGAGGAGTTCATCGTCGGCGTGGTGGACGCGGCGCTGGCGGCCCAGAGCGCTCTGATCGCCGCGGAGTCGCTGGGGCTGGGCGGCGTGTGCATCGGCGCGATGCGCAACCTGCCGGAACAAGTGGCTGCGGCGCTGAAACTGCCGCCGCACGTGTTCGCGGTGTTCGGCATGTCGGTCGGCTGGCCCGATCCGGCGAAGGCGACCGATATCAAGCCTCGGCTGCCGCAGCGGGTGGTGTTGCATCGGGAGACCTACAATGCCGAAGCGGTGCAGCACGCGGTGGACGACTACAACGCGATCATGCGCGACTTCCAGCAGGAGCAGGGGATGCGGGCGGTGGATTGGACGCAGCAATGCATCGATCGGGTGAAGGACGCGGCGGCGCTGCGCGGACGCGACCGGATGCGCGAGGCGCTGCTGAATTTGGGTTTCGAGCTGCGGTAGATGGGTGCCCGGTCATGCCGACGAAGGCCGGCATCCACGACTTTTCCCCGCCGCGTGCTTAGAAGTCGTGGGTGGCGGGCCTTCGCCCGCCATGACGGGTAGGGCGCGCCGATGAGTCACGCGTTTCGCGGTTGGGTATAATGTGATCGATATGGCTGGCGAGTTGGCCAAGGTGACAAGTGTGCGT
>DATHNI010000181.1:0-12845 GCA_035486135.1 Acetobacteraceae bacterium
CGACCCAACCAGCATGAACGACGCTCCCGCCGCCCCGTCGGCCACCGTCAGCGACCCGCAACCGAACCCCACCGTCGTCGTCCCGGTCACGAACCCCATCCCCGCCGCATCGATCACATCCAGGCTCCCGAACCCCGAGACCGACGCCGCGAACGACCCCACCCCCTGTGCCTCCAGCGTGCCGCCCGGATAGAGGAACTGCATCGCGCTGCAGGCGCCAACCCCCGCCGCGAAATCCAGCGTCGCATCGCCGTCCAGCACGAACGCCCCCCCGCCCACCGCCTGTTGGAACGCCAGCGTGCCCGAGGTCGCCTCGATCGTCCCGGTATTGCTTACCGCCGCATAGACCGTCGTGCTGCCCTGCCCACCGGACTTCACCAGGCTCCCCGCGTTGTCGATCGTCGCGCTGCCGGAGAACCCCGCGCCGTTCACGCCGCCGTCGCCCTCGATCTGGAACAACGCCCCGCCGGCATTGACCAGCGTCCCCGCATGCGAGGCCAGGCTGCCGTCGCCCGCCCCCAGCGCCAGCGCCCCACCGGTCCACACCAGCGAGCCGGAATTATCCACCTCCGTCCGCCGTCGATCGCCACGCCACCGCTGAGGCTCGCCTGGCCTGCCAGCGCCAGCACCCCGCCGGTCCCGGTCACCAGCCCGCCGGCCAGCGCCGCCACGCCACTCACCGCCATCTGCGAGCCGATCGACAGCGTGCCGCCGGTCAGCGAGAAACTCTCCGCCGAGCCGTACGCGCCACCCAGCTTCAGCGTGCCGGCACTGATAGTGAGTGAGGTCCGGAACGCCGCCGCCGCCGCGGCCGCCAGGTTCAGCGTGCTGCCGGCGATCTCGGTGACCGGCGCGAAGTAGCTGCCGCCGGTCACCGTGAACGTGCCGCCGGTGCCGGCCCGCTGCGTTGCGCCGAACCGCAGCACGGCGCCGCTGCCGGCGATCAGGTTGAAGCCGCCCGACGACCCGCCGCCGTTCAGCGACAGCGTGCCGCTGAGCGCCTGGATGTAGGAAGCTGCTGGAGCCGGTGAGCAGCGGGCCTGTGGCGGCGGTGGAGGATTGCCGGCAGGATTGCCGCGGCGGCCGGTGTCGTGACGGGACCGACGGTTCGACTTACTGACGCTGTTCCGCGGCACCGTCTTTCGGGCAATAAGAGGCTGGTGAAGCCCGGCCTGGCCATCGATCGGCTGCTGGTCCAGCGCTTCGCGCTTGATCCGGGGCGATGTGTCTATATCGACGACAGCCAAACCAATGCCGCCGCGGCTGCCTTGCCTGGAATGCACGCAATCCACTTCACGTCACCCGACATCCTGGCCGACGAGCATTGCGAGCAGGGCTTCGCAGTTGCTCGGCATCGATGCCGGCGGCCTGAGCCAAGTCGCCTATATAGCAATCCTATGTGGATATGGGACAATTATATATTGAGTTTATATGAGATTGCCCGATAGGTACGCCGGGTAAGTCAGGGTGCATTACCTGCCCTGTGAACTGCGGGGAGCGATCCGTGCGGGAAGCGCATGCCAATTATGCCGGCCACTCCACAAAGGACATACGCCACAGATGCGATGATCAGAGGTGGCGCAGTGATCCTCCGCCCACCGAGGCAACTGACCGGTTCCGTTGCATGGCGGCCTGCTGCGTCGGGGTGCCGCCGTTAGCATGTTCATTGGCGGCCCCAACCATGTAATGACAAGCATCGGCTGATACGCCGCAACCCATTGTCTGATCGTTAGCGATGCACGCCTACGATGTGGCGCGGCTACGCCCAGTCGTCCGCGATAATATTACGGTGTCAATATGATGATTCGGTCCCCAGATCTGTCCCGCCCGTCCGGGATGGGATGTGCGGCAACGTGGATCGTGGCTGCCGGCCTGATCGCCGCGTGGCCGCAAGCAGGCAGGGCGCAGACCCCACCAGTGGCGGTGCCAACCCCCGAACCAACGGCCGCCAATCAGGCTGCGCCGCCTGGCCTTTGGGTTGATGGCATCCACCTGTCGGGACAGCTCGACGCGGGTATCATGGGCAATCCAGGCAATCCCGCCGATGGACTGAATTTTGGTCAGCTCTTTACGGACCACGCCAATCAGTTCCAGCTTAACCAGCTCCTGCTGACCGCGAACAAGCCGCTCGATTCGCAGGACCGCGGTTATCAATGGGGTTTCAAGCTGCAGGTGCTGTATGGCTCGGACGCGCGGTACACCCAGTTTCTCGGCGAGCTGAATGGGGTTGATCCTGACCAGCGCTACCAGTTCGATGTTGTCGAGGCAGACGCGTTAGCCCATCTGCCCTGGCTGACGGAGGGCGGAATCGATTTGAAGGTCGGTCAGTACCCGTCGCCACTCGGCTATGAGAGCATCGATCCATCGACCAACCCGTTCTACTCCCACTCCTACATTTTTCAGTTCGGCTTGCCGTTCAAGCACACCGGGGCCCTGGCGACGACGCATGTCACCAGCATGCTCGACGTTTACGCCGGCGTGGATACCGGCGCGAACACCACGTTTGGACCGCTGGGGGACGACAATGGCGCGGGGGGCGGAATTGCCGGGTTCGGCCTCAACCTGATGGGCGGCAACCTGACGGTACTGGCGCTGACGCATTTTGGGCCAGAGCAAGCGACGCGTCTGTTGGCACCGCTGGGCGTCAACGCGAACGGCCAATGGCGCTACTATAATGATGTCGTCATCACCTGGAAGGCGACTGACGCCCTCACGCTGGTCAACGAGACGAACCTGGTTCGCGACAGTTACGGCTTCGTGGGCCAGCCGGTGAATGGATTCGGCATGGCCCAATACGCGTCCTATACACTGACCGATACGATCACGTTGAATGGACGGGCAGAATACTGGCGCGACGATCACAACTTCTTCGTGGCGTCCTTTCCGGGCAACAACTCCTACGTCCAGGCGCAGCAGGGCTTTGCGCCATTGACCCATGTGGCTCCAGGTTCAAACACCACCTACGGCGCGCTGACGGTCGGCATTACCTGGAAACCCGCACTGCCGGCGCCGGTATCCGGCTTGCTGATCCGCCCGGAAGTGCGCTGGGATCACGCGTTCACCGACAACCACCCGTTCAACGCACAGCGCGACAATGACGCGGTCACGATCGGCGTCGATGCCGTTCTCACATTCTGAGGCGCGGCCGTGAATTTGCTTGGAGTCCGTACGCCACGGCGCCGCTTCTCACATTGAACCCAAGCTGCCGCACCGGCTGGTTTGCGGGCCGTGCGGTTGCATCGGGGTCCGTGCCTGCCGGTCACCGGGCCTTTGCGATCGGTTCACCCGATTGCGGAAACAGCATCCCGCAGATTGCGGCTTGTCTTAATACGCGGTGTTCCATTATCGTCAACCCAAGTTCGAGAAAATGGAACAAGTTGCGCCTGACCATGTCCATCTTGGAGAATGCTGCCTCGGTGCTGCGATTGTTCTCGGCCGACCGGTTGGAGCTGACCGTCACGGACGCTGCACGCGCGTTAGGGATGCCCAAGAGTTCGGTGTCGCGACTGCTGAAGGCGATGCGGGATGCCGGCTTGCTGACCAGTGTTGCCGAGGCGCCACGCTACCGCGTCGGCAACCTGTTGTTCGAAATTGCACAATTGCACACACAGAACTCGGATCTCATGCTGCTCGCCGATGCGGAAATGGCGGCGATCTGCCGGGAGACCCGTCACACCGGCTATATTTCGATTCTCGATGGTGCGGATGTCCTCGTGTTGCGCATGCTGCCCGGACGGGATGCGTTGCGCGTCGTAACGCCGCTCGGCAGCCGCGCAGCCGCCTTTGCGACGGCGAACGGACGCGCATTGCTGGCGCGGCTCAGTGATGACAAGGTGCGTGCGCTGCACCCGAAGCGCCTCCGCCCGCCATCGCCCAATGCGCCACGCACGATGCACGAATTGCTCGAACGGCTGGCGCAGTTGCGCCGCGTCGGATGGTGCGAGGCGATCGATGAGGCGATACCCGGCGTTCACTCCGTCGCCGTTGCCGTGGAGTCCGCGGCGGCACAGGAGACCCTCGCGTTCTGTCTGTCATTTCCGGATTCGCACATTTCCGAAATTGCGTTGCGCCGGACGGTGCGCATGTTGACGGCGGCGGCGAGGCGCATTGCGGAGAAGGTGGGCGACAGATTTTGGGAGTCGTTGCCGAGAGAACTGGCGGCATGAGGCAGCTTTCATCCGATGATGTCGAGGCGCTGGCGGTCGGGGCTTGGATTCTCGGCGCCGGAGGTGGCGGCAGCCCATATCACGGGCTGCTGAACGTGCGCCGGCTGTATCGCGAGGGCGTGCGGGTTTCCCTGATGCAGCCGGATGAGCTCGAAGACGATGACGATGTCGCTGTGGTCTCGATGATGGGCGCGCCGTTGGTCATGCTGGAACGCCTGGTCGATGCGCGGCAGATCGCGCGTGCGGTTGAAGCGATGCAGGACTATCTCGGCCGGCGCTTCCGCGCCGTGATGGCAATCGAGATCGGCGGGGGCAATGGTATCCAGCCGTTGATGGCGGCAGCGCATCTTGGCATTCCAGTGGTCGATGCCGACGCCATGGGCCGCGCCTATCCCGAAGCGCAGATGACGTCCTTTGCGGTTGCGAACCTGGCGCCGGCGCCGCTGTCTTCGGTGGACCCGCGCGGCACCGAAGCGATCATCAGCCGTGCCGCGAGTTGGAAATGGATGGAACGTGCCAGCCGCAAGCTGTGCACCGAGTTCGGCTCGATCGCCGCGACCTGCAAAGCGCCGCGCACCGGCGCCGAAGTGAAGCGCTGGGGCATCGCCGGCACCACGTCGCAGGCGATCCGCCTGGGTGAAGCTGTGCAACGCGCGCATCGGCAGCACGCTGATCCGATCGAGGCGATCCTGCGGACAGAGCAAGGCATGCGGCTGTTTTCCGGCAAGGTGACCGAGGTGGAGCGACGTACCACCGAAGGCTTCCTGCGCGGTCGTACTGCAATTCAGGGACTGGGCAGTGATCGCAACACCACGATCGAGCTCGAATTCCAGAACGAATGGCTGGTAGTTTGGCGTGATCGCGTGCCCCTGGCATCCACGCCCGAATTGATCTGCATGATCGACAACGATACCGGCGAGGCGATCGGCACCGAACTGGTGCGGTACGGCCAGCGCGTCACGGTGATTGTGTTGCCATCCCCGCCGATCTTCCTCACGCCGGCGGGACTGGGCTACGTGGGACCGCGAGCCTTCGGTTATGACTTCGATTTCCGTTCGGTGTTCGACGCATGAACCGCCTGGGAATCGATGTCGGCGGCACCAATACCGACGCTGTGCTGGTGGCCGATGGCGCCATCCTGCACGCGATCAAGGTGCCGACCACCGAAGACGTGACCGGCGGCATCGTTGCCGCGATGCGCGGCGTGTTGGCGCATGTCGACGTCAGCGTGGATGCGGTGATGATCGGCACGACGCATTTCGTGAATGCCGTGGTGCAGCGGCGCAGCCTGGCACCGGTCGCGGCGATCCGCGTTGGTCTGCCGGCCACGGCGGGGCTGCCGCCCTTCACCGACTGGCCCGACGACCTCGCAACACCGGTTGCTGGCGGATCCTGGCTGGTGGAAGGCGGCCACGATTACGACGGGCGCCGCTTCATGCCGCTCGATGTCCCGGCAGTCCGCAGCGCAGCACAGGAGATTCGAGCGCGAGGGCTGTCGCAGGCGGCGGTCACAGCGATGTTTTCCCCGCTGACCCAGGAGGATGAGGCAGCCGTTGCGGCAATCCTGCGCGAGGAGGTCCCGGGCATCTCCGTCACTTGTTCCCACATGCTCGGGGGCATCGGTTTGCTGGAACGGGAGAATGCCACGGTGTTGAATGCGGCGATCATTCCGTTGGCGCGCGAGACGATCGGCGGGTTCGAGAGAGCGATGCGGGAGACCGGAATTGCAGCGCCGTTATACATCACCCAGAACGACGGTACTGTGGCGGCGGCGAGCCAGGCGGCGCTGTTCCCGGTGTTCAGCTTTGCCTCCGGGCCGACCAATTCAATGCGCGGGGCGGCCTACCTGTCGTGCAGGCAGAACGCGGTGGTTGTCGATGTCGGCGGCACCACGACTGATTTCGGACACCTCCAAGCCGGCTTCCCGCGTCAGGCCAATACGTCCGTGCGGGTGGGTGGGGTCCGCACATTGTTCCGGATGCCGGATGTGTTGTCGATCGGCCTGGGTGGCGGCAGCCTGATCGATCCGGACAGAATTTCGATCGGGCCGCGCAGTGTGGGGTACCGCCTGACCGAAGACGCGCTGGTGTTTGGTGGCGATCAGTTGACTCTGACGGATATCGCTGTCGCCGGCGGGCTGTTGGATATCGGCGAACGCTCCCGGGTGCGGCATCTAACGCGGAGCCTGATCGATGCGGTGCTGGCGCGCGCCACTTCGATGATCGAAGAGCATGTGGATCGGATGAAGACCGACGCCGGCGATGTGATGCTGTTAGCGGTCGGCGGTGGCGCTTTCCTGGTGCCGGAACACGTCGCCGGCGTGAGAGACGTGGTCCGGCTTGAACATGGCGGATGCGCGAACGCGGTCGGTGCGGCGATCGCGCAGGTCAGCGGCGAGGTGGACCAGGTGTTTCAGGGCTTGAGCAGGACAGACGCGTTGGCGCAGGCCAGGGTGATTGCGGAACGTCGGGCGGTGGATGCGGGCGCGGCCCCGAACCGGCTTTCTGTTGTCGAGGCCGAGGATATTCCGATCGCCTATCTGCCCGGTAATGCGATCCGTGCCCGCGTGAAGGTCGTTGGCGATATCGCCTGAAGGAGACAAGCGACGATGCCGGTTCGATTTCTCATCAGCACCTTGCAGGCCGGCGTCGATCCGGCGGTGTACGAGCAATGGGTGCGAGAGCGCGACTATGCGCTGGTGCGGAGCAAGCCGAATTACCTGAGTTACACCGTGCACCGCATTCGCGGACCGGTTGCGGGCGCGCCGGATGCCGGCTGGCAGTATATCGAGCGAATTGAAGTACGTAGCCTGGAACAGCATGATCGCGATCTTGCCTCGCCGGATGGCGTGGCGCTGCGCGAGGAGCTGTACGGCCGCTTCCTGGATCGTGCCAAGAACATCTATTTCGCGACGGACCCGATCGAGTAACGCGCGGGGGAGGGGAGACCGTCATGGGTCTTGAGCTTCTGATGCTTGGCAACACGCCGGTGAAGCAACTCGCAGCTCAGGCGAGGTTCGCCGAGGGCTGTGGCTTCGACGCGGTGTGGATTGCCGACGAGCGGTTCTATCGCGAGGTCTATTCCTGCCTGACCCATGTCGCTCTTGCGACGAGCCGCGTGCGCGTGGGCCCTTGTGTCACCGATCCATTCGCGCGGCACCCTGCGCTGACCGCGATGGCAATCGCCACGCTGGACGAGATTTCCGATGGGCGTGCCGTGCTTGGGCTGGGGGCCGGCGTATCGGGTTTTGCCGAGTTGGGCATACAGGCGAACAAGCCGCCACGCGCGCTGCGGGAATCCATAGCGCTGATCCGCGCTTTGCTGCGAGGGGAACAAGTGGATGTGCGCGGCGAGGTGATTTCGTTCTGCGACGGTCACCTGAGTTTCAAGCCGATACGCGTCGACATTCCGATCGTTGTTGCGAGCAATGGACCGTTGGGGCAACGAGCAGCCGGGGCGGTCGCGGACGGCGCGATCATGGAAGCGTGCGGTTCGGTTGCCGAGGTGCTGGCCTTGCGTGCGCAGGTGGAACGTGGGGCGCTTTCGGCCGGGCGCGATGGCCGATCGGTGCGGTTGACTGCGCGGTTGAATGCCTGTGTTGCGGCCGATGGGAAAATGGCGAGGGATGTGGTGCGGCCGACCGTGGCACGGTTGCTCGGACGCGGCTCGCTGAAGCTGGCGACCGCTGAGGCGGAGGGGCTGACGCTGCCGGCGGCAGCGACCGCGCCGATGGCGAACGCGGCGTATGCGTTGGGGGTGCAACCCTATCTTCCGCTGTTACCACTGATCACCGACGGCCATGTGGACGCGTTCACCCTGGCCGGCACCAGGCAGGAAGTGACCGCACATATCATCGAGCTGCGGCGGGCTGGGATCGATTCCATCATCGTGCGACCGCTGGCGGGCGATACCGTGCCGGTGGAGGCAACCATCGAGGCGCTTGGCGAGATTTGGTCTGACGTCGTCACTGCGACGGCCTGAGACGGCGGTGTCGCGTGGCATTCGAGGTTCATCAGCCAGATAACGTGGAACAGGCCATCCGGCTGGCCGGCGAACTCGGCCCGGACGCCCGTTATCTTGCCGGCGGCACCGACCTGATCATCCAGATCAACCGCAAACGTCGCGCGCCGCGGCACCTGATTGCGTTGGGTGGCATCGATGGCCTGTCCAGCATCGAACCTTGCGGGGAAGACATTCGCCTGGGCGCGATGACGACGCATAAGACGCTGGAGCAATCAGCATTGTTTGAGGGCGGTCTGGTCGCTTTGGCCGAAGCGGCATGCGTTGTTGGCGGGCACCAGATCCGGAACGTCGCCACCGTTGGAGGCAACGTGGTGAACGCATCCCCGGCTGCTGACCTGCTGCCGCCGTTGCTTGTCCTGGATGCGTCGGCGACGCTGGCCGGCAGCGGTAGGACGCGTCACGTCGCCATTGCCGAATTCGTGCGGGGACCCGGTGTTACTGAACGTGCGGATGACGAACTGTTGGTCAGCTTGAGGTTCGCCCTGCCGCCGCGTGGCAGCACCTCCAGCTTCGTCAAGGCAGGACGCAGACGGGCGATGGAGATTTCCATCGTTTGCGTTGCGGCACTGCTGGCGCTGGATGACAACGGACGGTGCGCGACGGTTCGCATTGCGTTGGGCGCTGTCGGACCGACCGCGATGCGTGCGTCGGAGGCAGAGCATGCGTTGCTTGGGTGCGAACCGACGGAAGCGGCATTGCGTGAGGCCGGTCGAGCAGCGGCGGCGCGGTGTGCTCCGATCAGCGATGTGCGGGCTTCTGCGGGTTATAGACGGATGCTGGTGCAGGCGCTGGTGCCGCGCGCACTGGCCCGCTGCCTGCAACGGATCGAGGCGCGTGCGTCATGAGCAAGATCGTGCTCGAACTTCACATCAACGGCGAAGCGCACGAGGTTCTGGCCGAGCCACACTGGACATTACTGGACGTGCTGCGTGGTCCGCTCGGATTGCTCGGTACCAAGGTGAATTGCCTGGAAGCCGAGTGCGGCGTTTGCACCGTCCTGCTCGATGGCAAGGCAGTGAATTCCTGCATTCTGCTGGCGGTGCAGTGCCGGGGCCGGCGTATCCTGACCATCGAAGGTATCGGCCGGCCGGGCAAGCTGCACCCGTTGCAACAGGCGTTCATCGATCATGGCGCAGCGCAGTGCGGCTACTGCATTCCCGGCATGCTGCTGACCGCGAAATCCTATCTGGATGAACACCCCGGTGTCGTGCCCGGGCCCGAAGCGGTGCGCGAGGCGATCGCCGGTACCCTGTGTCGTTGCACCGGCTATCAGAAGATCGTCGATGCGATCCGGGCTGCGGCTGTGCGCATGAAGGAGCCCGATTGAAATGGCGCTGTCGAATCGTTTCGCCGTCGCTGGCCGGCGTTTGCCGCGACTCGACGCTCCGGCAAAGGTGGCGGGCACGCAGGTCTACGGTACCGACGTGATGCTTCCCGGCATGCTACATGGCAAGCTGTTCCGCAGCCCCTTGCCGCACGCCCGCATCCGGCGGCTGGACATCGCGCCCGCGCTGGCGATTGCCGGCGTGCGTGCGGTGGTCACCGCCGCGGACATTCCTGACGCTCGCTATGGGCCGGCGGTGCGCGACATGACCGCGCTCGCCACCGACCGCGTGCGGTATATTGGCGAGCCGGTCGCCGCGGTCGCTGCGATCAGCAGCGAGATCGCAGAACACGCTGCCGCAGCCATCGTCGCAGAGTTCGAGCCACTGCCTGCATTGTTCGATCCCGAGGCGGCAATGGCGCAAGGTGCGCCGCTGCTGCATCCGGATTGGGAGAGCTATCAGGCACTGCCGATATTGGCGCGCGACGGCAACGTGGCGAGCCATTCCCGGATAAGCCACGGCGATGTCGAAGCGGCTTTCTCACAGAGCTTTCGGGTCTATGAGCATCGGTTCACGACGCCGGTCGTGCATGCCGGCTACACCGAGCCGCGTGCCGCGACGGCGCGATGGGAAGGCGATGGTTCGCTGACCGTGTGGAGCAACGGGCAACTGCCGTACGAAGTGCAGGCCTCGCTGGGCGACATATTGCAACTGCCGGTCTCGCGAATCCGCGTTCTGGTCCCGGGCATCGGCGGCGGCTTCGGCGGCAAGCTACGGATCGCGCTGGAACATTATGCGGCGCTGCTGGCGCGTGCCGCCGGACGGCCGGTGAAGTTGGTCTCGACCTGCGAGGAGGAACTGACAGCAGCGCATCCCCGTCAGGCCTCGATCGTCACGCTGCGTACAGGTGTGAGCCGGGACGGTGCGCTGCTGGCGAAGCAGGCCCGCGTGGTGATGGATTGCGGGGCGTATGCCGGTTCGGGCGCCGGCACAGCCGCGGTGGCCTTGCAGATCGTTGCCGGTCCGTACCGCACACCGAATCTGTTGCTCGACGGCTACGCGGTTTACACCAACAAGCTGCCGACAGGATCGTTCCGTGCAACGGCGGGGCCGATGGGGAATTTCGCCGTCGAATCCCAGATGGACATCATTGCCGACGACCTCGGCGTCGATCCGCTGGAATTGCGCCTGCGCAATGTGGTGCATGACGGGGACACTGGGCCAGCCGGTGAAAAGCTGAGCGCGGTCAGCGTCGAGGAATGTCTGCGCAAGGCAGCGCGGGCCATCGGATGGGACGACCGGCGCGCGGCGCGCGGCCGCGGCAAGGGTATCGCGTGCGGCTGGTGGATGACGACGGGCGGGTCGTCCGGTGTGTATGTCAAGTTGCACGCCGACGGTACCGCGACGTTGAGCAGTGGCGCGGTTGAATTGGGAACCGGGGCGCTGAGCGGGGCGTGCCAGGTGTTGGCTGAGGAACTCGGTTTGCCGCTGCATGCCATCAAGGTGTCGGCGGTCGATACCGAAGGCGTGCCCTACGATTATGGCGCGCAAGGCAGCCGTACCGCGTTCTCGGTCGGCAACGCCGCCCGTGCCGCGGTAGCAACGCTGCGTGATCGTATCGCAACGTTCGCGGCTGAGCGGTTCGGCGTTGCGGTAGAGCATGTGAGGCTGGAGGATGGGCATGCGGTTGCGGATGGGCACAGGCTGCCGATCGCTGAGATCGCGCGGCTGATA
Source organism: Acetobacteraceae bacterium (assembly GCA_035486135.1). GTDB lineage: Bacteria > Pseudomonadota > Alphaproteobacteria > Acetobacterales > Acetobacteraceae > JASHVB01. Next base: position 11,249 of record DATHNI010000181.1, read on the forward strand.
CAACTCGCGGGCGGCGGCCTTATCGCGCATGGCACATACATCGCGCCGGTGTCGCCGCACGACGGGTCGCGCGTGGAGCATCATGTTCTGCCGGCCTGGAATACGCCGAGCTTTCATGCCCACGCAGCGGAAGTGTCGGTGGATACCGAGACGGGCGAGATCACGGTGGAACGCTACGTCGTCGCGCAGGACGTCGGATTTGCGATCAATCCGACCGGCATCGAGGGGCAGATCGAGGGGGGTGTTGCGCAGGGACTCGGTCAGGCGCTGTCCGAGGAACTCGTATTCCACGAGGGGCGTGTGATGAACGCCAACCTGACCGACTACAAGATGCCAACGGCGATGGATGTGCCGGCGATCGAATCCATTCTGGTCGAGTGCGCCAGCGAAGCTGGTCCGTTCGGCGCCAAGGGGGTGGGCGAGCCGCCATGCATCGAACCGCTGGCGACCATCGCCAATGCCGTGGCGGCCGCAACCGGCGTGCGCGTTACCGATGCGCCGATCACCGCGGAGAAGGTCCTGCGCCGGTCGGTCGAGCGAAGCGGTGTATCGGGCACGGCCACCGCGACGGAGGTTCATCGGGAAGCCGGATGAAAGTGGGAGGCGGCCCGGTTGTGCGCCAGGGTTGATCACAACGTCTCCGGCCTCAGGGCGGTCAGCGGCGCTATTCCCTCGGGGAAGCGGAAGGAGGCCGCCGCTACGCGGACCGACCAGAGTCGCACACCCGTATGTTGATGGAACGGCCAAAAAAAAGCCCCGGCGCTTTGGCAGGCCAGGGCGAGTTTACAGGAGTCCTCCCCGAAGGGAGCTGCACGGCGCCGATCCAGCTTTGCGACTGCGATCGGAGCCAAAACGCAAGGGGCCGGCCCGCGGCCGACCCCTCCTGCGTCTGTCAGGCTGAAATTACGTTGGGTGAGCGATTTAGCCGCCCGCGGCGTCGCTGCTGTAAGCTGGGCCCCAAATGGTCTGGCCGTGCGAGTTGATGACGGTCTGGTGAGCGAAGGCAGTCCCGACGCCCAGGCTCAGGACGGCGGCGGCGGCAAGAATGAACTTCTTCATGGTGAACTCCTCTTATTGCGGTGGTGAAGGTGGTTGGCTCCTGCCAACTCGATTGAGTCCCTCGCCATCCGATGGGCGTCGATCTGGTCCTTCCACCGTCCGAGGATAATCGGGCGGCGGCGCACATGATCTGTGTGGCGTGGGCGCAGATCGATGCTTTGCGGCTGTGCGCCTTCGTCGGGCGCGATCCGTCGCTTCATGCCCTCGGGATGTTCGTCGTCACGGAGGAGGTGGCCGCAGCAATCAGCGCCGCCGTCGATCAAGGTGGTGAGTTCGCCGCAGCGGTCGAACCGCTCCGGCCGTTCCTCGGCGCCACAGACAACGAACAGGCGCGAGCGCGTGCGCGGACCATTGCGGGATGGAAACCGCTGAAGTTGCCGCCGCGGCCGCCGACATGGTCCTGGCGGTTCGCGCGGGATTGACCGATCTGCACACCAGGGACGCTTTTGTCTGGAGGAAAACCTGCCGCCGCACCGTCCGCAGCGCGGCGGGTTCCAGAAAACGCCGCACCTCCGCCGAACAGGCCGCACCCCGCGTG
>DATHNI010000182.1:0-16457 GCA_035486135.1 Acetobacteraceae bacterium
AGCGTGACGAAGCCGGTGCGTCGGCGGAAGATGCGGTCGAACCGCGCCCGCAGCGCGAGACGACGGCTTTTGTCGGGGTTGGCTCGGTACCTCTTGAGAGCGGCAAAGAAGTTCCAGATCAGCTTGCGCACGCACTGCTGGGCGGCACGGTGCTGGTCCGTGAAGGCGTCCAACTTATGTACCAGCCGTTCGGCATGCACCCAGCACAACGCGTGTCGGCCCACCGCGAACTGCCCGGCATCGTCGCTCAGCACCACGGCATCGTTTCAAGTAGTGGCGCGGGGAATGATCCCGCGGCGCGACTGATTCGGTCGCACTTTTTCGTGATGACAAGCTTAAGCTGCGGCAGGGAATTTCTAATGGAATCCTTGATGATTATGGGACGACCAAGGAATGACAAAGGATTATTGTTGAATATACTCTAATCCTGTTCCACATTTCACAATCCGGGTCGCGGCGTACTCGCAGGTTTACCTTCAAATCACCATTGACGATCGGGGGTTCATCTGCCTAGTTTGCCTGGCGTACTCGGTGTGACGATCGCGGGGCAGGATCTGACGATGTCCTACTCAAATCAATACGTTCACAGGACGTGGTCGGGCGTGCGGCGCCCCATGGCCTCGCGGCGAGTGTGGGCGATTTGAGTCGCGGGATAAACTTTGTATCTAGACCAGCGCCCTTCCGCCGGGATTGATCCCGCGCGGGCTGTCACGAAGGCAAGCTGCCACTTACGTGGGGATCGGGACCACCTTGGCGGCCGGGTTGACGGACCGAGATCTCAAGAACATGGACCTCCGCCGCACCGCCATGGTCCGCTTGGCTGAGGCTGGGGCAACGCCTCACGAGATATCCGCGATAAGTGGTCATGATATCCACGAGACCATGCGAATCCTTGAGCCCTACGTACCCAGGACCCGGAAGATGGCGGACGCCGCGATAGCGAAATGGGACAAGGCCGAGCGCCGCGCTGGACGGGGGCCCGCGTTTGCCGCGGGCAAGGGGCGGGGGCGCAGTGGGAACAAGCTTGTCCCCAACGTGGGAACAAGAACAGCCATTCCCCAGTAAAACACTGGGGTTTGGGGAAATTGGCTGGAGCGGGCGAAAGGATTCGAACCTGCCTCTTCGGCGACCGTCAGCAGTCTGCCGTTCGCTATGCGGTCCCAGCCCAGGTCGTAGGCCGCCTTCACATTGAACCGGGTCAGAACCTGGCGCAGTCCCCAAGGGGCGGATTGGTCAAGAAGCAGGCGCCGCAACGCGAGCCTTCTGGCGAACTCGATCACGCGCCGTGTCGGCTCGACAGGAAGGCCGTGGTAAATCTCCGCCGCGATCTGTTCGGCGGTATACCCATCGTCCGCATTGTCGATCACAGCCTGGACAGCTACGCGGGTGCCGCGCACGACCGGCGCACCGGACATCCGTCCGGGCACGCTTTCAACGTCAGGACATTGCGACTAGTCTATTTTCATGAGACTCATTGTAGCAGACGCGCCCTCTGAGGGGCCATCATCCCTACGCACACGCAAGGCCTCAAGGACAAGACCGCTTCGCGGGTCGCAAGCGCGATCCTTGACCCCTTCCGCGCGCTCGGGGAAGGGGAATCGTCGGCTCCAGAAACGCATTCGGTCTTTGTTCTCACCAGAAACGCAACTGGTCTAACGCGTTGGTTATGGCCTCCTGCGCTGCTTGATAGAGCATCAACCCGACGAGACAGTGCGGAGAAAGCCATTATCGCATCGGCCCATCATGAAATCGTGAGCTGTGGGTCTGCGACGGTTGAAGCCACCATTTGCGGGATCAAGCGCGAACGGATGGAGTGTTCATGACGCCGGTTTCCTGTGCCCCGTGGTGTGCCCTCGCTGTGCGCGGAATCACGCTCTGTTCGTGCCATATGCGCCCTCGGAAGGCGTAGAATCAGCCAGTTCTGGGGATTTTATTGACGAGGAGTCGGTTTACAAAACCGCTGCACTACACTGTGCTAACCCGGCGCGCCTGGCGCTGAGACCTAGCGCAGTCGTAACCGCGCGTCCACATTTCCCACTTTCCGTCGCATGACACCAATTTTAATCACATGAAAGCGGTTTAATCGCTGCACCAGGGGAACGTTCACGTCGGCGCCTACATGTTTGCTCTGCCGTTGGCGCCAACCCGGACGCCAGCCCCGCGTTGCAAGCGCGTGCCCGCATGGGCCCGCCCAGCAGGAGGAATTGATGACGCCCCAACCCGAAACCACTAACCGCACAAGCCCATGGCGCCGCGCCACCCTGGCCGCCGTTCTACTCGCCGGCACCGCGCTCGGTGGCTTCGCCATCGGCCATGCCGCCCCGACGCCCGCCGTCGGCAGCCAGCCCAGCAGTTCCGCGGCCGAGAGCACCGGCGCCCCGGTCAACCCGCCGGGCGCCACTGTCGCGCCGCATACGTTGCCCGACTTCACGCAGCTCGTCTCGCAGGTGAAGCCGGCTGTCGTCTCGATTACCACAAAGCTGACCGACGCGGCTTCCGAGGCGGATTCGCAGGACATGCAGGGGCAGCAGGGCGGCCCGCAATTGCCCTTCCCGTTCAATCAGATGATCCCGCAACAGCCGCAGATGCACGCGGTCGAGGCGCGTGGTTCTGGCTTCATCGTCAATGCCAACGGGACCATCGTCACCAACAACCACGTGGTGAAGGGCGCCAAGAGCGTCAGCGTCACGTTGGATGACGGCACCCAGCTTCCTGCTCACATCGTCGGCCGCGACCCGCGCACCGACATCGCGGTGCTGAAGATCGATGCCGGCCATCCGCTGCCCTATATCCAGCTCGGAAATTCGGCGGACGTGAAGCCGGGACAGTGGGTCGTCGCCATGGGCAACCCGTTCGGACTTGGCGGCACCGTGACCGCCGGTATCGTCTCGGCGATCAGCCGCGACATCGGCGACGGGCCGTATGACCAGTTCATCCAGATCGACGCACCGATCAACCAGGGCAACTCTGGCGGGCCGCTGTTCACCCAGGACGGCAAGGTGATCGGGATGAACACCGCGATCCTGTCGCCGTCCGGCGGTTCGATCGGCATCGGCTTCGCCATTCCGTCCGACATGATCCACACTGTGGTGGCGCAGCTCGAGCAATCCGGCCACGTGACCCGCGGCTATATCGGCGTCGAGGCGCAGGAGCTGAAGGGCGCCACTGCCAAGGGACTGCATGTGCCGGACAATTCGGGCGCGTTGATAGCCGGGCTGGAATCCGATGGTCCCGCCTCGCATGCCGGCTTGCAACCGGGCGACGTGATCCAGTCGGTGGACGGCAAGAAGGTCACCAACCCGCGCGAGCTCGCGGTTGACGTTGCCGCCATCAAGCCCGGCGACGAGGCGCACCTGACCGTGCTGCATGACGGCCAGAGCAAGGACATTGCCCTGAAGGTGGGGCAGTTGCCGAACGAGCAATCGGCCAGCAACGGTGAAGGCGGTGGCCAGCACCAGGAGCAATTGGGGTTGGCGCTGGCGCCGCTGTCACCGGATATCCGCGGTCAGCTCAACGTGCCGGACGGCACACGCGGGGCTGTCGTGCGGGGCGTGCAGCCTGGCTCGCCGGCCGAGCAAGCCGGTCTGCAACCTGGTGACGTGATCGTCGGCGTGGGTACGCATCCCGTCACGTCGCCCTCCGACGCGGCACGCGAGATCCACTCGGCGATGGACAGCCAGGATCACGCCGTGGCGCTGCGGGTGATCCGCAACGGCGAGGCGGTGTTCGTTGGTATCCAGATGGGCCAGAACCAGGCGGGCTAAACAAGGGGAAGCCCTCTCCCGCACTTGCGGGAGAGGATAGGCTGAGGGTGGTGCGTGCCGCACGCTGACCCTCACCCTTCCTCTCCCGCTTCGCGAGAGAGGGGATTCGCGCGGGCTACACCGCCACCGTCAGCGCGTCGTACTCGTACAACCAATCATACCGCTGCTGGATCTTCTCCGCGGCGAACTCGCGATCGATGTAGTCCGCGGCGCCGGCCGGATCGCCAAGCGCCGGATTATGGAACCGCCGCGTGTTGTCCGCAGACCCTCGCACGATGGCAGCCGTGCGATCCAGGCGAGCAACCTCGAAACGCCGTAGCGCCTCCTGCACCGGAAACGCATCGAGGCAACGCGCCACGATCAGCGCGTCCTCCAGCGCCATGTTGGCGCCCTGTGCCAGGAAAGGCAGCGTCGGATGCGCCGCGTCGCCGATCAAGCACACGCGCCCCTGCGCGAAATGCGGCAAGGGATCGCGGCCGAGCAAGGCCCATTTGAATGGCGTGTCGATGTTTCTGATGATGGTTCGCACATCCTCGTGCCAGCGAGCGAGGTCACGCATGCATTCCTCGCGCGAACCCGCTTCGGTCCAGGATTCCACCTGCCAGTCGTCGCGTTCCACCACACCGACGAAGTTCAGCAACTCACCGCGCCGTAATGGGTAGGTGACGACGTGGCCGCCATGCCCCATCCAGTTGGTACCGACCAGGTGTCGCATATGCGGTGGCAACCTGTGCATCGGCACCAGCCCGCGCCAGGCAACGATGCCGGTGAACCGGGCGCGCCCTTCGCCGAACATCTGCCGGCGAATGGCCGAATGCACCCCGTCAGCGGCGAGCAACACGTCGCCCGTGACTTGCTCGCCGTTGGCGAGGTGCAGGGTGACCGAATCGTCCGTCGGTGCGAACCCGGTGCAGGCGACGCCGGCACGCACCACATCCGGCCCGGCCGCACGCACCGCTTCCAGCAGGACGCCATGAAAATCGCCTCGATGCGCCATCCAGTACGGCGCGCCGTAGCGCTGCACCGATCCAACCCCGAGATCGAACACACGCCAGGTTTGCCCGGTGGTCCACAGGCGGATTTCCTTGCCGGTGGGCTCGCAGACGATCCGCCGCATCGCCGCTTCCAGCCCGAGCGCGATCAGCACGCGTGTGCCGTTCGATCCGAGCTGCACACCCGCCCCGACCTCGCGCAACTCCGCCGCTTGTTCGAAAACCTGCACGTCATAGCCGCGCTGCAACAGCGCAAGCGCAGCGGTGAGGCCGCACAGGCCGGCGCCGGCGATCAGAATGCGCGGTTTCATAATGAACACCCCCTCCCCCCTTGAGGGGGAGGGCTGGGGAGGGGGGACCGTATCCCACTGCAGGTGCGGTTCGTTCCCCCCTCCCCAACCCTCCCCCTCAAGGGGGGAGGGAGTTTCCTTTTCCCTGCACTCTACCCACGCTGTTCGCGCCACAATCCCAGCACATCCTGCACCGGGCGATCAGAGAAGCTGAACAGCACTGCATCGCCGGACGCACGGTGCCGGTGCTGCTGCCAGCTTGGCACGACGAAGATATCGCGAGGCTTCCAGTGCAGGGTCGTGTCGCCGACCACCGTCTCGCCCTCGCCTTCGACCACCGAGAACACCGTGCCGTCGGTGCTGCGGTATGGCGCCGTTGCGAAACCTCCAGGCAGCAACTGCATGCAGGCACCAATCGTCGGCATCGGCGCGCCGCCGGTCGCCGGATTGACGTAGCGCAGCTTGTAACCATGGCAGGCATCGGCCTCGCCGTTACGTGCCAGCGTTGCGAGCGCCTCGCGCGTGCGCTCGTACGGGTAATTGAACACCGGCGACGCCTTGCCCGGCTTGTAGTCCACCGGCAGCATGTTGGCGCCGTAGCGGGCCAGGCTGTCGCCGGCTGGTCGCGACAGTGACTGGCTGTCCGCATTGCCCGGTTCCATGAAGCTGGCGTCGAGCAATCGCACGATCGGAATGTCCAGGCCGTCCAGCCACACCATCGGCTTGGCAGTGTCGTTGCCATGGTCGTGCCACGTCCAGCTTGGCGTCAGCACGAAATCGCCAGGCTGCATCAGCGTGCGTTCGCCTTCGACGGCGGTGTAGGCGCCGCTTCCCTCGACGATGAAGCGCAGCGCCGCCTGGGCGTGTCGATGCGCCGGCGCCACCTCGCCCGGAAGAATCAATTGCAGGCCCGCGAACAGCGAATGGGTGATGCAGGCCTGGCCTTGCATTCCCGGGTTCTCCAGGATCAGCACGCGACGTTCGGCTTCCTTCGCGGTGATCAGGCTGCCGGCCTGCATCAGATGCGGCCGCACCTCGTCGTCATAATGCCAGATCGCCGCTTGTATCGGGGTGGTCGGCGCGCGCGTCACCAGCGTGTGCAATCGCTCCCATAACGGTGCGAGGCTCTGCGGCGCGATGCGATCATAGAACGCCTGCCGCTCCAATGGCCGGGCGGTAGTGTGCGCTGTGTCGTTCATGGGACGTTGCCTCTGTTCAGGGCAACGAATCCTCTAGGCAGCGCTGCCGCCGGTGTCAATCGCCATCGGCCCCGGCGCCATCGACCCCGGCGCGATGGGTCTGACAAACGCAGCGTCCAGCCGAAGCGGCGTCGCACGCGCCGATGTCGATGCGGGTGTCGGCGCTTCGCCTGCGTCGATCGCCATGTTGCAGCGCTGACGCAGAAACATTGCGATCAGACCCAGCAGGCTATCGCGCGCCCAATGGGCACTCAGCGTGTGGTCTGCACCCTCCAGCATACGGAACATCACATTCGGCTGGCGGCGGAATTGGCGACCCTGAGCGCCAAAATACTCGGCGATCTCGTCCAGTCCGGGATCGTTGCCGCTGAGCACAAACAGGATCGGCACATTGCGGTGTCGCAGTTCACGCATCTGGCGGCGCACTCGTCCCACCTGAGTCTCATGACGTTTCAGCATCGCCAAGGCGGGGTCGCCGGCTGCCACGACCCGGCGCAGCGCCCGCCCGACCAGGGCGCGGGTGATGCCGGTGACATTGATCTCGCCATGCATCAGCCGCTGCCACACCTGCTTGCTGACCAGGTTGTGCATGTAGAACCGCGTGGTACGAAATGTGGTGCGCTGTACGACCGTCAGCGATTCGCCTTCCTGCCAGACGAATTTCTGCAGATTGACCAGCATCAGGCCCGCGACGCGGCGGTCCTCGCAGGCCGCGCGCAGGGCGTGGAAGGCACCCGAGCACATGCCCAGCAGCAGCACGGGTGAGGCAAAGCGGCGCACGAGTTCATCGATGCCGGCTGCGAGGTCGCGATCGCCCTCGGATGCGTAAGGTTGGCCGCGTTCGCCGGTCTCGATCGCGGAGTCTCCGATGCCGCTACCATCCATCCGCAGCGACGCAATGCCGTTTGCCGCGAGCCAGCGCGCGATGATAACGGCGCCGCGTGCGTTGCCGGAGCGCGGATTGGCTCCCGCATTGGCAATCAACACCGGCGGAGCAGTACTGCGAGGATGGGTGGGCGTGGACAGGATTCCGAACAGGCTGCCGGCCGAGTCAAATCGGATGGGGGTTTCCGTGCCATAGTTGGTCGCCAGCACCGATTCTCCCTCTCCCGCACGGGTGAGAGGATCGAGCGTGGAACTTTCGGGCCGCAGTCTCCCCCTGCACTCAGTCGAGAATGGAGCATGGGACGCGCCATGCCAATTCATAATGCGGGTTATGGCGTCATGCGGCACGGCGTTTTCGTATGGATCTCGCAACATGGAATCCAACCCGCCCGCGGTTTCGGACGTCACCTCGACGCGGAGCAATTGCAGCCGTTCTGCCACGACACCGCCGGCCGAACCGCCGGGCCGATCCAGCACCAAAGCGCGCGGCGCCGGACAGCGCGGCAACTTCGCGAGATCCAGCCGTTCGAGTGCATCGCGAGTCGACCGGTCCAACCGCAACCCATGCGCCTCGAACCAATGACCATCTTCGATGCGCGGCTTGACCTGCCAGATCTCCGCGGTGGTATTGGCTCGCAATATCATTTCGCGCAGGAAACGGCGACCGCTGGGGACGGGAGACAACAGAACCAGCGCCTCGATATCATCGATGTCGCATGCTGCGCGTGCGGCGAGCACGGCGCCGGCGCGCACGCCGACCAGCGTGACGGGCCCGACGCCGCAGGTCTCGCGCAGCCAACGCACGCCCGCGGCAATACCGTTGAGCCACGCCTGGAACCGGCCAGGTTCGCCGTCTTCACCGCCGGAATCACCGGCGCCGTAATATTCCAGGCGCAGGGCCGGCGAGCCGGCTGCGGCGAATTGTTCCGCAAGAAACACCAACGGACGGTAGACGTTGAGCGCTTCGTCGCCCATCGTGCTGCAGATCAGCACACCTCGCCGGCCCGCGGCCGGATGCAGAACACCGAAGCAGCCGGAGATATAAACGGGAGTCATGCTCGCCCCGCGTATCGCACTATGCGGTCCATGTTCAAGGCCCGGATTTCGCCGTTGGGCACGGCATGCGCCGGGTCGTTGGCAGATTGCAGGCCGGCAAGCGGCCGCAACAGGATTCGCCGTTCGCGCCCTGGTGGAAGATGCAGCCAGTTGTCCTCGGGCGCGAAGGACGGATCGTCGATGTGCAGGAATTGTACGAATTCACGCGCGACGATGCAAAGGTGCCAGGCGTCCGCGACGCGCTCCACCATGGCCTCGAGGCCCAGGTCACGCAGCGGCAAATGCGGGCCGCCCGGAAAGTGAACAGCGTCGGCGATCAGGGCATCGTCCTCCGCGTCGGACAGGCTCGCGACCGTTACGTCATGCGCGCGCGGCCCGAACCCGTATGCGTATGTGATGTCGAAAAATTCCGGCAGCAAGGCGGCACTGGCAAGGCAGACAGCCGCGCGTGCCGGTAATGTGATTTCTTGTTTCGCCTCGCGCACCGGATGCCGTCCGTCCTTCAAACAAACCAGACGCAACAGCGCGCGCAACGGTTGCGGGGTTTCGTTCAACACATGGATGTGAAGGCCGTTCAAACCTTCGTCGCTCAGGATGAGCTGCCGCGAACGAAACGCGCGGCGCAACGCGTGCCAGACCGGCTTTGGGCGCCCGAGCGCATCGATCACGCCCCAGCCGGCGCCGGGGGAAAGGTCCTGCAATTGCCAAACCAGCCCGCCGGCGCAGGTGGATTGCTCGCGCCGCCATTCGGAGAATACGTAATCGGCCAGCAGGCAGCTCACGGCGCGTGACAGATCAAGATAACGCGGGAAGTCGGTCCAGCGGAGGCGCGCCGGATCGACGTGGAACAATAACGCCAGGTAATGATCGCGGACATCTTCGAAGTCCCAGCCGGCACCCGGATCGCGCGGAACGGCACGCTTCCATCGCGGATCGGTGATCGTTGCAACCCCAAGCGCTTCGACCGTGTGTGCGTCTGGGACATTCGCCAGCGCCAGGCATTCCGAGGCAAAACGCACCCCGGCGCGGCGCGCATCGTCCACCGGACGCAAATAGGCGCCGACCCCATAGTAATGCGCCACACCAGCGTCGGGCTGGAAGGGCCAATCTCCACCCGATGGCGAGTTGGGTACATAGATGATGTCCGGCCGGTGCTGCCGTACGATGCCGGGAATGACGCCGGTGTACAACGATGCATCGACTTTGCCGGCCGGCATTCCTAGCATCGCGGCCTGCTGCATTACTTCGCTGCCGCCGCAGAACACCGCCAGGGATGGATTGGCCTGCGTGCGATCAAGAAAATCCGACAGTTCCGCAGCCAGCGACGCGCGGAACGCCTCGGTCGCCGGATAGTCGAAATTGGCGAGCATCGCATCCTGCCAGACGAGCAAACCAAGTTCGTCGCAGAGTGCATAGAATGGGTCGGCTTCGTAGACCATGGTGCCGCCGATCCGCACCATGTTCATGCCGGCGTCGCGCATCGCGGTTAGCCACGGGCGATACGAATCCGCATCGCAGGGCAGCGCAACAATGTCCGGGTTGGTCCAGCAAGCCCCGCGGCAGAACACCGGGGCGCCATTCACCGCAATGGCGAAGCCGCGGCCGTCCTCGCCGCGTTGCACCTCGACCGTGCGAAAGCCGACCGGGCCCAGGTCGCACAGCATGTCGCCAATCTTCAGGGTCAGCGAGCGCAGCACCGGCTCGCCATGAGTGTGCGGCCACCAAAGAGCAGGGTCCGGCACGGTCAACGTGCCTTGCAGCTCGTTCGGCCCGGCACGTTCCAGCACTGCCGCATGCCCGTCCAGTTCGGCAACGGCCTCCACGTCCGCCGGCAGGTCGAGCACCGCGCGAATCACGACACGGCCCTCGCGGTCCAGCACAGCGGTGCGCAGGTCCACCGCCTCGATGCCGATCCCACCGCCTCGCTGCTCTCGGTCGATCGGCCGCCACGGACCAACCGGGTGCACCGTGGGACACCAGCCCGGCATACGCCCGAGCAATGTCGTGCGTGCGAAACGCAGGTTCGACGGCGACACGAGGCGAGGCCGCCACCGGGCGCGGCCGCGTTGCCCGGCAAGCCAGTGGCCCAGGCTGCGAAAGCAGATATGCAGGTCGTTGGTCGCGCAGGTGCGCACCGCGATCCGTCGCGGCAGGAACATGTTATAGGACTGGAACAGAGCCTCTCCGTTCAGCCAAACCTCGGCAATTGTCGCGAGGCCTTCGAAGTGGAGAATCTCGTCACCGCCACCGGGGAAGCGCGCACGATACCAGATATCGTGCTGGTCGAGTTCGAGCGGCGCCTCGCCATTCCATTCCCCGGCAGCCCGCAACGCCGCGGCAAACGTGCCTGGCACCGGCGCGGGCAACCAATGCAGATCGCACAGTTGCACTGGTACCGATACGGCACAAGCTTCCGTGCGGGCACATTCCCAGGACTCCGACAAGGGCCGCACCACCGAGGTCGAGCAGGACCGAACCCTCGCCATGGCCGATTCTCAATACGATCTGGGAGACCGCATGGCGTCGCGCCCCGTCAGCTCAACCCGCGCGCGAGGCCGTTCATCACGGTCTCGTAATCGCGTTCCAGAGCGTCAAACAGGGCGTCGCATGGGTCGAAGCGGCGGCGGCTGGCAATGCGCGCCACCTTGAATTGCATGGTCTTGGCGTTGGCGGAAATCGTGGCGGCGGCTTCGGATGGACTAACCAGATGGTTCACGCCGCGATCAACTAACCAGTTAATGTGCGCCGCCAGAAGTTGGAAATTCGCGCCAAGCTGCCGGAAAACACCGAACGCATAGTCGTGGAACCGATCAGGATACGTCATCAGCCAATCCATCTGGCTGGCGAAATCGGCGCGGTAGGCAGCGATCGGGTTGCGTTCCGGCCGCCGCCGCAGATGACGGCCGAGCACGGCGACCGCTTCGTCGGTGAGTGCGGCGTCGCGCAATGGGGGCCAGCGACGCCGCACGAACTCTACATAGGGCGGCAGGACGTCATCCACCCCAACCTGCCCTGGCAGCCGGCGGAAGACACCGGCGTAATCTTCGCCCGCCAACTCGTAGCGGCCGGCATTGTGAAGATAGCTCAGCCGTCCGGCGCCGGCATCCATCGAGTCGACGGCGATCGTCGTCTTGGTGTGCTGCGAGCGATACGACGTGGCGCGCGTATCAGGCAGATAGTAGCCATCCACCTCCACCAGCACCAACCGCCCCAACCGCACCTGCGTTGCCAGTTGCTCTTCCAGTGACTGCCAGATCGACAGCTCGCCGACGGTCACGCCATACAGTCGTTCGAGGTCCTCGTGCAGGTATTTGAAGAATGTGAACTGGTCGCCTTCGTAATCCTGCGTGACCGTGACACCCAGCCCGGCCACAGGGTCCAACCCCCAGGCAGCCAGAACCAGCGTCCACGCATCGACGTAGCAGTTGGTGGTCGGCCAGTCGCATTCGCCAACCGATACGCCCGTCGTGCCCAGATCGCCCGCGTCGTTCATGCGTCCAACCGCAACGCCGCACGCACCTTCTCCGGCCAGTGCGCCGGCTCCAGCCCGTGATGACGGAACAGCGCCAGGGCAATGCGTTCCAAGCCAAAGCCGACGCAACCGCTGATCGCCACCTGGCCGTCAGCCTGCTTGATGCCCCACGGTTCGCCGAAATGATCGAGATGGTAGTTGAAGCTCATGCAGGCGGTCGGTTTCGCGTCGTTCGCGACAGGTATCAGCAACTCGTATTTCAGGCGTTGCTCGCGCTGGCTGTCGGCCATCAGTCGCCCGGCCCGGCCGAAAAACGGATCATGTGCGATGTCGATCGTGTAGGGCAGCGCCAGTCCCGTTACGAAGCCCTGCGCCCGGTCCAGCCACGCCTGGCGAAACTCCAGCACTTGCTCATTGCTGCCCATGCGCACGAATTCGCGCACGCGGAAGCACTGCATGCGCGCCGGATCGGTGGACGGTTCATGCCGGAAGCACCACGAGTGCATGTCGTAGATGCCGCCCTCCGGCGGCAGCATCCCGCGGCCCGCAATGATCGGATATAGCGGATAACAGGCAGCCGGGGTCAGCAACAGATCGGTGGGTGTCTGCTGCGCCGTCCATTCCTTGCCTTCATCCACGCAGCGCAGCATCGCGCGGTGCGCCGCGTCGCTGCCGCAAAAGCAATGGATGGTGCCAAGAAGCTGCGGGAAGCTCTTGAGGTAGCCGCTGCGCACAAGCTGCGCGCTCACCATCGCCGGCGGAAACCGCAACACTTCCGGCCGATCGATCGCGCCGGTGCGGCCGGCCAGCGCATCCAGCCCGTCCACCACCGCCTCGAAACGCGCGCTGCGGGCCAATATGCCGTCTACGCCGCTGGGAATCAGCAGCCCGGCGGCAACGATCTGGTCCATCAGGCTTGCCACTGCATCCATGTCAGAGAACTCCCAGCGCAGGTCGCTGCATCAGCAGCAGGTTGCCAGTGCTTTCCAGCATGCGATCGTTGTTGATCATCACGGGCGCCGACATCAGGTCGCGCACGTGCCGTCCGAGACTGAACTCGGAACCGTTCTTGTAGGCGTTGATGCCGCACACCATGAACGCGTGCTGCACCGCTTCGAGGGACAGTTCGGAAACCGTGGTCTTGAGGTTATTCATATCGGCCGTGAAGCCCAACGGCAGCGGGCGCGCGCCGGCCGCGAAGACCTCGTCGTAGTCGCGTAACGACTGCGACAGCCGCGCCTGCATGAGTTGCAGCAGCCCGACCGCCCGCGCGAGCCGATGCGACAGCATCGACACGTTGCCGCGCTCGCGCACCTGCTGGCGCAGGTAGGTACGCGCCCGATTCACCGCCCCGGTCGCGATCCCGAGCCAGACGCTGGTCCACAACAAATGCGATACCGGCAGCATCGTTTGTCCGGCGATTTCGGAGAACGGCACCGGCAGCACCTGATGTTCGTCGCCGCAGAACGACAACCGGAAGCCCTCGCTGCACGTCCCGCGCATGCCCAGCGCGTCCCAGTCCGAGGTCTTGTCCAGTTCATAATCGCCGCGCAGCGCCACCACCATCACCTGGTCGTTGGCGGCCGCCGTTGCATTGCGTCGTGCCGTGATCAGCAGGCCGTCAGCGCGCGCGCCGTAGGAGATGGTCGTTGCCTTCTTCTTCAACCGTGCACGGCCTTCCGCGGCTTCCACCGCGCAAACGCTCGCGTGGATGTTGCCGCCGGTGCCCACTTCCGAAGTCACAGAACCCAGCAGCAATTGCTCTGCGCAGACCCGTTGCAGCAGCGCCCGATGCCAGTCGCTCGCGGCGCCATGTGCGACGACGCAAGCCACCTGGATCTGATGCATCGCGTAGATCATCGCCGACGAGCCGCAGGATTGCGCCAGCGCGTGGCACACCGACGCCACCTGCGACATGCTGCGGCCGGGACCGCCCAACGCAGGCGGCACCAACAAGCCCATCATCGCTTCCGTTTGGAGCGCATGCACCGCCTCCTCCGGGATGCGGCTGACGCGATCGACGTCGTCGGCATAGTCTGCCGCTGTCCTGGACACCGCGAGGATGGCAGCGTCCAGGCCATTGCTCACATTCATGTGTGCACGACCTGCCCGGTCAGGCGTGTGACGACTGAGTCGATCGTCGCTATGCTCGAAAACGACTTTCGTTGCAGCATGTCATCGGGAAGCTCTATGTCGAATTGCTCCTCCAGCCGCATCAGCACATTGACGATGGCGAGGGAGTCGAGGCCAGCCGCGAACAGGTCGGCGTTTTCGTCCAGCGAGTCGACCGGCACTGCCAGACGACCATTCTCAGCAAGGATTTCACGGATCTGATAGTGCCGCGTGGCCATTCCGAAGGTTCCTTGATTCTGCGCTGAACCGCGCGATTTGGGCGGTGCGCGAGCGGAGCAAGCGGCGTGCCAGAGGTGTAAACGGTTCGGCACGCCACCGAACCGGCGGAGCCGCGTCATGCGGCACCGCTTGGTACGTTCAGCGCCTGTTAAGCAGGAACGTTAAGGCTGGTGTCGGGTTGCGCGCGCAGCAACGGCCCGATTCCAGCACGTTGACGAATTTGCCATAATGCAAATTCGAGATCGTGACGCTGCCAGGGTTATCGCGCCAGACCTGTCATGACAGCCGCGATATGCCGGCCGTGACGTCCGATCTCACGCCGGTGCGGCGACCTTCATCTTGGCCAGGCTCGGCACCTCGACGTCGATCTCCAGCGTCGAAACCGTCTCGCCGCGATCCAGCTTGATCTGCACCTTGTCGCGGTCGATTGTGAAGTGCTTGGCGATCACCGCAAGAATCTCGTCCTGCAGCGTGGCAAGCAGGTCGGAACGCCCGGTCAGCGCGCGTTCGTGCGCCAGCAGGACTTGCAGCCGCTCACGCGCCACGGGCGCCGAACTGCGGCGGCGGAACAGGGTGCTCAGGTTCATGCCACCTTCCTTCCGAACAGCCGGCCGATGAGCCCTTTCCGCTCCAGCGGCACCACGACCTCCAGCACTTCCCCGCGCAGCCGCTTCGCCGCATCGATATAGGCCCGGGCGGGCGCGCTCAGCGGGTTGAGCAGCGTCACCGGCGAACCGAGGTTGGACGCCCGCAGCACCTCCTCGCTTTCCGGGATGATGCCGAGCAACGGGATGGACAGGATTTCCAGCACGTCCTCGGTCTTCAACATCTCGCCGCGGGCGGCGCGGGCCGGATCGTAGCGCGTCAGCAGCAGGTGTTTCTCGATCCGCCCGCCCTTCTCCGCCTGTTCCGTCTTCGAATCCAGCAGCCCGATGATGCGGTCGGAATCGCGCACCGACGACACTTCCGGGTTGGTCACCACGATGGCGATATCGGCGTGCCGCATCGCCATCACCGCACCCTTCTCGATGCCGGCGGGGCTATCGCAGACCACCCAGTCGAACTTTTCGCGCAGGTCGGCGATCACCTTCTGCACGCCCTCATTGGTCAGCGCGTCCTTGTCGCGGGTTTGTGAAGCGGGCAGCAGCGACAGCGTGTCGATACGCTTGTCGCGGATCAGCGCCTGCGACAGCTTGGCATCGCCCTGGACCACGTTGATCAGGTCGAACACTACGCGGCGCTCGGCCCCCATCACGAGATCGAGATTGCGCAGACCGACATCGAAATCGACCACGACCACATTGGCGCCGCTCTGCGCCAGCGCGGCGCCGAGGGCCGCGGTGGAGGTCGTCTTGCCGACGCCGCCCTTGCCTGAAGTCACGACCACGACCTTGGCCATTGTTCCCCCCTTCTCCGTTCAGTCCAGGGCAGTGATGCGCATTGCCTCACCATCGAGCCAGGCCTGCACCGCGCGCCCGCGCAGGCTGACATCCATATCGTCGGCGGTCTGATACACGCCGTCGATCGCCAGCAGTTCGGCGTCGAGCCGGCGGCAGAAGATGCGGGCGCGCGGGTTGCCGGTGAACCCGGCGATCGCCCGGCCACGCAACGCACCGTAGATGTGCACCGAGCCGCCGGCGATGACTTCGGCGCCCGAGGCGACCGAGCCGACCACGGTCACGTCGCCCTTCTCGAACACGACGGACTGGCCGGAGCGGATCGGGTGGTCGATCAGCAGCCCGGACGGCTCGACGGAGGCCGGTTCCGGCGTTGCGGCGTGGCGGACAGTTTCATCGGGCGGAGTCACATCGCGGGTCGCCCGGCCGCCGCTGGGCAATGGGCGGCCCCAGGTTTCCACGCCCTTCCAGGACGGGTGGGCGCCCTCGGTGCCGATGACGCGGATGCCGCGGGTCTCGAGCTGCCCCATCAGGCCCTCGATATCCGGTTGCTCGCGCGGCAGACCGGCGAGGTCCAGCACGACCGGGCGGTTGTCGAAGAACGACGGGGAGCGCTCGATCTGCGCGTCGAGCGCGGTCAACCACGTAGGCAGCGGCGTTTCCGGCGCCAGCACCAGCGCCATGAAGGACCGGCCACGCAATCGGACGAAGGAGGGGGACTCGACGGATGTCACGCATCGGGCGTATCCGGGGGCGTGGCGCGGGTCAACACGATTCGGGTGTCTCGCCACAAAATGCTGTGGATATTGTCGCTCAGGACCGCAACGGATGGTGATCCGGGCGCGGGAGCGGCTGGCTTGCGGGCGAATCCGGGGCGACCGCGGGTTTGGGCACAGTGCGGGCTAGAGCATAGTGACTCCCCCTCCCCTTGAGGGAGGGGGTTGGGGGGGAGGGGTCCGTGCGGCACGGAACCCCTCCCCCCAACCCCCTCCCTCAAGGGGAGGGGGAGTCTGTTTCTTGCTAGGAGCGTGGCGACCAAGCTATCTCGCG
>DATHNI010000183.1:0-17804 GCA_035486135.1 Acetobacteraceae bacterium
GCCACGATCGCCTCGTCCGCCACACTGCGCGACAGCATCGCCAGCGCGCCACCCAGCAACGCAGAGGCGATCGACACCCCGTCGATATTCTGGCTGATCATATATTCGATCGCCTTGTCCACCACCGCGCCGGCGTGGCTCAGGTCGGCCGGGGGCTTATCGTCGGGTCCTGGTTGCATCTCTTCGCACTCCCTTACGCCGTGACTTCGGCTTCTTCCAGTTCGGCCGCCTGCAACGCCCACATGCTTTCATACAGGCCGCCCAGCGCCAACAACGCGTTATGCGTGCCGCGTTCGGCGATGCGGCCATCGGCCAGCACGATGATTTCGTCGGCATCCACCACGGTGGACAGCCGATGCGCGATCACCAGCGTCGTGCGATGCCGCGCCAGGCCGCGCAAGGCCGCCTGGATGTCCTGTTCCGTCCGCGTATCCAGCGCGCTGGTCGCCTCGTCCAGGATCAGGAGGCGCGGGTCCTTCAGGATGGTGCGAGCAATCGCCACGCGCTGCTTCTCGCCGCCCGACAGCTTCAGTCCGCGCTCACCCACCCGCGTGTCGTAACCCTGTGGCAGCCGCATGACGAATTCGTGCACCTGGGCGTGGCGCGCCGCCGCTTCGATCTCTGCCTCCGACGCATCCGGCCGGCCGTAGGCGATGTTGTAGCGGATCGTGTCGTTGAACAGTACGGTGTCCTGCGGCACCACGCCGATCGTCGCACGCAGGCTCTCCTGCGTCACGTCGCGAATGTCCTGCCCGTCGATCATGATGCGCCCGCCGGTGACGTCATAGAAGCGGAACAGCAGCTTGCTGATGGTGGATTTCCCCGCCCCGGTGGGCCCGACGATCGCCAGCTTGCCTCCCGCCGGCACGGCGAAATCGACGCCGCGCAGGATGGTGCGGTCGGGCCCATAGCCGAACGAGACGTTCTCGAAGCGCACCTCGCACGCCGGCCCGTCCGACAGATGTCCCGCCAGCGCCGTCGCCCCCGGCCGATCCGTCACGTCCGACGGCACAAGCAGCAGCCGGAACATTTGCTCCATGTCCACCAGCCCCTGGCGGATCGTCATATAGACCATGCCGAGGAAATTCAGCGGCTGGTAAAGCTGCATCAGGTACGTGTTGATCAGCACGAATTTTCCCACGGTCATGCTGCCGTCGCGCACGCCGTTCGCCGCCATCAGCATGATCAGCGTGAGGCCGATCGCGATGATCATCGCCTGTCCGAGGTTCAGCAGGTTCAGCGACACCTGCACCCGCACCGCGGCCCGCTCATAGCGCGCCAGCGAGGCGTCATAGCGCGCCGCCTCATGCGCCTCGTTGCCGAAATACTTGACCGTCTCGAAGTTCAGCAGGCTGTCGAGCGCCTTGGACGACGCATCGTTGTCGGTATCGTTCATGGCGCGCCGCAGCCGCACCCGGCGCGCGGCGAAGGTGGCGGTGAAGCCGACATAGACCAGCACCGCAAGCAACGTCACGGCGGCGAAACGCCAGTCGAACAGCCGCCAGACGATGGCGGTGACCAGCGTCAGCTCGATCATCGTCGGCACGACGTTGAACACCGCCAGCCGCAGCACCGACTGCGTGCCGGTGGTGCCGCGGTCGATCACGCGCGCCAGGCCGCCGGTCTGACGGTCCAGGTGGAAGCGCAGCGACAACGCGTGCAGATGACGGAAGGTGCGCAGCGACAATTGCCGGACCGCGCGCTGCCCTACCGAAGCGAACAGCGCGTCGCGCAACTCGCCGAACCCGGCGGTGGCGACGCGCGCCAGGCCATAGGCGACGATCAGCGCCATCGGCAACACCAGCACGCTGCCGCCGCCTTTTGGGGCCAGCGCATCGACCATGCGGCCATAGATCACCGGCACAATGACCGTCGCGCCCTTTGCCAGCACCAGGAACAGCATCGCCACGACGACGCGGAGCCGAGCGACCGGGTTGCCGGCGGGCCAAAGATAGGGCAGCAGCGAAAGCACGGTCCGGATGCCGGAGCGCTGCACGGTCAGTGCGGGCGGCAACTCGGCCGGCTGCGGCTTAGCCATGTGTCTCATGGCGTGGATGTGGCACGTTGATGGACGGTTTGAAAGGCGATGCACTTGGCGACCGAGTCACAAACTTCCGGATTCCTCCGCCACCTTCGCAACTGCAACAATGCGGTTCTGCCAGGCGAGCGCCTGCCGTTCGTGCTGGACGACGCTCCGGTGGGCTGGGTGCGTCCCGCGCTCGCCCAGGCGCTGGCGGGGTTTCCGGACGTCGCGATGGCGGACGGCAAGGTTGTGCTGGGCGACCCCGCCGCGCTGCCCGGCATCGCTCGAAGCCTCGCAGAGCAGGGCCACTATCGCTGGCGCAACGAGGCGTTCGACGTGCGTGCGACACCGGACGGCCCGGTGCTGGCGCAGATCGACCGCGGCGCCATCCCGTCCTTCGGGGTCGTCGCGGTGGGGGTGCATGTCAACGGCCTGGTGCACCGCCCCGATGGCCTGCATGTCTGGATCGCCCGGCGCGCCGCCGACAAATTGCTCGACCCGGGGAAGCTGGACCACATCACGGCCGGCGGCGTGCCGGCGGGTCTGACGCCGGAGCAAACCCTGGTGAAGGAGGCAGAGGAGGAAGCGGCGATCCCTGCCTCGCTGGCGTCGCAGGCGCGCCGGGTCGCCACGATCAGCTATGCCATGGAGCGCCCCGAGGGGCTGCGGCGCGATCTGCTGTATGCGTATGACCTCGATCTGCCGGAGGATTTTGTGCCGCACGCCGCGGACGGCGAGGTCGAGAGTTTCGAGCTGTGGCCGATCGGGCGGGTGTTCGCGACGGTGCGCGATACCGATGCGTTCAAATTCAACGTGAACCTGGTGCTGATCGATTTGTTCGAACGACTGAACCTTTCCCGCTGCGCGGGAAAGGTCGATGGCGCGTAAGCGCCGAGGGTTAGGGTGATCGGGTCGGTACGCTGCAAAGCGACGCACCCGGCCAACAGATAAACCGTGCCGACCCGATCACCCTCACCCTCCCCGCTTCGCGTCTCGACCTCTCCCGCGAAGCGGGAGAGGTTTATTGGCCGGGCGGGGTGAACGCGTTGATGGGGGGCAGATTGCCGGCGAAGCGCTCCACCTCCACGACGCAGAGCTGCCCGGTGCAACCCTGCGCCAGGCTGGACGTACCGACATCCCGGGTCAGCACGTTCGGGTTCCCGTGCACGCAGAGCGGCTTGTCTGCACCGGGGTCCTCGGGATCGTACCAGGCGCCTGTGGGAAGCTGAACCACGCCCGGCGAGACATCCTCGGTCACCCGCGCCGCGGCCAGACACGCGCCGCGATCGTTGAACAACCGGATAATGTCGCCATCCGCGATCCCTCGTGCCGCGGCATCGCGCGGGTTCAGGCTCGCGACCTCCCGCCCGCGGTGCTTGCTGGCCAGGCTATGGCCGCCGAAATCGAGCTGGCTGTGCAGTCGCGTGGCGGGCTGGTTGGCGACCAGCCGCAGACTGTGCCGCGCATCGGGCACCTCTTGCGGCGGCAGCCAGACCGGGTGCCCAGGACAGTCGGTGTAGCCGAATCCGGCGATGGTGGCGGAGAAGATCTCGATCCGGCCGCTGGGGGTGGGCAGCGGGTGCGCCTCGGGATCATCGCGGAACGCCCGCAGGATGCCGCCATCGTCAGGCACGGAGGGTAGCGCCAACTCGCCCATCCGCCAGAACGTGTCGAAATCCGGCGCGGGATGGCCGCCGGCCGCCAGCGCGTCTTGCAGCCTGGCGTACAGGTGGTGCAGCCAGTCCGCGCTGCTGCGGCCCTCGGTGAAGCGGGGCGCCTCACCCAGCCGCTCCGCCAGCGCGGCAAAGATATCGTAGTCGTCACGAGCCTCGCCGAACGGTTCCGCCACACGGTGCATCGCGATCAGCAGAGGGTCGGTGGACGCGCCGCCGATATCCTCGCGTTCCAGCGTCATCGTGCAGGGCAGGACGATATCGGCGTGGCGCGCCGTCGCGGTCCAGGCGGTTTCGTGCACCACCACCGTCTCCGGCCGGGCAAAGGCGCGGCGCAGGCGGTTGAGATCCTGGTGGTGGTGGAACGGGTTGCCGCCCGCCCAGTAGACCAGCCGTATGTGCGGATAGGTCAACTGCCGCCCGTTGTAGTTGAACGCCTCCCCGGGGTTCAGCAGCATGTCGGAGATCCGCGCGACGGGGATGAAGTCCGGCACACCGTTGCGCCCTTGCGGGAGCGCCCCCAACGCCACGGCGTTCAGCCGCCGGCCGTACTGCGCCAGCGAGCCCAGCGCGTAATTGTAACCCCCACCCGGCAGCCCGATCTGCCCCAGCATCGCCGCGAGCACCGCCGCCATCCACACCGGTTGCTCGCCATGCTCTGCGCGTTGCAGCGCATGCGCCACCACGATCAGCGTGCGGCCGTTGGCCATGCGGCGGGCCAGGGCGGTGATGTCGTCCTGCGCAATGCCAGTGATTGCCGCCGCCCAGGCCGCGTTCTTGGGCTGGCCGTCGCTGCGCCCCAGCAGGTAGTCCTCGAAGATCGGGTAGCCGACGCAGTAGCGCGCCAGGAAATCGCGGTCGTGCAGACCCTCGGCGACCAGCGTATGCGCCAATCCGAGCATCAACGCAGTGTCCGTGCCGGGAACCACCGGCAGCCACGTTGCCTCGGTCTCGTCCGGCAGGTCCGACCGCAGCGGACTGACCAGCACGAACCGAGTCCCCCGCGCGCGGGCCGCCAGCATCGCGCGGCGTTCGATATGCCGGCTGACGCCGCCGCTCGCCACCGCATTGTTCTTCACGGCCATCCCGCCGAACGCCACCAGCGTCTCGGTATGCTCCACCACCTGCTCCCAGGTGACGCTGTGCCGCGTGACGTCGTCGTAGGGGCCCAGGACGTGCGGCAGGATCACCGCCGAAGCGCCCGCGCTGTAGCTATTGACCGAGCGGACATAGCCGCCGAGCACGGTGTTGAGGAACCGATGCACCTGGCTCTGCGCGTGATGGAAGCGGCCGGCGCTGGACCATCCGTAGGAGCCGCCAAAAATGGCGCCGGGCCCATAGGCGTCGCGCACCCGGGCCAGTTCGGCGGCCAGCCGGTCCAGGATTTCGTCCCATGCGACCGGCACAAAACCGTCGCGGCCTCGGCGCGCATCAGCCCCAGGGCCGTTCTCCAGCCAGCCACGCCGGACCATGGGCTGGGCGATGCGGGCGGGGTGGCGGAGGGCGTCGGGGAAGTTCTGCAGGATTGGGCTCGGGTCCGGATCGGCCGGATGCGGCCGGACCACGAGCCTACCGCCCTGCCACAGTGCGGAAAACACGCCCCAATGCGAGCTATGCGGGCTTCCCCGCTCAGCCTCCGCGACATCGTTCATGCCAGGCCCCCCGCCGCCACCCGGCCAGGGGGCGTTGTGCAATGCAGCACCAAGGCTAGCGCTTTGGGCGGCGGAGGCAAGATGGGTAGGAAGTCAACGGGTCAGAGAAAGGTTGGAAGAATGACAAGAACACTCCCCCTCCCCTTGAGGGAGGGGGTTGGGGGGAGGGGTTCGTGCCAGCCAGAACCCCTCCCCCCAACCCCCTCCCTCAAGGGGAGGGGGAGAACGCCCTGAAGCCTATCCTTCAGGCGGCGCAGCGGCGATCGGGATCTCGCGTGGCTCCGGCTGGTCACCCAGGCCGGCAGCCCGAGGCTCCTGCTGCTGTTCTTCCGCCTGATCGCCGCCGGACTGGTTGCTCTCGTCGTTGCCCTGGTAGGGCCGGCGTTGCTGGTATTGGCCGTTGCCCTGCTGCTGGCCCTGCTGGGCCGCCTGGTTCATCGCGTTCAGGATGCGGAAATAATGCTCCGCATGCTGGAAATAGCCCTCCGCCATGACCCGGTCCCCGGAGCTGGTCGCGTCTCGCCCGAGCTGCAGGTATTTCTCGAACAACTGCTGGGCCGTGCCGCGCACGCGGACGTCGGGGCCATTGCTGTCGAACACATGGTTCCGGTTGAGCGGAACGCCGCCGGCATGATGCCGTATCGCACCGCCTCCACCGCCGCCGCCACCACCGCCTCCACCGCCGCCCGGACGATGGCCACGACCACGCATACGTTTCATATTCATGCTGATGCCGTCACGCTTTCCCATTTGCAGGCGATGCCGGGGAGTGGTGGGACGCAGTGCTCCGTGCACAGTCGCCCCGGGGACCAGTCCCCCTCGGCCTGACTTCAGTCCATCGGCGTTGGTTCCGGCGCACAGTCCAGCCATTGCCGGCCATCCCGATTTACCGAGGGAGGGCCGCGTCGGCCAAGCTGCCCAGGATTCGCCGCTACCCGGCGATCCTCGCCACAGCCGCAAACTAACCCGCTCCCGGCCCCGTGCCAAACGCTTTCTTCATGCCCGAGGCCGATTGCAGTACCAATACCCGTGCAATGCCGGCCAAATCTGGCCGAGTTGTGGCAGCGAGGCCGGACTCTGCCGCCAACGCCGCTACGCTGTTCGCCTGCCCCGCGCCCAACTCCAGCACCGCCACCCCACCCGGCTGCAACAGCGCGGACAACGAGGAAACGATGCGGCGATATTCCGCAAGACCGTCGGCGCCGCCGTCGAGGGCTCCGGTCGGCTCATGACGGGCCACTTCGGGCATCAACCCGCCTATGTCGGAGGTGGGGATGTAGGGCGGATTGCACAAGATCAGGTCGAATCGTGCGTTCAGCGGCGCCGCCCAATCGGCGCACAGGAAGGCGGCGCGGCCGGCCAGCCCCAGGGTGGCGGCGTTCGTGGCCGCCAGGCTGGCGGCGGCGGGGGACCGGTCGATCCCGATCCCGAAGGCGGCCGGGAACTCATGCAGCGCCGCCAGCAGAAGGCATCCGCTGCCGGTGCCCAGGTCGAGGATTCGGCTCGGCGGGGGGCGCGAGGCGAAGGCGGCGAGGGCGGCCTCGATCAGGGTTTCCGATTCCGGGCGCGGGATGAGCGTCGCCGGCGAGACGGCGAAGTCGAGGCTCCAGAATTCGCGCCGCCCGAGGATGTACGCGAGTGGCTCGTGGGCGGCGCGGCGGGCGATCAGGGCGTCGTAGGTGGCGCGATCGGCGGCGGCGTCCGGATCGCGGATGAGTGCGGCGCCTGCGATGCCGAGCGCGTGGGCCAGCAGCAGGCGCGCTTCGAGGCGTGGGTTGTCCGTGCCGGTGCCGCGGAGAATGGCAGCGCCGTCGCTTATTAACCTCGCCCGCGAAGCGGGAGAGGTCGAGACGCGAAGCGACGAGGGTGAGGGTGATCGGGCCGGCACGCTGCACCTTATCTTGCGATGGCACCGCAGAAGGAAAGTGTGCGTGTCGCGGCACCCTCACCCGGCGCTGCGCGCCTACCTCTCCCGCGAGCGGGAGAGGTTTTTATCTACTCTTCCGCGGCCAGGCGGGCGGCCTGGTCCTCGGCGGTCAGGGCATCGATGAACTCGTCCAGTTCGCCGACCATCACCCGGTCTATTTTGTAGAGCGTCAGGTTGATCCGATGGTCCGTCACCCGGCCCTGCGGGAAATTGTAGGTGCGGATCCGCTCCGACCGATCCCCGGTTCCCACCTGCGCCTTCCGGTCCGCCGCGCGGGTCGCGTGCAGCGACGCCCGTTGTTGCTCGTACAGCCGGGCACGCAGGATCTTCATCGCCTTGGCGCGGTTCTTGTGCTGGCTCTTCTCCTCCTGCATCGCCACTACGATGCCGGACGGCAAGTGCGTGATGCGCACCGCGCTTTCCGTCTTGTTGACGTGCTGCCCGCCGGCGCCCGACGCACGATACACGTCGATGCGCAGATCGCCTTCATCGACCTGCACATCGACCTCCTCCGCCTCGGGCAGCACGGCGACGGTGACGGTGGAGGTGTGGATGCGGCCCTGGCTTTCCGTCGTTGGCACTCGCTGCACGCGATGCACCCCGGATTCGTATTTCAGCCGGGCGAACACGCCGCGGCCGTTGATCTCGGCGATGCCCTCCTTCAGACCACCCAACTCGGTGTCGTTGTATTCCATGATCTCGAACCGCCAGCCGCGGGCTTCGGCGTAACGCTGGTACATGCCGAACAGCTCGGTGGCGAACAGCGCGGCCTCGTCGCCGCCGGCGGCGGGGCGGATTTCGAGGATCGCGGCGCGCTCGTCGGCCGCGTCCTTGGGCAGCAGCGCCAGGCGGATTTCGTGCTGCAGCCCGGGGATTTGCTCCTTCAGGTCGCGCAGTTCGGTTTCCGCCAGCTCGTGCATTTCCGGGTCGGCGAGCAGGATCTCGGCTTCCGCCTGGGCACGTTCGGCGGCACGGAGGTCGCCGACCCGGGCGACCAGCGGCTCGATCTCCGCCAGTTCCTTCGACGCGCGGACATAGGCGTCGCCGGACAGGCCCTCGCTGAGCATCGCGCGCAGTTCCTCGGCGCGCGCGGTGATGCGGTCCAGACGGGAGGCGAGGTTCATCGTCATCGACTCCCCCTCCCCTTGAGGGAGGGGGGTGGGGGGGAGGGTCGGGGGCATACGAACCCCTCCCCCTTGCCCCCTCCCTCAAGGGGAGGGGGAGATGCTATGCCAAACATCGCAGCCGCGCGGGGATATCGGCGAGCGCCACCGCCTCCTGGTCTCCCGTTGCCAGGTCTTTCACCTGCGCGACGCCGCGCGCCAGGTCGTCCTCGCCAAGGATAACCGCGGCGCGGGCGCCGATGCGGTTGGCTCGCTCCATCCGCCGCCGAAGGTTGCCGCGATACGCCATCTCGGCGCGCATGCCGGCCGCCCGCAACGACTGGAGGATGTCCAGCGCCGCCGCTTCCGCCGCCTCGCCGATCGGCACGACAGCGACCGGAGCCGGCGGCTTGGGCGGGTCGTCCAGCAGCATGGCGAGGCGCTCGATGCCGGCCGCCAGACCCACCGCCGGTGTGGGCGGGCCGCCCATCTCCTGCACCAGGCCGTCATAGCGGCCGCCACCCATCACCGTGCCCTGCGAGCCCAGCTCGGTGGTGACGAACTCGAACGCGGTGTGGCCGTAGTAGTCCAGCCCGCGAACGATGCGGGGGTTCTCCCGGTAGGGCACGCCGAAGCGGTCCAGCCAGGTGCGCACGCCGGCGTAGAACGCCGCCGCCGCCTCGGTGAGATGGTCGCCGATAACCGGGGCACCGGCGACGATGCGCCGGTCGGCCTCGTCCTTGCTGTCCAGGATGCGCAGCGGGTTGCGGTCCAGCCGGAGCAAGCTGTCCTGCGACAAGCCGGCCTGGTGCTGGGTGAAATAGGCCACCAGGGCGTCGCGGTAGGCGACTCGGCTTTCCTTGTCGCCCAGCGTGTTGATCTCCAGCACGGTCTTTCCGGCAACCCCCAGCGCCTGGAGGATGGCCCAGCCGCAGGCGATCACCTCGGCGTCGGCGAGCGGCTCGGCCGGGCCGATCAGCTCGATATCGATCTGGTGGAACTGGCGGTAGCGCCCCTTCTGCGGCCGCTCGTAGCGGAACATCGGGCCGGTGAAGAACACCTTCTGCGGCAGCGACTGGGTCAGGCCGTTGGTCACCAAGGCGCGGCAGACGGCGGCGGTGGCTTCCGGGCGCAGGCTGATGCTGTCGCCGCCGCGGTCGGTGAAGGTGTACATCTCCTTGGTGACGACATCGGAGGTCTCCCCCAGGGTGCGGGAGAACACGCGGCTGTCCTCGAAGATGGGGGTGGACCATTCGTCGAAGCCGTACGTCGCGGCGACGCGGCGGGCGGTGTCCACCACGTGGGTGTGGCGGCGCTGGTCCTCGCCGATCAGGTCGTGGGTGCCGCGTGGGGGCTGAAGGTCGTTTGCCACTTGGGTTGCTGAGCTCTGTTCCGGAAGTCCGGAAAGTAGCTCCCCGGCCTTCAGAAGCAAGGCGAAGCAATGGGATGTTGCGGCGGGTCGGGCCGTGATCAGGCGTGGGCGATCCTGCGGGAGCGCCGGTCGCGCGCGCCTCCGGCCGGTGCAGCCGCTGATTCGGGCGCCGTGGCCGATTGCGGGGCAATCCGATCCTGCTCCTGCGCCATCCAGGTCCGTGTCCCGAAGATGCCCGCCACCAGTGCTGGAACGTACAGATCGACGTCCAGGGCGGGCCAACGAAGATTGAAACCCACGCCATCGACCTCGACGCGGGCGAGATCGTCGGGACTGGCGCCGTGCAGGTCCTGCACGAGCGACGACCAAGAGAAAACCCCGATGACGGTACCTGCCCGGATCGGCGGGGAAGCGGAATGGGGCGGGTTACGCTCTGCGGTTAACCTTATGGCCTCGATGGTTGAGGATCTGTTTACGCGGCCGCTTTTCTGCTTTCTGCCGACCTCGCTGTTTCACCCATGACGGGTCAAGCCCCCGGTCGGTGGTCAACCTGCAATGACAGGAGCGTTTGCTTGCGTCCGCGCAGACCCTCCCACCTGCCGGCACGAGTTAATCCGCAGGCAGCCGCGTGCCGGCGAGACGCCACAGCCATCCGGGCGGCACGGGGGGAAACGATGTTCCCTGGAAAACCGGCACCCGAACCTGCGTGCAGTCCACGCCGCTAGGATTGAGCAACTCGTACGTCCCGGTAACCGGAGCGGTATCGGTCGGTGCATGGACAGTTCGGTTTTCCACCCGAGCCCTCTCCTGTTCGCGTTGGCGCATCTTGTGTGGGCACCAACTCTGGCGGGAACGTGGCGGCTGTTTTGCAATATTGTCACACCCGCAAGATCGCGTCGGCCGCGGCCCAATCAGCTCTTTACAAGGTTGCAACCGATCGAGCGTCCATCCCGGCTCCGGCGACGGCCACGCCGATATCACGCTGATCCTCGCGTGCATCACGAGCAGACTGCCGCACCCGCCGCGCCCAGGGCCAAGTCGCGCGTTCAGTTGAACTGAAAGAGAACCTGTCCGCGGCAACGGTCCCGATCATATGCTTACAAAACGCCATATTCCCTTGCCGCCGCCGTTACCGATACACGGTCACCATGGTCGCATGTTTTTTGTCAGTGTCGGCGCTCGGCTTCTTGCCGTTAGCGTAATTGGCAAAAATCGCACTGCCGCCAGTGCCGCCATTCCCGCCGTTAATTTGGCCAGTGATTTTCTGGACAGCTTCCAAAATAGCCGCCCTGCCGCCAAGCAAAACGCAGGCAGCCCCGACCCGGGCGCTGATCCCCTTCTACCACAACAAGTTGGCTGCGTAGCTGGCGAAAGCACCGTCAACTGTGACGATAGTCATGGCCTCGACGAGTGCCTGTCCGATGAGAAACCGATCCATTGGGTCTCTGTGATGAAACGGCAAATTGGCAGCGACGTGTGCGTGACGCATGGTGATCGGAAGTTGGATAAACCCGTGCGCTGCGATCACCGCAGCCACGTCGCTCGCTATCCCGGCAAACTCCGGTTGCTTGCCTGAGCGGAACTTTGTGATGAATTCCCATGCCGTGATCGCGCTGACATATTTCTCGTTCTGACCGTCGGCAATGGCGGCTCGCGCAAGCACCGATCATGCAGGGTTGCCACGATGCCACCATTAAAGCGTATGGGTATCAAGCAATAATTTCATAGGCCCCATTCGGCGGCTTCCTCATCCGACATCGGTGCGAAGGCGCTCCAAGGGACCGGAGGACATTCATCTTTCCCCAATCCAAATACCGGCTGCGGTTTGATCGGTATGAGTTTAGCCACTGGCTTGCCGTGGATGGCGATCGTCACCGACTCACCCTGCTGGGCAAGCGCAACCAACTTCGATAGCTGGCTCTTGGCTTCGTGCATGTTGACAACGTGGTCCACACGCGGCGCTCCCTTAGCTATATTTATAGCTAACTTCGGCGCCTTCATCAATTTCAACGCTGCAAGCCCTCGTGCGACCAAAGCCGCGCTACCGCCACGCCTTCAGCCGCGCCGCCGCCTCGCGCATGTCCGCCTCCGGCCCGCAATATGAAAATCGCAGGAACCGCCGGCCGCGCGTCCGGTCGAAGTCAACGCCCGGGCTTGCCGCTACGCCCGCCTCGGCCAGCATCCGCGCGCAGAACGCCTCGCTGTCGTTCGAGCGGTCGGCGATGTCGGCAAACAGGTAGAACGCCCCCTCGGCCGGCGACAGCCGCGAAAACCCCGCCTCGGGCAGCGCGCGCAACAGGTGGTCGCGTGACCGGCGATAGCGAGCGACGTTGGCCTCCAATTCCGCCCCGCAGTCGAACGCCGCCTCGGCTACGACCTGCGACAGATGCGGCGCGCTGATGAACAGGTTCTGCGCCAGGCACTCCACCGGCCGCACCAGGTCCTCCGGCAGCAGCAGCCAGCCGACCCGCCAGCCAGTCATGGAGAAGTATTTCGAGAAGCTGTTCACCACCACCGCGCTGCCGCTGAACGCCGCCGCCGTCGCGATCGCGCTGTCGTAGTGCAGCCCATGGTAGATCTCGTCGCTGACCAGCCGCACCCCGTGCGCGTCGCACCAATGCGCGATGGCGGCCAATTCCTCCGGGTGCAGCATGGTGCCGGCCGGATTGCACGGGCTCGCCACGATCAGCCCGTCCGGCGGCGGGTCGAGCGCCTCGAGCAACGCCACGCTGGGCTGGAACCGAGTCTCCGGCCCGGCTTCCAGCACCACCGGCTGCATGCCCAACGCGGTCAGGATGTTGACGTAGGGTGGGTAGAACGGCGCGGCCAGCGCCACGCGGTCGCCCGGATCGAACGCCGCCAGGAACGCCAGCGGGAAAGCGCCCGAGGCGCCCACCGTCACCGCCACCCGTTCCACCGGCACGTCCAGTCCGTACCACGCGCGGTAATGCGTGACGATCCGTTCACGCAGGGAGCGGCGGCCGAACGCCTCGGTATAGCCCAACGCATCGCCGGACCGCAGCGCCGCCACCGCCGCTTCCACCGCCCCGGCCGGCGCGCCGGTGCCGGGCTGCCCGACCTCCATCCGGATGACGTGCGGCGCACCGGGAGGCAGCGTCGCGGCGCGCGCATTGGCCGCGGCGATGACGTCCATCACCATGAAGGGTGGCGCCGAGGCGCCCCGGCCGACCTTCAGCGCCATGACCAGTCCCGCCTCAGTTGCCGCCCACCGCCAGGCCAGCGCCACGCGGATCCGTCGCCCAGCGACAACTGCCGGTCTGGTCCGGCAGGTAGCTCGCGCAGTCGATGACGTTGGCACGTCCCGGATCAGGCACCGGCGCCGCCATCGCCTGCCCTGTGGCCAGCGTATCCTGCATCCCCACCGCGACCGCCAACGGAGCCCCCGCCTGGCCGGAGCCGCCGACCTCGGCGCGGAATGCGTGCAGGTGGTCGTTCCAGGCCAGTGCCGCGGAAAACAGCGGCGGCGGCACGCTGGCCGGCGAGGCAGCGAGCAGGAAGCCGAGGCCCGGCACGATGCGCCCGGTGCCGAACAGGTTGTCGAGACTCACCGAACACACCACGGCATTGCCGTCCTTATCCAGTGTCGCCCAGGTGGTGGAGGCCGGCAGCGGCGGCAGCCCGGCCTGCGGCAGGGCCGAGTCCTTCAGCAGTGCGTCGGGCGTGACCCCGCCCTGCCGCCAGCGCGCGGCAACCGCGAGGGCGCGTGCCGCGGCGCCGCCAAAGTCGGAGGGGTGCTGCTGCAACGTCTGGAAGGCTGCCTCGGCGGCCACCCCGCCGTCCGCCGGCGGCGGCAGGAATGCCACCATGTCGCTGTGCCACGGCATGGTCAGCGCCGGTTCCAGCGTCGGCAACGCCGCACGCAGGTCGCTCAACGACAGCGGTCCCCCGACCAGCGGCGACTGTTGTTCCAACCGCCGGGCGAGCGCGCCCTGGTAAAGATCGCCAACCCCCGCGACGCGAAGCTGCGACAGCGTGGCGGCCAGATCGAGCTGGACGAGCGGGTCGCCCTCGCGCAGCGGCTCGCCGTTGCGGCTGAAAATCGCGCGGGCGCCCGGATCGGCCAGCAGCGGGCCGGCGACCACTGCCAGGTCCGTTGCCAGGGCACGTGACACCGGCACGCCGAAGCGGGCGAACCGCTCGGCCGGCACCACCAGGGTTTCGAACGGCCGATGGCCATAGCGCGCATGCAACAGATAGAGGCCGCGTGCCAGCATCGGAATTGCTGCCGGCCGGTCGGCATTTGGCCCGACGCTGGAAGGCGGCCGAGGCAGGAACATCACCCCCTCCGGCACGCCGCCGTTGACCGACTTCTTGTCCGGAGAATAGACGAGGCAGGCGCCGCCGGCCCCCAGGCTGGCGCGTGACGGCAGCGTCGCCGTCAGGGCGAACCCGACCGCCACCGCGGCGTCCGCCGCGTTGCCGCCCAGCGACAGTGCCTCCCGCCCCAGCAATGCGGCACGCGGCTCGTCCGCCACAACCCCGCCGAGGAAGCCCTGGACGTGGCCCTCCTGGCCCTCGGGCGGCGCGGCGGGGCCGGAGAACGGGTTGACGTTCGGCAGGGAGCCGCAGGCCGCATTGCCCAGGGTCAGCACCGATAGGACGATCGCGCGCCAAGGCGCTAGAATACCGCGCCTGCCCCGCGCCGGGACCGAGATCCTGCTCCGCAACTTTGCCGATCCTTGTTCAGGGCGGCCGGCCGGGTTTGGGCAGGTCCGCATCGCGATGGTGGGGGACCGTGCCATAAACGCGTTCGCCACGACCGGCAACTGCCGGACCGACCCCACGAGAGGATTGCTCATGACCCGGCTACTGCGTGCTTCCGTCCTGCTGATCGCGCTGGGCTGCGTGCCGGCGTCGCCCCGTGCCGCAACGGCCGCCGAACAATTCACCCCGGCGCAGCGCGCCGAGATCGTCGCCATCGTGCGCGATGCGCTGAAGCACGATCCATCGATCCTGCGCGATGCGGTCGCGGCGCTGCAGGCCGACGACGGCGCGCGCCAGCAAGCCGAGTCGCAGGCGGCACTGACGGCAAATCGGGGCGCGTTGGTGACGCCGGACGATCCGGTGGCCGGCAATCCGCATGGCGACGTGACCATTGTCGAGTTCTTCGACACCCGCTGCCCGTATTGCCGGCGCATGGAGCCGGTGATGGAGAAGTTCCTGGCGCAGGATCACGGCGTGAAGCTGGTCTACAAGGACCTGCCGATCCTCGGACCGGCGAGCACGCTCGGCTCCAAGGCATTGCTCGCGGCACAGCAGCAGGGCGGCTACGACAAGCTGCGTGAGGCGGTGATGCAGCTTCCGCCGGATACGACGCTGCCGATGATCCAGGCGGCGGCGCAGAAGCTGGGGCTCGATTGGGGCCGGCTGGTGCACGACATGGATGCGCCGTCGGTGCAGCAACGAATCGACGCCAACCTGAAGCTGGCGCGCGAGTTGGACATCGAGGGAACGCCGGCGCTGGTGATCGGCGACACGATGGTGCCGGGCGCGCTCGATCTGGCGGAGTTGACGAAGCAGGTGGCCGATGCGCGGGACGCGGCGCGGAAGTAGGGCACAAGGAAGATGAATACTCCCCCTCCCCTTGAGGGAGGGGGTTGGGGGGAGGGGTTCGTGCCGCGTCGGACCCCTCCCCCCAACCCCCTCCCTCAAGGGGAGGGGGAGAACCGCCATGTCGACCGCCGCCCGGTTACTCCGCCGCCTGCCGCGTCGCGCTGTAGATCACCTCGTCCAATGCCGGCTTCACGTGGCGTTGGAACGTGTCCAGCGTCTCGATCACCACTTCTTTCGGTGTCTGCGCGTAGTGGTTGATGAGCGTGATGTATTCCGCCGGGAACACCCGCCATTGCTCCAGCAACTCGCGCCGCACCTCGTCCACCGAGCCGAACACGAACAGTCCCGAACTGACCAGCGAGCCGAAATAGTCGTCGTTCTCCACCTTCCGCCGGCCCATCGCGGCATAGAAGTTCTTCCAGATGTCGAGGTCATAGTTGCGGATCCGGTCCAGCGCGTCCTCGCGCGTCTTGCCGATCTGGATCCAGCGCACCATGCATTGGTTCTGCCCTGGCAGGAACGAACGCCCTTGCGCCGCCGCGGCCTTGCGATACGTCTCCGCCAGAGGACCGGCCGACTGGATGTTGGTGAAATAGGTCGGCACGAAGCCGTGCTTGCCGCAGAAGGCAATTGTCTCCGGGCTGCCGCTGCCGGACACGAACACCGGCGGGTGCGGCTGCGTCCACGGCGCCGGGCACACCGCCACGCGGCGCGTATGGCCCTGCGCGTCCACCTCGCCGGGCGCCCCGAACTTCTGCGTGACGCCGGCGCGGGCCAGCGGCCAGTCGTCCACGCCCGTGTCGTACGGATACGGGATCTGCCAGTTGTCGCTTTTGTGGTCGAAGCTTTCCTGCGTCCACGCCTTCAGCATCAGTTCGACATGGTCCTCGAAGATGCGGCGGTTCCTGGTGTCGTCAGCGAGGTCCTTCTCCAACGTCGTGGCCTGGGAGAAGCCGGCGAGCTGGGTCTGCGCATTGTAGACGGCTGCGCTGGGCGACTTGGTGGCGCGGGTGCCGAAATGCTGGCCGATCACGTTGGTCCAGCGCGACTGGTAGCCACGCGCCAGGCCGACGAAGCTGCGGCCTTGCGCGAGTTGGTTGATCACCGCGGTCTCTTCGGCGACGCGGATCGGGTTGTGCGTCGCCATGACGTAGCCGATCACGCCGACATTGATGCGCTTGGTGATCGCCGCCCAATACGCCTGCACCACGCTGGGCGCCGGCGCGACTTCATAACCCTCCGACCAGAAATGGTGTTCGATTGTCGCGACGCCCCACAGGCCCAGCTCGTCCGCGGCGCGCACGATGTCGGAGGCACCGTGGATCGCGTTCTGGTAGAGTTGCCGGTTGCG
The DNA here is from genome assembly GCA_035486135.1 of Acetobacteraceae bacterium. Taxonomy (GTDB): domain Bacteria; phylum Pseudomonadota; class Alphaproteobacteria; order Acetobacterales; family Acetobacteraceae; genus JASHVB01. The sequence goes on from DATHNI010000183.1 coordinate 16,676, forward strand.
GCCGATCGGGCGCAGCGCGGCGCGCTCGGCTTCGTCCTTCGCCGGCATGACCGGATAGACGACGGTGATCGGCTTCAGCTCGGACATTGAGGCAGTCTCCTTACCCTTCGGAGCGAGACGATACCGAGCGGTAGGCCTGCGTCAATCGGTGTTTCCCAGTGACTTGTGCGGCGTCGTGAAAATGGCTTGTCTCACCGCATCCTGCTATGTTGCGCTCCGGAGAAAGCTGCCATGTCGGAACCCAGGCTCGCCTTGAAGAATAGTGGAGGTTCGCAACGGATCGTTAAGGCTCGGCGCACTAACGAGCCAGACGATATCGAGATGGCAAACCTTTACCCCCGTGATACCGGCCTTCCCATGACGGTTTGGGTCAGTCCGCGTGGGGGCGCGCGGCACGATGCGCGTGTGAAGGTCTGTCTCACACCGGCTGACCGCATGGACTCCACCGATACCGCAGTTGTGGCGATCCGTCCGGTGCCCCGGGTTGTCAGCGGCGCGTTGCCGCGGCGCGAGTTTGCACTGGTCTCCCAGTGGATCACCGACAATAGGGCCGCGTTGCTCGCCTATTGGGATGGCAAGCTGAGCACGGTTGAATTTGCGATACAAATGCGTCCTCTTCCGAATGCGGCTCGGTCGAGGGGAGGAGCAGCAGGTAATACGTGATCAGTCGACAGAGTTCGCTTCAAGCTCTGCAACGGCTGGGCAATCCGCGCCGCTTGGCGTCGTGGTGCAGGGACGTGCGTCGCCCTAAAAGAACGCGCCCTCCGGCTCGATGCCGCACAAAATACGGCCGACGGCTTCGAAGTGCGCGTCACGGGACTGGGTCTGCTGCGACAGCGTGTGCATGTCGCGGAACCGGCGCTCGAACGGCGAGCCCAGGAAGATCGAGTCCGTACCGGCGGCCTTGTGGGTGAAGTCCACCACCGCGATCGCCTCGTGGATCGCGTGCGCGCAGGCCAGCCGCACGCGCGCCCGCTCCGGCACTTCGATCACGCCGGTGTCGTCCGCCGTGGCCCACACGTCCATCAGCGTCTCCACCATCAAGGCGCGGCCCGCGTTCAGCCGCCCCTGCATGCGCGCGACATTGCTCTGCACCACCGCATTGTCCGCCAACCGTCCAAGCCCGCGC
>DATHNI010000184.1:0-34289 GCA_035486135.1 Acetobacteraceae bacterium
ACCACACCAGCTATCCGGCGCCGGGCCAGATCCTGCTGTATCCCGGCGGCATCAGCGAGACGGAGATCCTGCTGGCCTACGGCGGGGTGCGCTTCGCCAGCAAGATGGGCCAGCTCGCCGGCAACCACTTCCTGACGATCGAGCAAGGTGGCGAGAACCTCGCGGCGCTGGGCAGGCAGGTGCTGTGGGAAGGCGCCCAGGACATCGTGTTCGGCTAACAAAGAAAACCTCTCCCGCCACGCGGGAGAGGTCGAGACCCGGTAGCGGCGAGGGTGAGGGTGATCGCGTCGCCCCGAACCTTTCTCTTTCGGAGTGCCACGGGTACGGTCCGTGCCGGTCGCGGCAGCGCACGTTTCTCACAAAGGTCAGGAAAGCGAGGCAAGGATTCACAAAGCGGCTGGTGCCACCACGGACCAAGGCGAGCCGCGGATCAGGAACCCTTCTTTGTGAATCCCTATACCAGGCGCCGTATAGATTGATCCTCGGCACCGTCGCACGCGCTTCCTGTGTCGTGGCCGGCGAAGGCCGACCACCCACGGCTTTCCTTTGTTGTACTCGGCAAAGTCGTGGGTGGCCGGCCTGCGCCGGCCATGACACAGGAAGCGCGTGCCACGGTGCCGGTACGTCAGTATTTTGGCCGGTTGGTATTAGCTCGCTTGGCCTGAGCTCCCCGGATCATGCGCATCGCTCAACGCCCCGCGACCCGCGCAAACCCATCCGCGCTCCAATCCTCGCTTCCCACCCCATGATGCACGAAGAACAACCCGTCCGGATCGTACTTCGCCTTCACCGCCCGCAGCCGCTGATAATTCGTCCCCCAATACGCGCCCTGCCAATCCTTCTCAAAATAGCTGCTCTCCGACACGTACGCACCTGCATCCGGCACCACCTTGCGCAACTCGACCATCGCCCGAGCAATGGCGCGCGCATCGGGACGCGCCACGCCAATATCGGGTTCGTGATCAGGTAACTCGGGATGCGCCGGCGGTCCCCACCCGGCGATGATCGCCAACGCAAACGCCGTCAGCACCGCCGGATTGGTCGCCGTGTCACGCGCCGCCGCCACCGCATCATCCGGCGCCCCACCCAGCCCCTTGTTGAAATGCAACAGCACGCTCCACCACTGCCGGCTCGCCGCGAACAACGCATCCACCAGCCGGCCGCGCTGATCCTGCTCCAGCAGCGCCATCGGCATCCACGCCGACTCGTAGCCATGCAGGAACCATCCCACCTGGCCCGCATCACCCGACCACCAGAAATCGTCCGGCGACGCGCCAGGCCGCTTATCGCCGACGATCGACCGAGGCAGATACCGCCTCCGGAAATCCGCGTCCCACCAGTGCTGCGCCGGCATGGCGCCGATCAGAGGTTCTCGGGTCAGACGATACGCCTCCGGCGCTGCCGCGACCCAATCGAAGAATGGCTGCCACACCACCTTCGATTGCATCGTGTCCAGGCCCTGCGACACCATGGAGATCGACAGGATATTGTTGCGGCGAATATCGACGCTCTCGCCCCAATGCGGATTGCACAGGTTGTCTGCGTAGAAATCGATGAACGCTTTGATCAAGCGGCGGAATGCATCGTCGGACGCTGCCTCGATCGTCGCGAACGCACCGCCGGCCCACACGGGCAGCGCATGCGTCTGCAAGGTCAGCCGCGTAACCACGCCGAGGCTGCCGCCGCCCCCGCCCTTCAACCCCCAGAACAGGTCGGGATTGGTGCACGCATTGGCGATCCGCACCGCGCCGTCTGCGGTGACCACCTCGGCTTCCAACAACCACGACGCAGCCGTGCCGTAATTCTTCGAAAAGCTGCCGAAGCCGCCGCTTTGGATCAGTCCCGCGACACCGACCGTGGTGCAGCCGCCACCCTGCGCATAGCGGCCGGCCTTTGTCGTCACCGCGTTGTAAACCCGCATCCAGATCGCGCCGGCCCCGGCCGACACCGCCTGCACCGCCGGCGCCGTGCACCCCTGCGGCACGAATGCATCGTGCAGCACGATGTCGTTCATCCCGCGAGTCCACACCAGCAGCGAATCCGCCGCATTCGACGTGCCTTGGTAGCTGTGTCCGCCGCCCTTGACGACCAGGCGCAGATTGTGATCCCGAGCGAAATTGACCGCGGCGACCACGTCGGCGGTGGCGGTGGCGGCGACGGCATACACGCTGGGCGCCGACATCCACGCATCGACCCAGCCGGACGTCTGCGTCGCGCCGGCCTGATCGCCAACATAGTACGGATTTCGTAGATTCTTCAGCAGGTCCTGGCAGGCTGCGCCGTCAACGTCCGGCGCACAGGCGGCAAGCGGCGGTTGCACCTTCATCAGGCGTCCCGCAACAGCCGCATTCAAGGCGTCCCAACGCGCCGCATCCGGCCACGCAGCATCCCCCGGACGCACGCGGCGGAACGCAGCATCCGCAGGCGCGCCGGTAGCTTGCGCCGCCACCGCCCGGCCGGATCCTACGCCCGGCACCACCGACATCGCCGCTGCCTGCATCAGCAAACTTCTCCTGTGCATCCTGGAGCGCTCCTCTCGGCTGGCGGCCGGCGCTATTCACGAGGTGGTGAACATCCCAGCGAATGGCCACTATGCCCTGCTCGTGCCTTGCCATGCCCGCATGAAGGGCCTTTACCTGTACCATAGAGTCCAGGAAACACTGGAAGCTCCGGAAAACACTGGCCATACCGGCGCGTCTTTCGCACACCCGTCATTGATGATAGTAAGCAACAATATTCTGCATTGCCCCAGTAAAGGACGGGAGGTCGCTTTGCTAGATTCCACCAGGAGAGTGCGATGATCGACGACCTCCGGGTCGTGGGTATTGGCGCCTCCGCCGGTGGCATCGAAGCGCTGCGCGGTTTTTTTCAGAACATGCCAGCCAATGACCGGCTGGCCTTCGTCGTCATGCTGCATTTGTCGCCTGACCGGACCAGCATGCTGGCCGAAGTGCTCGGCCGCTGGACCGATATGCCGGTGGAGCAGGCGATCAACGGCGACGCGGTCGCCGCCGGTCATGTGTATGTCATACCGCCCAACACGCTGATGACGATCGAGGCCGGCCGGCTGCACCTGCGCGTACCCATCACGCCGATGCGCGAGAATACGCCGATCGACATCTTCTTCACCTCGCTCGCCGCGGATTGCGGGCCGCGCGCGATCGGCGTGGTGCTGTCGGGCACCGGCAGCGACGGCGCGCTGGGTTTGAAAGCGATCAAGCAGGCCGGCGGCGTTTCCCTGGTGCAGGGCGGCGACGGCAGCGGTCCGCAATATTCCGGCATGCCCGCCTCGGCGATCGCCACCGGCGCGGTCGATTTGATCCTGCCGGTGGACGCCATGCCGCAGCACATCCTGCGGCTGGGAACCAGGCCAGAGCATGAGGCAGCGCCACCCATCGCGACCGGTGCCGACATCAACGAAGCGCGGCCCGTGATCTGCGGCATTCTGCGCAACCGCGTCGGCCACGACTTCAGCGGCTACAAGGAACAGACCTTCACGCGGCGCGTGCAGCGGCGCATGCAGTTCATCGGGCTCGGCCTCGAGGATTACGTGCAGCGCCTGCGCACGGATCCGGCCGAGGTCGAATTGCTGTTCCACGACCTGCTGATCGGCGTCACCACCTTCTTTCGCGACCAGGATACTTTCGACTCGCTGGCGCAGACCGTATTGCCGCGTCTGTTCGAAGGCAAGGGCGCGGACAATGCGGTGCGCATCTGGGTGCCGGGCTGCGCCACCGGCGAGGAGGCATACTCGCTCGCCATCCTGTTGCGGGAATACATGACGAACCTGCCGGTCACGCCCACGGTGCAGATCTTCGCCACCGACATCGACGAGGCGGCGATCGCCGTTGCCCGCAGTGGCCGCTATCCCGCCTTGCTGCTGAAGGACGTTTCGTCTGCGCGGCTGGAACGGTTCTTCACCGCCGCGGACGGAACCTACCAGGTGCGCAAGGAAGTGCGCGGTCTCTGCACGTTCTCGGCGCACAGCGTGATCCGCGATCCGCCGTTCTCGCGCATCGACCTGGTGTCCTGCCGCAACCTGCTGATCTACCTCGACACCGACCTGCAGGCGCGCGTCATCCCGGCATTCCACTATGCGCTGATGCCCGGTGGCTATCTGTTGCTCGGCGGCTCGGAGATGGTGACGAGGCACGGCGAGTTGTTCGCGCCGATCGACAAGCGGCACCGCATCTTCCAGCGTCGCGACGCGCCGGGATTGCCGTTGCAGCTCTCGCCGCTTGCGATGCCCAGCCGCAACGTGCCGGCGCAGTCGCCGCGCCGGCGCGACACCGCGATCGGCTGGTCCACCGCGGCGCAGTCCGCCAACGATCGCATTCTCGAACGCTACGCGCCGCCCTTCGTCGTGGTGAACGCCGAGGGCACCGTGCTGCATTTCTCCAGCCGCACCGGCCGGTATCTGGAGCCGGCACCCGGCATGCCGTCGCGCGACCTGGTGTCGATGGCGCGGCGCGGCCTGCGCCTGGAATTGCGTGCCGCGTTGCGCGAGGCGCTGGCGACCGGCTACGCCGTCGAACGCCAGCGAGTCTCGGTCGAGCAAAATGGCGGCACCCAGCCCATCACCCTGACGGTCGAACCGCTGCCGGCGCGTGATGCGGACCGCCTGTTCCTGGTGGTGTTCAGCGATGCCGGCGCGACCTGTTCGCCCGGCGAGGAAGCCGCCGAGGCGCCGGTGGCGGAGGGCAGCAGCGCGACGGAACCGCTGGAGCACGAACTGGTCGAATTGCGCGAGCAATTGCAATCCACCGTGGAGGAATACGAAACCGCGTTGGAGGAATTGAAGTCCGCCAACGAGGAACTGCAATCCGTCAACGAGGAGATGCAGTCCACCAACGAGGAACTGGAAACCTCCAAGGAGGAGATCCAGTCGATGAACGAAGAGCTGCAAACGGTGAACGCGCAGCTCACCACCAAGGTGGACGAGCTCGACCACGCCAACAGCGACCTGCGCAACCTGTTCGAAAGCACGCGGGTCGCTACCATTTTCCTCGATCGTTTCATGGTGGTGCGCGGCTTTACCCCCGCGGTGGCCGGCATCTACAATTTGATTCCCAGCGATCGCGGCCGGCCGATCAGCGACATCGCCAGCCAGATCGACTACGGCGATTTGCGGCCCGACGTTCGCCGCGTGCTGGACGAGCTGGAACCGTTCGAGCGGCGGGTCGCGCGGCACGACGGCAGCGCGCATTACCTGATGCGCATCCTGCCATACCGCGCGGCGGACGATCGGGTGGACGGCGCGCTGGTCACGTTCCTCGATGTCACCAGCATGGTGCAGGCAGAGCAACATCAGCGGATGATGGTGGATGAGCTGAACCATCGCGTGCGCAACATGCTGACGGTGGTGATTTCGCTGGCCGCCCAGACGCTGCGCCAGTCGAAGTCGCTGCCGGAGTTTTCCGACGCCTTCATGGGCCGGGTGAACGCGCTGTCCGCTGCCTACACGTTGCTGAGTCGTGACAACTGGACCGAGGTGTCCCTGCGCGACGTGTTGCTGGAGGAGCTGCGGCCGTTCATCGGGCACGCCCGCGACAATGTCAGCGTGACCGGTGACCGGGTATGGTTGAAGCCACGCGGTGCGCTGGCGCTGGGGATGGCGGTGCACGAGCTGGTGACCAACGCGGTCAAATACGGGGCTTTGTCGGTGCCGGACGGCAAGATTACGATCCATTGGGACATCGGGCCAACGCATGACGGCGAGCGTCTGGTCTGGGTCTGGAACGAACGCGACGGCCCGGCGATCGAGCAGCCGGATCGCTACGGGTTCGGCTTGTCGATGATCGAACGCAGCGTGCGGCACGAACTGAAGGGCGAAGCCAAATTTGAATTCGAACCGGCGGGGCTGCGGGCAACCTTGGCGATACCGTTCGCTCCGGCCATCGCCAGCCGCGCCAACGGCAGGGAGGCAGCGCAATGACAAAAACCGCACTCGACGGTCGCCGCGTGCTGCTCGTGGAGGACGAGATCCTCGTTGCGATGCTGGTGGAGGCCGCGCTGACGGACGAGAACTGCGTCATCGTCGGCCCCATCGGCGATCTCGCCGAGGCAATGGCGGCGGCGCGCAGCGAGGCGCTGGATCTGGCGGTGCTCGACGTCAACCTGGCCGGCGAGATGGTGTTTCCGGTGGCCGACCTGCTGGCCGCGCGCGGTGTGCCATTCCTGCTGCTGTCCGGCTATGGCGATACGGCATTGCCTGCCGATCGGCCACATTGGCCGATCTGCGCCAAGCCGTTCAACCTGAGCAACCTGGTCTCGAGGCTGAGCGAACTGGTGACGGATAAATAACCTCTCCCGCCTGCGGGAGAGGTCGATGGTGCGCAACACCGAGGGTGAGGGTGATCGGGTCGGCACGCCCTGACTTGCTGCGTGCCGAAGACGTTGCCTGTCGAAGACGCTGCGTGCCGACCCGATCACCCTCACGCTCGGCGCAAGGGCGCCTCGACCTCTCCCGCGCGGCGGGAGAGGTTTTCATCGGCCACGCGCCAGCCGTGGCGCAGCGTCCAGTCCTCGCGATCGAACGCCAGGACGTGGCCGCCCGAACCCTCCGGCTGGTCCGCGGTCCGGTTGATTGGTGCGCCTTGCAGGTGGGACAGCAGCAGGGCGCCCACGCCCCCATGCGAGACAACCGCGACATCCCCCGGCGGTGCGGCGGCCAGCACGGCACGCATCGCCGAGACGATCCTGGCCTGCGCATCCACCGCGCGTTCCCAACCGCGCACGCTCGTCTCCGGGTGTGCAAAGAATGCGTCGGCCATGGCCTCGAACTCCGGCTTCGGCAAATAACCGGTCGCGGACCGGTCGTTCTCACCGAGGTCTGTCCGGGCGATCGGCACCACACCAAGATGCGCGGCAAGGATGGCGGCGCCGTCACCGGCCTTCCGCTCGGTACTGGTCCACACCGCAACGATGCCGGAAATCCAGGGTTGCGCCAGCATGGCGCGCATGCGGGCAACGCCGCGCGGGCTCAGCGGCCAGTCCGGCACCGGCACGGCAGGGTCGATCAGTACGTCAGGGTGGGTGATGAAGAAGACCGTCGCCATGCGGCGATGGTATCGGACAACGCAGCGGTGTGGGACAGCTAGCTTGAAGTGCCGGCCTTCGCCTGTTCCATCAGGCGGCGGGACGTCTCCTGCTTGGCCGCCAATTCCTCCATATGGACGCCCAACTGCGCGGCGGCCGTCCGGACGCGGCGAATATTCTCCCCGGTGTCCCGTATGATGACAGAGGCCGCGCCGACCAGGGCGTCCAGGTCGAACGGCTTCCTCAAATGGGGCAGATTGAACCGATCGAACGTTTCGCAGGTCTCCGGATCGCCGGATGTGAGCAGTACCCCGGTGTGTTGGTTTGCCGCCAGCTCCGCCAATGCCAGTCCGTCCATGTCGGGGAGCACAGCATCGATCACGGCCAGGTCGAATTGGTAGCCCTTGATCAGCAGGGCGCCGTCCCGGCCATTTTGTGCCGCATTCACATAGGCCGACATGTCCTGCCGCAGGCAGTCGGCGACGATCTCACAAACCAGCGGGTCGTCATCGACGACCAGGATGCGGTTCATTGCTCGCTCCCGCCGGGTGGCCTCCTCTAAAATGCGCCGCTTGTGCCTATGCGCAAGCCCGGGGGCCCGGGAGATTGCCCACGCGTGTCGGAATTGCAGAGCACCACACTCGTGTTCTGACTCTGAACTAGTGTTCTGACTCTGACGGATCGATCCCACGTCCAATTCCGTCATTGCGAGCGAAGCGAAGCAATCTCCCCCGAGAGAACCCGCGAACTCACGTGGGAGATTGCTTCGCTTCGCTCGCAATGACACTCGGACGCAGGGTACCAAGCGTTAGGATCGCAACACTAGGAGTTTCCATCGCACCCTGGCTTGTCGCACCCTGTCGCGATGACATCGGATTGCCGTGATGGCGCATGCGCGGAGTCCATGGCATCCGCTCGCGCTTCCAGTTCCTCGGCAAGCTCGCGCAATCGGCCGCCCGCCACGTCGTCAGCGAAGCGCCATGCGTGCGATCGGATCCGCGCGGCCTTGGCCCGCAGGCCGGACGCGGTGGATGAGTTGTCGTCGGGCGGCATGGGTGGTGAACGCTTTCGTGCGCATCGGGATGCACGCAGCGACACATGATCGCGGCGAAGCTTCCCGCGCCGGACGGTTGGCTCCCGCCGGCGTCGATCCGTCGCGTGGCCCGCGGAGGCCCGGCATCGCCGGACAGCCATGCCGCCGGCTGGCTGGCGCCACGCCCGGGCTTCCTTTATGCGCTCGGCCCACGGAGATCGATCGGCCGGAGAATGTGCATGCACCTCAGCGGCAAGGCCGCGCCAGGGCCTCGGCTTTCCCGCGCCGCCACGCCAGGCTGCGCGCCCTCGGGCCGTGCCGCCGCCCGCCGCCGTGCCGCCACCCCTGCATGCCGCCGTGCCGCCGCCCGCCCATGCCGCCGTGCTGCCGCACGCCCCTGCGGCCATGCCGGCGCGCGCCCCTGCCGCCGGCCTGCCGCGCGCGCCTGCCGCCGGCCTGCCGCGCGCCCCTGCCGCCGGCCTGCTGCGAGCCCATGCCGCCATCCCGCGGCCCGCGCCGGCCGCCATCCCGCCGCTCACGGATGCTGATGACCGAAACCCGCTTCTGGCTGATCCGCCACGCCCTGGTGGAAGAGAACGCTCGCGCCATCATGTATGGCGTGATGGACGTCGCCCTGTGCGAGACCACCCTGCTGGAACAGGAACCGATGTACCGGTCGCTGGCGCAGCGGCTGCCTCGCCCGGCGACCTGGCTGGTCACCCCGCTGTCGCGCACCCGCCGCACCGCCGAGGCGATCTTCGCTGCCGGCTACAAGCCCACCGACCTGGGCATCGAGCCCGGCCTGATCGAGCAACGCCTCGGCGAATGGCAGGGCGTGTCGCACGCCGACTGGCCGGAACTGCTGACCCAGCCGAAGCACCCGTTCTGGCCGCTCTCCGGCCTGGAAAAACCCCCCGGGGGTGAAAGCATGGCCGAGGTCATCACCCGGGTCGGCGCCACGCTGGAACGGCTGGCGCGGGAGCATGACGGGCAGGACGTGGTCGCCGTCGCGCATGGCGGCTCGATCCGCGCCGCGGTGGCTCACGCCCTGCGCATCGGCCCCGACAACGCCCTGCATTTGTCGATCCAGAACCTGTCGCTGACCCGGCTGGAGCGGGTGCCGGAGGGCTGGCGGGTGGTCTGCGTCAACGAACTCCCGGGTTATTGACCCCAAATCCGCCGCAAATCCGGCCACGTGTGCCGTGGGTTGCCATAGGGGTTGCGCGCGACTCGGGCCAGTCGCGCTATGCAAGACCCGCTTCGCTGTCCGGAGGAGGATTTGCCATGCGCCGCTTCGTGCTGGCCGCCATTGCCCTGGCCGCATTACTCGCGCCCGGGATCGCTCGCGCCCAGGGCGAGGCGCAGACCCTGGTGGATCGCGCCACGCTCGCCTTGCAGGAGATGATGACGCAGACCGTGTCGCAGGACCCGCGCATCATGCTCCAGCGCGCCCGCGCGGTGATGCTTTGCCCGCGGGTGTTCAAGGCCGGGTTCATCATCGGCGGGTCGGGTGGCGACTGCGTGCTGCTGGCGCGGGCCGGTAACGGCACCTGGTCGTATCCGGCGTTCTACGGGCTCGGCAGCGGCAGCATCGGCTTCCAGGCCGGCATCCAGGACAGCGCGATCGCCATGATGATCATGACCGGCCGAGGGCTGAATGCGGTCATGGACAGCCAGTTCAAGCTGGGCGCGGACGCCTCGATCGCAATTGCGACGGTCGGCGGCAGCGTGGGCGGGGCAACCACCGCGGCGGTGGGGGCGGACATCGTGGTCTACGCCGAATCGCGCGGTTTGTTCGGCGGGGTGTCGGTGGAGGGCAGCATCATGTCGCTGCGCAGCGACTGGGATACGGCGTATTACGGCCAGCCCTACTCGGCGCGGCAGATCGTCGAGCAAATGATGGCCGCCAACCGCGGCGCGGACCCGCTGCGGGAGGTGCTGACGCGGTTCGGCACGCCGAGGGCCATGCCGGTTGGTGGGCCGCCATCGCCGCCGCCGATGGGCGGACCCGGTCCGGTGCAGACCGGGCCAGGCTATGCGCCGGCCTATCCGCAAGCGGACCAGGCGTATGGCTCGCCGCCACCGCAAGGCTATGGTGCGCCGCAGCCCCAGGGGTACGGCGGACCACCGCCCCAGGGGTATAACGCGCCGCCGTCGCAAGGCTACGGCACACCGCCATCTCAGGGCTACGGCACGCCACCGTCGCAGGGCTATGGCGGCCCGCCGCCCCAGGGATACGGCACGCCGACGTCACAGGGGTATGGCGGCCAGCCGGTGCAGTTGCAGCCCAACGGTCCAGTGCAGCAGCAGTCGCTGCCTCCGCCGCGGTAGGGGAGGGGTCGCAGCGCGGCCGCTGGGCATAATCAACGATGCCATGACCGAACAATGATTCTGCCCCGCCTGATAACCGAGGCAACACCTCATGCCCCGTGTGGCCATTCCTCGTGCCCCGCGCATTTGCCTCCTGCTTTTGCTCGCCGCGGCGGCACCGTCCGCCGGCCCTGCTCCCGGACCGCTGCACATCATCGGCAGCCCCAACACCGGCGGCTGCATCGCCGGCGCGATCCGTCTGCCGGCGGAGGGGCCCGGGTTCCAGACCATCCATCTCGGGCGCAGCAGCTTCTGGGGTGCGCCGCAGACCATCGCGGGGGTGGAAACCCTGGCCGCCGAGGCGCACGCCGCCGGCCTTGGTGATTTGTATGTCGAGGACATCTCCTACCCTCGAGGCGGTCCGCTGCCAGGCGGCCACGTTGCCCACCAGATCGGGCTGGACGTGGATATCGGGCTCGACCCCCGCCCCAAGCCGCCTCTGACCGCGGAAACCCGCGAGACCGTGGAGTTGCCGAGCATGGTCAGCGCCGACCTGCGCGGCATCGATGCGGCCCATTGGTCGCCCGGAGTGATCACGCTGCTGCACCTGGCCGCCGCCCTGCCGGGGGTGGACCGCATCCTGGTCAACGCCGCGATCAAGCGTCAGCTCTGCACCACGGTGCAGGGCGACCGGGGCTGGCTGCGGCTGATCCGCCCCTGGTATGACCACGCCGCCCACATGCATATCCACTTCCGCTGCCCCGCGGGGCAGGCCGATTGCGTGGACCTCTCGCCGCCACCTGCCGGCGACGGGTGCGATGCAACATTGCAGTGGTGGTTCGACCAACTCGACGTTCCGCCGAAACCCTCGCCGCCCTTCCATCCACCGCCGCCACCGGCGGCATGCGCCGCGGTGTTTGGGGCGGGGGCAAGGGAGTGAAGGAAGCAAGGTCAGGGCTCTGCCCTGGACCCGTCAGGGGGCTTTGCCCCCCTTGGTCCGCTTTGCGGCCCAAGCCCCAGCAAAGGCAGCGCCTTTGCAATCCATTCGCTGGAGAGGTTGGACGGGAGGGGGGACCGGCACCGCGTCATGGTCACTGCCTGACCGACAGTCGTCGGTCAGGCAGTGACCATGACGCGGTGCCGGTCCCCCCTCCCGTCCAACCTCTCCAGTAAAGGGTTCCAAGGGCTCCGCCCTTGGCGGGGATCCAAGGGGCAGAGCCCCTTGGTGGGGTCCAGGGGCAAAGCCCCTGGCCTTGCTTCGCTTACTTCCTCGCCCCGCGCCAAACCCCACGGCGCATGCCGCTGGCAGCGCGCGGCCGATGCGGCTACAAACAGATCGCATGGCCGAGAGCCCACGGCGCCGCTTACGACCCCCGTTTTCTGTCCGCACGCACGTGATCGGCCTCATCCTGGTCGTGCTTCTGCCGCTGCTGGCGTTCGGTGCCTTCCTGGTGCTCCGGTCGGCAGAGCACGAGCAAGCGCTCCTCGCCGCCAGCGTGCAGGACCGCACCCGCGCCGCCGCCCGCGACATCGAGCGCGAAATCGGCAACCTGCGCAGCCAGTTGTTCGTCGTCGCCAACGCGGGCGAGGCGCAGCCGGGCAATTTCGCTGCTCTCTACGCGCGCGCCACCGCGGCGCTGGGCCAGCGTGGCCTGGCGCTGGTGCTGAGCGACCCGGATGGCAAGGAAGTGCTGGACACGCGCCTGCCGCTCGGCACGCCGCTACCCGACAACCCCGACCGCCACGCGGTCCGCCAGGTCGCCGATAGCGGCGTGCCGTACGTGTCGGACCTGACGGTCAACCCGGTGACCAACGCGCCCGTCGTGATGATCCTTGTGCCGGTCATGCAGAACGCCAAGGTTGCCTACGTCGCCAGCCTCGATGTCATGCCGGTGCTCGAACAGGTCCTGGCACGCCAGCAACTGCCGAAGGACTGGCTCGCCACCATCAACGACCGCCAAGGCTACACCCTCGCCAGGACCTGGGAGCCGGCGCAATTCATCGGCCAGCGCGGCCGGCCGGATTTCCTGCGCCGGGTGCGCGATTCCGAAGAGGGCTGGATCCCGGCCCAATCGCGTGAGGGCGTCCCGCTCTACGTCGCCTTCAGCCATATCAATCCAGTCGGCTGGGCCGTGGTCATCGGCATACCGGTCGACGTGCTGTTCGCGCCGGTCCGGCACTCGACCGAGGTGCTGATCCTGGCCGGCGCGATAACGCTCGCGGTCGCCCTGTTGCTGGCGCTGCTGATCGGCAGCCGCATCTCCGGACCCATCGCCAGCCTGGTGAAATACGCCGAATTGGTCGGGCAGGGCGACCCGGTCACCCTCCGCCTGACCGGACTGCGCGAGACCGACGCGGTGGCATGCTCGCTGCACCGTGCCAGCGAGAGCCTGCACGACAGCATGGCCGAGCGCGCCCGGGCGGCCGCCGACCTGCGCGCCAGCGAGGAACGCAAGCACCTGCTGGCCCAGGCCGTGCTGGCCCAGGAGGCCGAGCGCAAGCGCATCGCCCGGGAACTGCATGACAGCCTGGGGCAGTACCTGACCGCGTTGCAACTCGGCCTGAGCGCGATCGGCCGGCGCAGTCCGGCCGATGCCGGCCTCAACCGGGAGGTGGCGCAGCTTCGCGACCTGACCGCGGAAATCGGCCACGAGGTCAACCGGATGGCCTGGGAGTTGCGGCCGACGGCGCTCGACGACCTGGGCCTGGAGACGGCAATCACCCAGTATATCGAGGAATGGGGCGAGCGGTCCCGGCTGCACTTCGACCTGCAGCTCAACCTCGGCGACCGGCGGTTGCCGCAGACCGTCGAGACGACGGTTTACCGGGCCTTGCAGGAGGCCGTGACCAACGTCGTCCGGCATGCCGGCGCGGCGAACGTGGCCGTCATCCTCGCGGCGACGGACGAGCAATTGCAATTGATTGTGGAGGATGACGGCAAAGGGTTCCGGCCCGATGACACCGAAGGCGGCGCGCCGGGCGCGCAGCGTCTCGGTTTGCTCGGCGTGCGCGAGCGACTGGCCCTGGTCGACGGCAGCCTGGAGGTGGAGTCGTCTCCCGGGGCGGGTACCACACTTTTCGTCCGGGTGCCGGTTTGAAGGTCCGACGTGCTTATCAGCGTATGGTCAGGAAAAGCCTGACTGTCATTGCCGTGCGTCCCCGGCTACCGAGTCGGGGAGCGTTGAAGCTTTCGCCAGCGGATAGAGGGGAGCAAAGTCTGCACACGATGCGTTCACCACACGCGCCTTGCTGCCGGTTGCCTTGCGGTCGGTTGCCATGCCACCGGTTGCCACGCCGCAGGTTGCCATGCCGCCGGCTGCCTTGCTGCCGGTTGCTGAACCGATGATGGCGCATTCCCTGCGCGTGCTGATGGCGGACGACCACCCGATCGTGCTGGCAGGCATGAAGGCGCTGGTCGCCGCCGATCCGGACCTTGACGTCGTCGGAGAAGCACGGGACGGCCGCGCGGCGCTGCAACTTGCCAAGGAACTGCGGCCGGACACCGCCGTGCTCGATATCGGCATGCCGGGGCTGAACGGCCTGGAGGTCGCGCTCGCGCTGCGGACCGAGGCGCCGGAAATCCGCGTGATTATCCTGACGGTGCACGAAGATCGGGCCTATCTGCGGCAACTGCTGGAAGCCGGTGTATCGGCCTACCTGCTGAAGCGGTCCGCCGCCGAGGAACTGGTGCGCGCCATCCATGCGGTTGCCGATGGCGGTCTGTATCTGGACCCGGCGATCGCCGGCAAGGTGGTGGGCGCCGCCGCGCGCAGCACGCCCAACGGCCCACTCGGCGCCCCCGCCGAGCTCAGCGAGCGCGAGACCGAAGTGCTGCACCTCCTGGCCGAGGGCCATACCAGCAAGGAGATCTCCTCGCGCCTGTCGATCAGCGTGAAGACGGTCGAGACCTACAAGGCGCGGGCGATGGACAAGCTGGGCTTCAAGACCCGCGTCGACGTCGTGCGCTACGCCGCCAGCCGAGGTTGGTTGCGCGACCGCTAAAGAAACCTCTCCCGCGGGAGCGGGAGAGGCATGCCCCCGGGCGCTTGACCCGGGGGTCGAGACGCGTGAGCGTCGAGGGTGAGGGTGATCGGGTCGGCACTCTCAGACCGTGATCGGGTCGCCACGCAGACCGTGATCGGGCCGGCACGCGACACGCGGCGTGTTGGGCGCGCGGGCCAGGCGAGCGGCATCGCCGTAGATCGTCGCGGCCGTCGCCCGCAAATCAGCCTTTGCCCGGTGGTAGTCCGAGCGCTCGATATATCCTTTCGACTATCTCCATCAGTTGGCGGCCCATCTCGGGGTCGCTGGTTGCGCTGGCAATCTTTGCTAGGTCGCGCGCCAGTTCTGCGACATCGATCAGGTTTTCCATGGCGGCCCCACTCCAGTAAGGGCCGTGCGAGTTTGTTGCACGTCCACCATGGCAGCGCATTGATGGAGATCAACCGCGCCACATGAATATGTTCCTGTGGGACGATTCCGTTGATTTAAATCACTGCGCGCCTCTCCAACGAGGGCAAAATTGGCAAATGGCATTATTCGAACATCAGCCCGGCGGACCTGCGCCGGGCACCGGCGAGTACGAGGAACTGAACGTATTCGGCACGCCGACGGGGAGGGTCGCGGTTGTGGACAAGGACGAAGAACTCCCCGAGGCAGCGCGGGGGTTCAGTTGGCGCGCCCTTGGCGACCGCCCGGTTGCCGAAATCCGCGCAAACGCGGCCGAGTACCGTCGCATGGCGGAAACGGCCAGAACACCAGGGGTCCGGGAGAGCCTGCGAAAACTCGCCGAGCGGTTTGACCGCCTCGCCGATCAGCGGGAGCGCAGTCGCAACGGTCCAGGCTGATCCCGGCTGCGCTGCCGGCGAGTGCCGATCCCGGAACTCAGGCGGTTCCCGGCGGCAGCCCGACCGCCCTCATGAGAAGCTCAACAATCTCCATCAGTCGGCGCCCGGTCTCCGGGTCGCTGGTTGTGCTGGCAATCTTCGCTATCTCGCGCGCGAGTTCCGCGACATCAATCTTGTCGGCCATGACGGCCATTGCACGCTCACCTGTCCGACAGAGTCTTCGGTATCCGCGTCCGGGGCATTGACTGGCGTCACACGTTCGGACCCCGCATCCGTTCAGCGCGCATGGCGCCGACCCCCGACTGGTAGCATCGACTGGCGTTTTGCGGTAGCGTTGACGAATGGCACCCAGAGACCAACGGTCCAGCGAACGCGCGGCAAGCCCCGACATCTACGAAGAATTGGGCGCTATTGGCGCGCCCACGGGAAGGCTGGTGCTCGCGGCGAAGGACGGGGAGCTGCCCGACCTGCCCCGCGGCTTCAGTTGGCGGCCTCTTGCGGAACGCTCCCTGGCAGAGATTCGTGCGCGCGCAGATGAATTTCGCCGTATGGCCGAGACTGCCACAACCCGGACGGTGCGGGACAGCCTGCGGAAGATCGCCGAACGGCTCGACAACCTTGCCGATCGGCGGGAGCAGGATGAGCGAGGCAATCCCGGGGGCTAGTAGAGCGTTTTCAAGGTTGAACTCCTGCGGCGCGCGCCTGGCCGCGGCAACTGGACTCGCGGCGAGATCGGCCGATACTTGCGGGATCAGGCAATCGATGTCCTGGTGCATCGATTCAAGCATCGGCCGCAGAAGCAATGACGGGCAGCACGCAGTGCGGCTGCCCCGCCCGCACGTCGTAATGTGCTGGCCCGCATAGGCATTGACCCACGGGCGGCCCAACCGTGTCATGCCGGCGCAGGCCGGCATCCACGGCTTTCTCTGTGGCGCGCAGCGAAGTCCTTTGTGGCGCGCAGCGAAGTCGTGGATGGCGGGCCTTCGCCCGCCATGACGAGGATCGCAGGGCAGGCTCTCGCCTGCGCGCGGAAGGGTTCCATTTCGTTGCCGCTGTAGGGCTTTCCCCGACCCCCTCTCGCAGTTCTTTCCGGCTTTCGTAACTCCCCGGAATGACGCCCCTGTTCCGCCAGCCCGTACAAGGGATTGGCGGTGCCTTGAATGCGTTGACGCCCCTCGGTTCGCCCCAGGATCGGCTGCCTGCCGCGCTCTCGCGCGTGGGCGGCCCGGTTGGCGCATTGGAACTGCGCGAGCTGCGTTACTTCGCCGCGGCCGCCCGCACCGGCAACCTGTCGCGCGCCGCGCAAGAGCTGAACGTCACCCCTCCCGCGGTCAGCCAGCAGCTTCGCAAGCTGGAAGACGACCTCGGCTCCCAGTTGCTGATCCGTCACAGCCGCGGTGTCACACCCACCCCGGCCGGCGCCCTCCTGCTCGAGCGCATCGACGCGATCCTGCGCTTGCTCAACACGCCGCTCGATCCCGATCGCGCCGCCCCGCATGACAGCGCGTTCGCCCCCCGTGACGGCGAGGTGGTGGTCCTCGCGCTGCCGGCCGAGATCGGCGCGATGGTGGCGGCGTCGCTGGTCGCGCAGGTGCAGCAGCACTGGCCGGGGCTGACGCTCGATATCCAGGAGGCGGCCGGCGGCGGCACCGAAGCGCGATTGCTCGGCTGCCAGGCCGACATCGCGATCCTGCAGGACCCGCCCGATCTGGACGAACTGCACATCGAGCCGTTGCTCCAGGAAAGCCTCGGCCTGGTCGTGTCGCCGCGCCACAAGCTGGCCGAAAGCGCGCTGCCGGTACGGATGCGCGATCTGGCCGGCGTGCCGCTGATCCTGCCCAATCCGCGGCACTGGATCCGCCGCCTGCTGGCTCGCACGGGATTCCAGCGCGGCCTGCGAATCGACCCGGTGCTGCAGGTGGACAGCCTGCCGATCACCCGGGAAATGGTCCGCAACGGCCGCGGCAGCACGATCCTGCCGGCCGTCGCGGTGCGCGAGGAGACCGCGCGCGGGGCGCTCGTGTTCCGCCCGATCGCGCAGCCGGCGCTGACGGCCACCCACGCGATCGCGGTCCGGCGCATGGCGGCGCCCATGGTTCGCGAGGTCGCCCGGACGATGGGCGACGCGATCCGTTCCCTGGCGGCAAGCGGATCCTGGCCGGGCGCCCAGCCGGTCAGGCCCGCGGTGCCGCCAACCTGCATCGACCCCACGCACAGCGCGCAGCCGGAAGAGTGGCGGTCGCCACGGCCTGCGCCGGTGCGAGGCAGCCTCGAATTTGTGGAAGGAGACTGACCAGAAGTAATCAGGTCAGTGGATTAAGTAGTGAGTTGGTAAACTTGCAGACCAGTCTGCCGGTATTGGTTTTGTGCGCCTAATTTTTACTTTAACTATACTGCTAAAAGTGTGACATTTTTGTCAGATGTTACACAGTAATCTTGCCACAACCTCTCCCCAATATTGTCTCAGGGCGTAACGGCAACGCATAGTGTCCTCGGGTCTGGGTGTTGCCTGTCCGCTGCGTGTGGCTGATCCGCCACGCAATCGCGGGCCGCAGAAACATCATCCGGCGACCTGAAGTCCTTGTCGGGCGGGCCCGGCACAATGAGGAGGATATAATGCGTAAACTTAAGTTGCTGTTGTACGCAGGGACAATGGCAAGCGCTCTGGGCGGGGCGGCGTTCGCGGTCGAGGCACCGCCGTCCGACGGTTCCACCCCGACCGGTCCGATCCAGTCCCCGACCGGGGTCGGCATGGTGACCACGCCAAGCGGCTTCCAGGAAGTCGGCTCGTCGTACACCGGCGGCGAGGGCCAGCAATATTCGCCCCTCACGTCGGCGTATAACGCATCGCCGTTCTCCACCCCGGCTGCAGGCACGGCCATTCTCCGCGTCGACCTGCAGACGGTCATGATGGGCGAGGGCACGTGGTGGACCGGCATGAACGGCAGCGGCGCCAGTGGCAACACTGCCGTCCTGAACGGCGTCACAACGAGCGCCGCGGGCAACAAGCAGGCGCCCTATGCGATTATCGGCTATGTCCGCCTCGACATGGGCATTGACGGCATGAGCAAGAGCGGCATCCGCTACGGTGCCTTCACCGAAATCCGCGAAAACACGCTGAACCCGAACTCGGCGGTCGGCACCGCCGGCGCATCGGTCTCCGGCACCGGCAGCGGATTTGCCAACTCCAGCGCCTCCTCGTCGGGCACGTCGAGCCTCAACGGGCAGCAGACGCTGTATGTGCGGCAGGCCTGGGCGTACATAGGCACCGACACGACCGGTCTCGTCCGCCTGGGTCAGGGCTTCAGCGCCAACTCGCTGCTGGAAATCGGCCTGAACGACGAGTTCGATACGGGCGGCTGGGTCGGCATGCAGTCCGGTGGCCTCTCACCCTCGGCGACCGGCCCGACCTGGCCGTGGGCGGACGGCGGCAACGAGTACCAGGCAGCGCGTATCGCCTACCTGTCACCGGTGCTGGCCGGGTTCGACGGTGTGGTCAGCTTCGCGCCGAACAACGCGCCCGCCACCAGTGCCGGCGACACCTGCTCTTCCGTCTTTACCGGGTGCGTCTCGCAGTCCACGTCGAACGCCGCGGGTGACCTTGGGCGTTACCGCAACGAGTTCGAAGTCGGCCTGCGCTACCGCAATGCGTGGGGTCCGATCGGCCTCGCGGCGTCGGGCATCTATACGGTCAGCGCTCCGACCAATCCGGGCCCGTCCGCGCCGCTGGGTGCGGCTGGAACCCCGGCCGGGGCAACCAATGCGCTGCGGTATAACGGCTTCAACTTCGGCGTGATCGGCGCCGAGGTGACGATCAACAAGTACCTGGCGATCGGCGCCAACACGATGTTCGGCGCCTTCAACGGGTCTTGGGGTCTGCAGAACAAGGCGCCGTACTGCCTGTCCGCCACGGCGTGCCAAGGTTCTCAGACGACGGCTATCGCCTGGGTGGCGGGTGCTCGCTTCACCATCCCGCAACTGCCCTCGACGATCGGCGGCAGCTTCTTCGACTACAAGTACCAGGGCCAGCCTGGCCTGCCGACCCAGCGGACCTCCGCCGGTCTTGACCTCGGCGCCACCTACGGCATTGGCCCGGGTGCGGTGCTGATCGCCGAGTACCTGTGGGGCTACAACTACCAGGGCGACTACAATTTCCTCTCCAACCAGTCCGGCACTGTGACTGCAACCAACCGTGCCGATCTCAACAACAAGGTTTCTGAACAAATCCTGGAGGCGGGGATCGCACTGCGCTTCTGATCACCAGACAACCACGGCTAACCGACTCGGCGGCGGGGTTCATCCCCGCCGCTTTTTCGTTTGGCGGGCTGTCCCGCCCTCTGTGTCATGGCCGGCGAAGGCCTGTCACCCTCGTGTCATGGCCGGCGAAGGCCCACCATCCATGTGTCATGGCCGGCGAAGGCCTACCACCCACGTGTCATGGCCGGCGAAGGCCGGCCACCCACGACTTTCCTTTGTTGCACGCGGCAAAGCCGTGGGTGGCCGGCCTTCGCCGGCCATGACACGAGGGTGCGGTCGCCGAACGTCAATGACAGCACGGGCTGGCATTAAACGCCGGCCCCTTGAACGCGGGCCCTCACGCGCGCGTCATGACCGGTCGCCGGGCTGACAAGAGGGGAGCGGGGCGCCTGTCAATAGCCATACTTGTGGCTTAGCGGCAACAGTGTCCCTAAAATGCCCCTGGTTCGCCTTAACGACCGTTGCGGCACTGCCGGTTGTTGCGCCACAGTCCCCTCCAGGTTCGGTCGCTTCGCCTGCGTTTGCTGCGCTCGCCCTCCAAGGGGTCATCCAAGGCGCATTGGGACGGGGCCTGGAATCCGCCGGCATGCCGGCGCAACGAGGAGGATAGAATGCGTAAACTCAAGTTGCTGTTGTACGCAGGGACAATGGCAAGCGCTCTGGGCGGGGCAGCGTTCGCGGTCGAGCAACCACCATCCGACGGTTCCACCCCCAGCGGTCCGATCCAGTCCCCGACCGGCGTCGGTATGCTCACCACGCCCGGCGGCTTCCAGGAAGTCGGCTCGCCATATACCGGCGGTCAGGGCCAGCAGTACTCGCCCCTCGCGTCCGGGTATAACTCATCGCCGTTCTCCACTCCGGCGCCCGGCACGGCCATCCTCCGCGTTGACCTTCAAACGGTCATGTACGGCATGGGCACCTGGTGGACCGGCATGAACGGCAGCGGCGCCAGCGGCAACGTCGCAACCCTGAACGGCGCCACGGTACAGGCCGCGGGCAACAAGCAGGCACCCTACGCGATCGTCGGCTATGTCCGCCTCGACCTGGGCATGGACGGCATGAGCAAGTCCGGCATCCGCTACGGTGCTTTCACTGAAATCCGCGAAAACACGCTGAACCCGAACTCTGCGGTGGGCACCGGCGGCGTATCGGTCTCCGGCACCGGCAGCGGATTTGCCAACTCCAGCGCCAGCGCGTCGGGCACCTCCGCCCTCAACACGCAGCAGACACTGTATGTGCGGCAGGCCTGGGCCTATGTGGGCACCGACACGATCGGTATCGTCCGTATCGGCCAGGGCTTCAGCTCCAACTCGCTGATGCAGACCGGCCTGAACGACGAGTTCGATGCGGGCGGCTGGGTCGGCTGGCAGGCCGGCGGCCTGTCTCCGTCCGCGACCGGCCCGACCTGGCCGTGGGCTGACTCCGGCAACGAATACCAGGCGGCACGCATCGGCTATCTGTCGCCTGTGTTCGCCGGGTTTGACCTGACCTCGACTTTCGCGCCGAACAACGCGCCCGCGACCAGCGCCGGCGATACTTGCTCGACCGTCTATACCGGGTGCATCTCGCAATCGACGTCGAATGTCGCGGGCGACCTCGGGCGTTGGCGCAACGAGTGGGAAATCGGCCTGCGTTACCGCAATGCGTGGGGCCCGGTCGGCCTGGCCGTGTCGGGCGTCTATACGATCAGCGCCGCGACCGCGCCGGGGCCAACCGCGCCGCTCACGCCGGGAACCCCGAACGGGGCTAACAACGCGCTGCGCTACAACGGCCTGAAGATGGGCATGATCGGCGCCGAAGTGACGTTCAACAGGTACATCGCGATCGGCGCCAATACGCTGTTCGGCGACTACAACGGGTCTTGGGGTCTGCAGAACAAGGCTCCGTACTGCTCGTCGGCTACCACATGCCAAGGCTCCGACACGACGGCCATTGCCTGGGTGGCGGGCGCTCGCTTCACCATCCCGCAATTGCCCTCGACGATCGGCGGCAGCTTCTTCGACTACAAGTACCAAGGCCAGCCTGGTCTGCCGACCCAGCGGACCTCCGCCGGTCTTGACCTAGGCGCCACCTATGGCCTTGGCCCGGGTGCGGTGCTCGTCGCCGAGTATCTCTGGGGCTACAACTACCAGGGCGGCTACAACTTCCTGGCCAACCAGAGCGGCACTGTGACAGCAACCAACCGTTCCGATCTCAACAACAAGGTTCAAGAGCAAATCCTGGTGGCGGGTATCGCACTGCGCTTCTGATCACCAGAAAACCACGGCTAACCAACTCGGCGGCGGGGTTCATCCCCGCCGCTTTTTCGTTTGGGGCCCGCGCGGCCCGCACGGCGCCGCCCAGGGCAATCGGACGAACGAAGCAACACCAGACTTTTCCCCCTGGCCTCGCTCCACTCCCTCGATTGCCCTGGCGTCTATCAGCCGCGCGCAATGTCCGATTATAACGTGCGGGATCTCGCCTCCCATGCAGGCGAGTCGCATGAGGCACCCGACGCATGAACCGCAGAGAACGCCGGGCGGCAGAGAAGCTGGACAGGCCGGCGACGAAGGGCATCTCGCCGGCGTCCCAGGCGGCTTTCGCCGACGCCTTGCGGCGTCACCAGGCCGGATCCCTGGACCAGGCCGAACAGCTCTACCGCCAGGTGCTGACGCTTAACCCGCGCCATGCCGACAGCCTGCAATTGCTCGGGGTGGTCGCCCATCAGACCGGACGGCCCGGCCTGGCCGTCGAGCTGATCCGCAAGGCCATCGGGATCAATCCGCGGGCGCCGTCATGCCACTCGAATC
The DNA here is from genome assembly GCA_035486135.1 of Acetobacteraceae bacterium. Lineage (GTDB taxonomy): Bacteria > Pseudomonadota > Alphaproteobacteria > Acetobacterales > Acetobacteraceae > JASHVB01. Next base: position 22,275 of record DATHNI010000184.1, read on the forward strand.
TGGGCAACGTGCTGCGGGAACAGGCGCGGTGGGACGAGGCGATCGCCAGCTACCGCACGGCGCTCAGCCTCAAGCCGGACGACGTGGACAGCCACGTCAACCTGGGCGTCGTGCTGCAAGAGCAGGGGCGGGTGGAGGAGGCGGTCGAGAGTTATCGGAAGGCGATTGAATTGGAGCCGGGCGACCCCGGGATACGCACCAACCTGGCCGCGGCACTCCAGGCGCTGGGCCGAGGGGATGAGGCGATCGCCTGCTATCGCCAGGCCCGTGCCCTCCAGCCCAACCGGGCGGCGACGCACGCCAGGCTGGGCGAGGCGTTGCGCATGCGGGGGCAATTGGACGAGGCAATCGCGTCGTGCCGCCGGGCGCTGGAGCTGAACCCCGGCGACCCGGAGGCGCATAACAACCTCGGCCACGCGCTCGCGGACCAGGGACACTGGCGGGAGGCGGCAGCGGCTTTCCGCCGGGCCATCGCGGCCAGGCCGGACTTCGCCGTGGCGCACAACAACCTGGCCAGCGCGCTGGTGCGGGAGGGGGAATTCGACGCGGCGATTGCCGCGTACCGGACGGCTCTCGACCTCATGCCGGCTTATCCGGACGCCCACGCCAACATGGGCAACGCGCTGCGGCGCCTGGGACAGGTGGACGAGTCGATCGCCGCCTGCCGCCGGGCCCTGGAACTCAGCCCCAACCTGGCGGAGGCCCACAACAACCTGGCGATGGCGTTGCTGCTGCAAGGGGATCTGACGGCGGGATGGCCGGAATACGAATGGCGGTGGCGGGTGCGCGGCCTGATCGAGCCCCACCGCAGCTTCACGCAGCCGCAATGGTGGGGCGAGGCGTTGCCGGGGCGATCGCTGCTGATCCACGCGGAGCAAGGCCTGGGTGACACGATCCAGTTCTGCCGTTACGCGCCGATGGCGGCGGCACGCGGACTGCGCGTGACCATGGCGGTGCCCCAGCCGTTGGTCCGATTGCTTCGCGCCTTGCCGGGGGTCGAGGTGGTGGCCGGAGGCGACTCGCTCGCGGCCTTCGATCTGCACTGCCCTATGCTGAGCCTGCCGGTGGCCTTCGGGACCGGGTTGACGAGCATTCCGGCGGCCGTGCCCTACCTGCAGGCTGAACCGGAACGGGTGGCGGCCTGGCGCGATCGCCTGCCGGCCGGGCGAATCCGGATCGGCATTGCCTGGCAGGGCAACCCCATCCACGGGGAGGATCGTGACCGGTCGGCGCCGTTGCGGTGGTTCGCACCGCTGGCGCGATTGCCGGGCGTCCACCTCGTCAGCCTGCAAAAGCAGCACGGCCTGGACCAACTCGCGGACCTGCCGGAAGGAATGACGGTCGCGACCCTGGGCGAGGCGTTCGATGCCGGACCGGATGCGTTCATCGACACCGCCGCGGTGATGGCCAACCTGGACCTGGTGATTTCGACGGACACCTCGATCGCGCATCTCGCGGGCGCGCTGGGGCGGCCGGTCTGGGTGGCCTTGGGCGCGGTGCCGGAATGGCGCTGGATGCTGGATCGGACCGACAGCCCCTGGTATCCGACCATGCGCTTGTTCCGCCAGCGCGAACGAGGCGATTGGGCGTCCGTGTTCGCCGCCATGGCGGAACGGCTGGCGGAGATGTGCGGTGGCTGATCCGCCGCTGGTGCCCGTGTCGTGGGGCGAGTTGCTGGACAAGATCACCATCCTGGAGATCAAGCGCGCCCGGTTGCGCTCGCCCGAGGCGGTCGTGAACACGGAACGCGAACTGGCGGCGCTGGCTGCGGTGCTGGCGGCCCAGGACGCGCCGGATGGATTGCCGGGGTTGAAGCGTGCCCTGACCCAGGTGAATGAAAGTCTGTGGGACATCGAGAATGCGATCCGCGCCAAGGAAGCCGCCGGCGATTTCGGTGCGGAATTCGTTGCGCTGGCCCGCTCGGTCTATCGGCAGAACGACGAGCGCGGACGGATCAAGCGGGCGATCAATGTGTTGCTGGGCTCGCGGCTGATCGAGGAGAAGCAATACACGCAGTACCCGACATGACCGTTCGGTCGAGTCCCTCTCCCACGCAGTGGGAGAGGTCAGGTGAGGGTATGGCGTGCGGCACGCGTCACCCTCACCTAGCCTCTCCCACTGCGTGGGAGAGGGACTCAGACTGCGGCACTCGGTCACCGTTCGGCCCGGAAACATACGCCTGATGTCGCGCCGCGCTCCGCCCCCGCCCGCACAGGCCAGACAGGCGCTGCCCGCACAGGCCAGGCGCGCACCCTCGCCACCGCAGCCGTTTCCGGAGGCGCTGTTCGGTCAGGCCATGACGCTGCACCAGGCCGGCGCGCTGCCGGCCGCCGAATCGGCGTATCGCGCGGTGCTCGCTGCCAGCCCACGCCATGCCGCCACGATGACCTTGCTCGCCACCGTCGTCGCCCAGACGGGCCGGCCGGAGGAGGCCGTGCGGTTGTTCGACGCATCCCTCAAGCTGGACCGCAACCAGGAGCTGGCGTGGTTCAACCGCGGCAACGCGCTGTTCTCCCTGAAGCGCTACGCCGAGGCGCTGGCCAGCTACAACCGCGCCGTCGCGCTGTGGCCCGGCCATGCGCCGCTGCAGAACAATCGAGGCAATGCGCTGTTCGGACTCGGCCGCAAGCTGGAGGCGCTGGCGGCCTTCGACCGGGCCATCCGCACCGCGCCCGACTATGCCGAGGCGCACTTCAACCGCGGCAACGTGTTGCGCGCCCTGGACCGCAGGACCGAGGCGCTGGCGAGCTTCGACCGCGCCGCCGCCCTGGCCCCCGACCACGCCGATCTGCAATTCAACCGTGGCCTACTGCGGCTGCGGCAGGGCGATTACACCGAGGGCTGGCCGTTGATCGAATGGCGGTGGCTCGTCCCCGATGCGCCGCCTCGGCGGGTATTCTCCCAGAAGCTGTGGCTTGGCGAAGAAGACATCGCCGGCAAGACCCTGCTGCTGCATGCCGAGCAAGGCTTCGGCGACACCATCCAGTATTGCCGGTATGCGCCGCTGGCGGCGGAGCGCGGGGCTCGCGTGGTGCTGGAGGTGCAGCGGCCCCTGGTGCCGGCGCTGGTTGGGCTGGAGGGAGTCGCCCAACTGGTGGCGGCCGGCGACGCCTTGCCTCCGTTCGATCTGCACTGTCCGCTGATGAGCCTGCCGCTGGCGTTCCGCACCGGGTTGGATAGCGTGCCGCGCCGGGTGCCCTATCTGCGCGCGGCGCCCGAACGGGTGCGGGACTGGGCGGCACGTCTCGGCGACCGCGGCCGTTCGCCTCGGGTTGGCCTGGTGTGGGCCGGCAGCGCGGCCAACACGAACGACGCGCAGCGCTCGGCCGGCCTCAGGGCGTTGCTCCCGCTGCTGGGGTGCGGCGCCGAGCTGGTCGCGCTGCAAAAGGACCTGTCAGCCGCCGATCGGACGTTGCTGGCGGCGACGCCAGGTCTGCGGCCGCTGGGCGACGAACTGGCCGATTTCGGCGACACCGCCGCGGTGCTGGAGTTGCTCGACCTGGTGGTGACGGTGGACACCGCCGTGGCGCATCTGGCCGGAGCGCTTGGCCGGCCGGTGTGGGTGATGCTGTCGCCGGCTGCGGACTGGCGCTGGCTGGCCGGCGAGGCCGACGCACCATGGTATCCCGCTGCCCGGCTGTTCCGTTGGGACTCCGCGAAAGGGTGGTCCGGCGTGGTGGCCAGCGTGAAGGCCGCGCTGATCGAGTTCTGTCGTGACCAAGGTTAGGACGCTGGGGGCGATGCAGAGGCGGAGCACGCGCGACGGATAGCGCGTCCTTCTTCTTCAACGCGCCGCCAGGCTTGCCACCTTCGCCAATTCATCGGTTGTCGTGCGCCAGATGTCCGGCTTGCCAAGCACGCGGCTCAGGGCCTCGCGCAGCCAGCGGATGCGATGCGCCTGGCCGGCGATCCACGGATGCAGCGTCAGGTTGAACACGCCACCGCCTTCTTCGTGCAGCACGGCGAACGCCTCCGCGATGCCGTCGGCCCAGATCGGCGGGGAAACCCGGCGCAGCCACATGCACTCCAGGTCGTTCCATTCCGGCTGCGGCGGCAGTGCCAGCACATGCCGTCCGTCGTACGGCCCGAGCACATAGGGACGGTCGTCGTTCGGCCAGTCGGTGGTGTAGGTGAAGCCAGCCTCGGCCAGCAGCGCCGGGGTAAGGGCGGATTCGTTGAAGTCCTGGCCGCACCAGCCGAGCGGCACCTCGCCGGTCGCCGCCGCCACTGCGTCGCGCGCCTCGGCGATGAACGCGCGTTCCTCGGCTTCGCTCATGCGACTGGTGATGCGGCGGGTCGCGTGGCTGCCGTGCGCCATGAAGCACGCGTTGCGGCGCATCAGTTCGTCCACCAGCTCCGGATAGCGTTGCGCCGCCGCCGACCCGAGCGCCACGCTGGGCGCCAGGCCGAACCGGTCCAGCACGTCCAGCACTCGGAAGATGCCGACCCGGGCGCCGTATTCGCGCTGGCTCCAGGTCAGCCAGTCCGGGAAGAATTTTCCTAGCGGCGAGACGATACGCGGGTCGGGGCTGGCGTTCCCCGGCGGCGGTTCAAGTTCCCAATAGTCGAGCATCAGCGTCACGGTCAGCGCGATGCGCGCTCCGTCCGGCCAGGTGAAGCGGGGCGCATCGGGCAGCGTGCGGAACGGGTAATGCGCGTGGTCCATGCCGGGCGAGCGGACCTCATCCGTGGGCGGCGTATTGGAAGGGACGTGGTCAGCCATTGGCCGCCTCCCGCGCCGCGAGATGTGCCTCGATCGCCGGCAGGTGATGCGCGTTGTACCAGTCGGCGATCTCCGCGCCGGTGGTGAGCCAGACGCCGGGATGCGACAGGATGTATTCCAGCGCCTGGCGGAACACGCGGATGCGGTGCGGCTGGCCGACCCAGTAGGGATGCAGGGCGATGCACATGACCCGGCCCTGTTCCGGGCCTTCTTCATAAACGGTGTCGAAGTAGTCGCGGATCTGGCGGACGAAATCGCCGACTTCCTCGCCGCGGCGGTGCAGGATCACGTCGTTCAAATCTACCGAGTACGGGATCGACAGCAGCTTCCCGGTCTTCACCCGCAGCGGGAACGGCTGATCGTCGTGATACAAGTCGGCGGTGTAGTCGTAGCCGCACTCGGCGGCGAGGTCGAAAGTGCGCAGCGTGTTGGTGATCGCCGGGCTGAACCAGCCGCGTTGCTCACGTCCGGTCAGGGCGCGATGGATCGCGCGGGATTCCAGCATCGCCGCGCGTTCCTCGTCTTCCGAGAAATCCAAATGATACCGCGTATTATAAATCCCATGCGACATGTACTCCCACCCGCGCTGCTCCATCGCTTCGAGGATGGCGGGGTAGTGCTGGATGACCGTCATGTTCAGGCTGACGGTGCAGCGGATGCGGAAGTCGTCGGTGAGCCGGAACAACCGCCACAGCCCGACGCGGTTGCCATAGTCGCGCGCGGCGTAGTTCAGCACGTCCGGGTGCGGCGACCGCGGCCACGGATCGCGGGTGCGGATGTATTTCGGCAGGTATTCGTAGTGCTCGATGTTCGGCACGATCCACAGTGCCACGCGGGCGCCGTTCGGCCAGCGCAGCGGTGGGCGGTGGAGGATCGGCGAGTAGGGGATGAGGGCGGGTTCCATGGGGGTGGTGTGTACACCCGTCCGGAGATGGGTGGGAGAGGCGGGCGAAGGCGGGCTGGCCTTTGGGCAGGCGATGCCGACGGATACCCTTGCAGTCTGGCTTCCCGGGATGCACCTATCTGACGGAGATGCACCTGCTTGATGGTATATGGGCGGTCGGGACGGTCATGGCGCTCAGCTTGGATCCGCGGCTTCAGTCGGCACTGGAAGGCATCGTCGCGCTGGTGGACCCTGAGGCCGTTCTCCTGTTCGGTAGCCGCGCGCGCGGTGACCATGATGACGCAAGCGATTGGGACCTTTTCGTTGTGCTGCCTGACGATGCAGTGCCCGGAATCGCCCGGCCATCGAAATTGCGTCAGGCGGCAAGTCGGTCGAAGCTGCCGATCCACGCAGTGGCTTGCCGTCGGGGCGTGTTCGAGGCCAAGCGTGATGATCCTAACAGCCTGAGCCACGATGTTGCGCGCGATGGGGTTGTGCTCTACCGGCGCCCGACATGAGCGACGCTGCCAACTGGATCAACAGCGCCGATGTTGATTTGGACGCGGCACGGCGTTGCCTCGTCGATCCGCCGAATATCGCTGCGGCTGCTTACCACTGCCAGCAACCGGCAGAGAAGCTTATAAAGGCCGTGCTGGTTGCATTGCAGGTTGGCTATCCGCGCGGGCGATCGGGTCATGATCTCGGTCTGGCCGCAGCTCTCATCCCGTCGGGTCACAAACTCCGCGCCGCGGCCGAGGCGTTCGATGCTATCGCGGATTGGTCGATCTCATTCCGGTATCCTGCCGACGATCCACTGCAGGAAGAACCGCTGCCTGAGCCCGGCGAGGTCGCTGTCTGGCTGCAACGCATCGACATGTTCCGTGCCGAGGTCGCGTCGCTGTTCGCAACGGACCCCGGCTGAACCGGACTTGGCTTCCGGGCGATCCAGCAGACTACTGCTTGTTCGGCGGATAGTAGGTCAGCGGGTGGCGCGGCACCGGCGGGCACGGCTTTGGTTCGTCCGGCGTGCCACAATTGTTCGGGTTGGTCGCCGCGTCATCCGGAGCCGGTCCCGGATGACGAGCATAAGGGGGTGGCGCCGGCGGTGGCCCAGCCGGGTAAGCACCCGGTGGCCCAGACGGGTAAGCACCCGGCGGGGCCGGTTGCGCCTGGGCAGGTAGGTTCGCGAACCAGGCCGTGAACAGGCAAAGCGACAGGAGTGGAAGCAAGCGGCGCATGCGATCCTCCCAACAGTCCGATGAGCGCACGCTAGTCCTGCGCGATGAGGAGGTGCAACCTGCTCTCGTAAACGTTGACTGCCGTGCGCCCCCGCGGAGTCCCCGAGGTGCTGCGCTGCCGCCATGCCGCAACATCGCTGCAAATTGCAGCGATCGATTCTAATAGTAAGCTGCCTACTTGTATCAGACGATTCTGTTCGCCCGCGCCAGCACCGCCTCGAACAACACCTGGCAGCCGGCTTCGGCTTCCTCCGGCTGGATGCTCTCCGCCTCGTTGTGCGACAGGCCATCCTTGCACGGAGTGAAGATCATCGCCGTCGGCACATGCCGCGCCACATAGACCGCATCGTGCCCGGCGCCGGACACGATCTCGCGTGCCGAATAGCCGAGCTTCGCCGCGCCCTGCCGCACCAGGTCGACGCACCCCGGATCGAACGGCTGCGCTGGGATCTTGAACAGCGTGGTGAGCTCCAGCGTCACCCCGCAGTCGCGCGCGATGGCAGCGGCCTCGCGTGGAAACTCCGCATCCAGCCGATCGACTTCCGCGTCCGACGGATGGCGGAACTCGACGGAAAACCGCACCTCGCCCGGCACCACGTTGCGGCTGTTCGGCGACACGACAAGCTGGCCCACCGTGCCGCGCCCGTCCTCGCCCTTGGCCCGCATCATGCGGTCCACCAGGTCGATAATCCGTGCCGCGCCCACCAGCGCATCCTTGCGTGTCGAGGGCGGCGTCGTGCCGGCATGCGAATCCTGCCCGATCGTCACCGCGTCGTACCACACCTGCGCCTGCGCGCCCGTCACGATCCCGATCTGCTTTTCCTCGCGTTCCAGGATCGGTCCCTGCTCGATATGAAGTTCGAAATACGCATCGGCCGGGAACGCCGCCGCCGGTTGCTCGCCGCGATAGCCGATGCCGTCCAGCGCCGAGCGCACCGTCACGCCGTCCAGGTCCTTCAGCGCATAGACCTTGTCCAACGGATAGGTGCCGGCCCACACGCCGGAGCCCATCAACGAGTGCCCGAAGCGGCTGCCTTCCTCGTCGGTCCAGTTCACCAGTTCGACCGGTGCCTCGGTGACGATGCCGAGGTCGTTCAGGCTGCGCATCACCTCCAGTCCGGCCAGCACGCCCAGCGCGCCGTCGAATTTGCCGCCGCTCGGCTGGCTGTCGAGGTGGCTGCCGAGCAACACCGGCAGGCGGTTCGGGTCGCGCCCCTCGCGGCGGGCGAACATGTTGCCGATGGCATCGACGCGCACTGTCAGGCCGGCGGCCTCGCAGTCCGCGCGGAAGCGGTCGCGGCCGCGCTTGTCCACGTCGGTCAGGGTCAGCCGGCGCACGCCGCCTTTCGGTGTGGCGCCGATCTGCGCCATGGACATCAGCAGATCCCAAAGCCGCTTGCCGTCGATACGCTGGTTGGTCTGGGCGGTCATAACGGATTCCTTCACCATGCAGGCGTTTGTGGAGCGCATGCAGCAACGCTTGGCGTCAAGCTCCGCCGATCTCGGGAGAACTGACTTCGTTCGTAGCCAGGGCGGCAGGTCACGCGCCTGCTAATGTTGGAGTCCAGTTCGAACGGGGGAATCCCTACCGGTGAATCGGGTCCTTTGACCCGGTTGCTTTCAAACCGCAGCATCGAACTCTGGTTGCCCTGCCAGAGCCACCTTTCCTAATCTCTCACTTTCGTGGACTTATCTTGTGACGCGCAATGCATCGATTTCCTGAGTTTTATCAAAATGATGTAGCAGGAGATAGTCGTTCCATCCATCCTCACCCTCACACACAATTATCATGCCCTTCAGCAATTTAGACCGAGGCGTAGTTGTAAGCTTCGGCTTTGCCTTGCGCCAGAATGCGTTGGCATCTTGCGTTTCCACATTGACGGTTGCAAATGGCTCGCCGCCTTCTTCGCTAACCGAAACCCCAGTAACCCGCCCTCCTTCCTGCTTCACCACATCCACCACATTATCGATCAGGCCTGGATCGGCTTTCGCTCCAGGTTCAAACTGTATCTGGAGCGAGAATTTCCTAGAATTGTTCATCGCTACTCGTCCATTGGAGGCCAAGGACCCTTCCATCCGTCCGGTCTGCGACGCGGAAGCGTTCGGTTTTCAGCGCCTTTCTCACCACCACGGTCCTCTCGCCTTCTGGCGTCACCCGTTTCGTGCCTCGCACGTGTGGACGGTCGCGCCCCTTTATCGTGCCCCGCGCCACCGGCCGGATCCTTGGGATCAGCCATTCAGAGGCGCTCGCCATCGCGTCAAGGAAATAGACCTGGCACAGCCTCCGCCCCTTTTCAACGGCTGCGGTGAGGATTGCGGGAAAGCCATCACCGCGACGTTGCCCGCCGTGTGGCCTCGGTCGCCACCCCGATTTGTCGCGACGCCCCTTCGACGGTTCTCACCTCCCCTTGAACGCAGGCTTCCGCCGCTCGCGCCAGGCCTGATGGCTCTCCGCCTTGTCTTCGGTCATCTCCAGCATGGCGAACCGATACAGGTCCGCCAGCGCCGCATCCGATTGCGGAATGTTCATGCCGTAGTTCAGCGACTCCTTGGTCAGCCGCGCCGCCAATGGAGGCAGCGTCGCGATATGCTCTGCCACCGCCAGCGCCCGAGGCATCAGTTCCGCGTGCGGCACCAGCCATTGCGCCAGGCCGGTGCGGAACGCCTCCTCCGCGGTCAGCGGAAAACCGAACGCGGCGCGCATCGCCAGGCCCTTGCCGACCCAGCGCGCCAGCCGCACCGCGCCGCCCTGCGCCGGAATGATTCCCAGTCCCGACTGCGGCAGCCGCCACTCCGCTCGGTCCGACGCGACGATCAGGTCGCAGCAATAGGTCACGATGCAGCCAATGCCGACCGCATAGCCGTTCACCGCGCAGATCACCGGCTTGGCGAAGTCCGCCAGCATGTTGATCGGATGGACACGGCGGCGGTTCGGCAGGTCCTCGATGAAGGCACCGACGGAATTCATCGTGTGCGTCCGGGGATTTTTCAGATCGGCGCCGGCGCTGAACGCCCCGCCGGCATCGTCGCCGGTCAGGATCGCGCAGCGGATCTCCGGGTCGGCCTCCAGCTCCGGCAGGCGCTCGCGCAGGCCGGTCTGGAATTCCTCGCACCAGGCGTTGCGCGCCTCCGGACGGCTGAGCGTGAGAATGGCGATGGGGCCGCGGCGTTCCAGCAACAGTGGCATGGTGCGTCTCCTCGATCCGTTACGGGGTAGCTTGCCCGATGCGCCGCTTCCTGCAAGTTTGCCGCGCATGACACCCCCTGCCTTGCACCGGCTGCTGGCCTGCTTGCTCCTGGCAGGCTGTGCCCTCGTGGACCAGAGAACCTTTGCACCGGCGCCCGAGGCGAAGGCCGAGTCTCCCCCACCGCCACCCGCGCCACCGGTGAAGGTGGATGCGCGCGTGCCGCTGGTCACCGTCGATTTCAGCGGCCCTCCGCCGCAATACGAGGAACTCCTGCGCTACGCCGTCCGCGCCGCCGAAATGCGTGATCGCGACGTGCAGTACGACGTGATCGCCATGCTGCCGAAGGCCACCGATGCGGAGCAGGGCCAGCAGAATGCGGTGGCGGTGATGCGCTCCATCATGCTGACGGGCGTGCCGGCCGCGCGTATCCATCTCGGGCTGCGGACCGACTCGGTGCTGCCGGGCCGCGAGGTCCGTGTCTACGTCCATTGAGCCTGCGTCGCGACGCCTGATCGGCACGCGGGCGGAAGGCCTGGCGCTGCTGCTGCTGACCGCGTGCAGTTGGGGACTGACCTGGCCGCAGGCGAAGTTCCTGCTGACCGAAATGCCGCCGTTCACCATGCGCTCGGTCACCACCGTCGGCGGTGCGGGGTTCGCCTTCACGGTAGCCGCGCTGCGTCGCGAGGATCTGCTGCCGCCGCGCGCGCAATGGGGGCGCCTGACCGTCTTCGCGATGTTGAATTTCGGCGGGTTCATGGTGTTCGCCACCGTGGCGCTGGCATGGCTGAATGCGTCCGAGGCGATCATCGTCACCTACACGTTGCCGATCTGGGCCGGCATGCTGGCCTGGCCAATCCTGGGCGAGCGCCCGAACCTTCGCCGCATCGCCGCGATGGCGCTCGGGCTGGTGGGCGTGGCGCTGCTGGTCGGGGTAGGTTCGGTGGAGGCAAGCTGGAGCAAGCTGCCGGGGGTCTCCTGCGGATTGCTCGCGGCGGCGATATTCGGCCTGGGCACGGTGGTGTCCAAGCGGCGTCCGCTGGCGCTGCCGCCGGTGACGAGCGTGGCGTGGCAGGCAACGATCGGCGCCGTCCCACTGCTGATCCTGGCGCTGTGGGAGCACCCGCAGTGGACTGCGGTGACGCCGGTGGGCTGGCTGTGCTGCTGCTACATCATGGTGCTGCCGATGACGGTGGCGTATCTCGCTTGGTTCCGGGCGTTGCGTTTCGTCTCGGCGTCCACCGCGGCAACGATGGTGCTGGTCTCGCCACTGGTGGGTGTCTTCGGATCGGCGCTGCTGCTGGGCGATCCGCTCGGGCCGCGGCAGTTGGTAGCGATGGCGGTGACGCTGACCGGCGTCGGGCTGGCGGCGCGAGGATGACGGCATGAGCGATCGGCCCATCGTGTTTGGCGCCGCTTACAGCGTGTATGTGCGCGCGGGGTGTTTGGCGCGGCACGAGAAGGGGCCCGCTTAACGAACCGGTTAATCCGTCGCAGCGCGCACTCATCAGTTAGTTAATCGCCCCTCCGCCCCCGGCGGGTCTGGCTTAACGAGTACCTCTGCATACAGGTGTTGACCGGTTGGATGACGGGCTACCCCCGGGCATTCTATCCGACCGGATGAGACTCTGTGCAGCCGGTCCCAACCCAAAGCGGACGCTTGGGGCACTCCTCGAAGCCCCCGAACCGCGTCGATCGTTGCGCACTGGTTTTACGCAGCAAAAATACCAATCATATGAAGGGCTGAGTCTTGTTGCGTATTTCTTGAACTTCGCCGGAAGCAACCCCCGATCCGCAGTGATTTGGCTGGCGACACCGCTTGGCCAAAAGTCCGCCTTCCACCCAAAACTGCTGCCCAAAGGAAGCTCTCACGCCCATCAGTTAGTTAACTCCCCCCGGGCGCCCGGAACGCCGGTGGGCCTCCCGGCGCCGGTGGGTTCACAAGCCCTCACCGACAGCCTAATACCCGCCGGTAGGTTCCGCTTC
>DATHNI010000185.1:0-10574 GCA_035486135.1 Acetobacteraceae bacterium
CATTTCGAATTCCGGCGACTGGGGAATTTCCAGGTCGGTGGCGACGATCCCCTCCGGCGTGCGGGCATGAATCCGCGCCAGGCGCGTGCGCTGGTCGTCGCGGATGCGAAACCCCGTGTCGCGCATGCCAAGCGGGGTGAACAGGTTCTCGGCGAGCCAGACGCCCAGGGTCTTGCCGCTGACGGCCTCCACGGCCTTGCCGGCCCAATCGATGCCGATGCCGTAATCCCAGGCAGTGCCAGGATCGAAAACGAGCGGCAGGTCCAAAGCCGCGTTGGCGCAGGAGATGATGCCCGGCTTGCCGGTCACCTCCAGGTAGCGGGCCATGTCGGCGTTCCACAGGTCGTAGACGAAACCCGAACTGTGGGTCAGCAGATGGCGCAACGTGATCGGCGTGTGCGACGGCCGCAGTTTCGGCGCGCCGGCGGCGTCGAAGCCCTCCAGCACCTGGAGGTTGGCAAGTTGCGGCAGGACTGCCGCGATCGGCGCGTCGAGCGCGAGTTTGCCTTGTTCAACGAGTCGCATCGCGGCGGCGGCGGTGATTGCCTTGGTCATGGAGGCGATCCACACGACGCTGTCAGGCCGCATTTCCGCGCCGCTCGCGACATCGCGCACCCCGGCGGCGGCGGAAACGACCTCACCGTCCGGAAATACCGCCGCCACCGCGACGCCGGGGACGCCGCCGGCCATGGTGCCTTCTCGCAACAAAGCGGCGATTCGATCGGTTCGAGTTGCCATCGTATCCCCCTGTGTCGGTCACGCGGTAACGAACGCGGCCAGGATTATCCATGGTCTCGGGCATTCCCGAATAGCCGGCAACCACTGCGCGCTCTGCGCGTGGTTAGCAAGGGCCGGCCGAAGCATGGAAGTTCGACAAGAATACCAACTGCCGTAGAGATTGACCCTCGGCGGCATCGCACGCGCCTACTGTGTCATGGCCGGCGAAGGCCGGCCACCCACGACTTTGCCGTGTGCAACGAAGGAAAGTCGTGGGTGGCCGGCCTTCGCCGGCCATGACACAGTAGGCACTTGCGACGGTGTCCGCACGTCAGCCTTACGGCTCCGCGCGGACCGGGATACGCCGTTCGACCAGCGGCGTCCGGTCCACCCCTGTCCGCGGCGCCCGGCTTACCCCATGTTTCGCCCAGCACCGCCGCGGAAGGACCCGCACCATGCCAGAGCACGCCAACCTGCTCCGCCTCGAGACCTCGCCCTACTTGCTCCAGCACGCCGACAACCCGGTGCACTGGCGGCCCTGGGGCGCGGCCGCGCTCAGCGAGGCGGCCGAGGCCGACAAGCCGATCATGCTGTCGATCGGCTACGCCGCCTGCCACTGGTGCCACGTCATGGCGCACGAATCCTTCGAGGACCCGCAGACCGCCGCGCTGATGAACACGCTGTTCGTCAACATCAAGGTGGATCGCGAGGAACGTCCCGACATCGACCACCTGTACATGTCCGCATTGCACGCGCTGGGCGAGCAAGGCGGCTGGCCGCTCACGATGTTCCTTGCGCCGGATGGGTCGCCGTTCTGGGGCGGCACGTATTTCCCGCCGGAGCCGCGCTGGGGCCGCCCATCGTTCCGCCAGGTGTTGCAAGGCGTCGCCGCGGCGTATCGCGAGGGCGACAAGATGGTGGCACAGAACACCGGCGCGCTGCGGCGCTATTTGCAGTCGCAGGCCCAGGCGCAGACCGGCGACCTGCCGACTCCCGCGCATCTGGATGCGGTGGCGAAGGCCTATCTGGGCTTGAACGACGCAGAGCATGGCGGGCTGAAGGGAGCGCCGAAATTTCCCAATCCGCCGATCTTCCGGTTCCTCTGGCAGAACGCGTTCCGCACCGGCGATCCGGCCGGCCAGGACGCGCTGCATTTGATGCTGGAACGGATGTCGCAAGGCGGGATCTACGACCATCTCGGCGGTGGATATTCCCGCTATTCGACCGACGCGGTGTGGCTGGTGCCGCATTTCGAGAAGATGCTGTACGACAACGCACAATTGCTCGACCTGCTGGCGCTGGCGCACGCGCATCGGCCGTCACCACTGTACGCCGCGCGCGCTGCCGAAACGGTGGCATGGATGACGCGCGACATGACCGCGCAACGCGTCGATGGCCGCGCCGCTTTCGCCGCGTCGGAGGATGCCGACAGCGAGGGCGAGGAAGGAAAATTCTACGTCTGGACCGAGGCGGACATCGACTCGCTGCTGGGCGCCGATGCGGCCACGTTCAAGCGCGCCTACGACGTGACGCCGGCCGGCAATTGGGAAGGCCACACGATCCTGCGCCGCGTCACCTCGGAGGGTTCGCCCGCCGAGGAAGCCGCATTGGCCCGCTCGCGCGGCGTGTTGTTCCAGGCGCGGTCGAAGCGGATCCGCCCCGGCCGCGACGACAAGGTGCTGGCGGATTGGAACGGCCTGGCAATCGCCGCGTTGGCCCGCGCCGCCGCCGTGTTCGACCATCCCGAGTGGCTGGCACGCGCCGAGGAAGCCTTCGATTTCGTGCTGACCGAAATGGGTGCGCCGGATGGGCGGGTGCAGCACGCCTGGCGGCTCGGACGCGTTACCGCCGTGGGCCTGCTGGACGATCAGGCCGCGATGGCCCGCGCGGCCTTGGCGCTATTCGAAGCGACCGGCGATGCGGCGCGGCTGGCGCAGGCGGAACGCATCGTGCGCGCGACGGAGGCAAAATTCGCCGATGGGCACGGCGGATTCTACACCACCGCCGACGACGCGACCGACGTGCCGCTGGCGCGTCCGCGCACCGCCGCGGACAACGCCACTCCCGCCGGCGCCGGCATCATCGCCGAGGTCTTCGCCCGCTTGTTCCACCTAACCGGCGACGACGCGTGGCGTGCGCGCACCGAGGCAACGTTGCGTGCCTTCACCGACGTCGAGCGCATCTCCGGCATGCCCGGCATCCTGTCCGCCGCCGACCTGCTGGAAGAAGCGGCCACTGTGGTGATCGCCGGCGACCCGGCCGATCCGCGTGTAGAACAATTGGCCGCGCCGGCGTTGCGCGCGCCCGATTCAACGGTGGTGGTGTTGCGCGCGTCGCGGCCGGACGTGTTGCCGGCGGGACATCCGGCGCATGGCAAAGGTCCGGTGGCCGGCGCACCCGCCGCGTATGTCTGTCGCCGCAACGTGTGCGGCTTGCCGATCACCGATGCGGCGGCGTTAAGCCGGTCGCTGCATGCTCGGAGCTGAAAAATCCGGCATGGAGCGGGTCAGTTTTAGTTTCCGACCCTTGCCGGGAGTCGGTCCGATTGTGACATAGATCACAGATTTTTTGCACAGCGTCGTTTACGATGCGGTGTGGAGGCAAGGCCGGTCGAGCGGGGAGGGTCAGATGGACCAAGCGGTTGCGACGACAATCGAGGTTCCGGCCGTTCATCAGGCCGAAACGGACGCCTCCGCGCACCTGGCCGAAGGCACGATCGTTCCGGCCATTACGGGTCAACTCGAGCTTACGCTGGCGAACGCGGAATATCTCCTGAACTACGCGATCGAGGCTGGGATAGAAGTCGATCCAGATACCATTCAGCGCATCATCGAGGCCAAGCGCGTCGGTCATGCGATCTGGGATAGTCCGGACGCGGGCGCCATGATCTCGGCGGTCACCAAATTGGCTGGCAAACTCCTTCCCGTCACCGCTGAGACGCTGCGGGCCTGCAGGGACGATGCCAACGACGCGATCAGCGACTATAAGCGAATTGTCATTTGGCTGGCGAGCTTCATCATTCCGCTGTCGATGATTTCGTTCATCTACACCGCGATTTCCAATTCGATCACGGCGGACGTGAACAAAGCCAACGATCTGGCTGTCACGTTGCATCAGCAACTCGATCCGCTCGCACCGACCGCGACCAGTCAAAGCGTACTTCTCGGGGTCGTCAGCGAAATGCAAGTGTTTGCCTCCACGATGCGGGCCATCTATAGCCGCTCGGGACAGCTCAGCTTCTTCGTGGGGTACACGGCTTACGACCCTTACGCCCACGACAAACCAAGTGAAACCTACGGCAGCATGCAGTTGCCACCGGAAGGGTTCAAAACCATCGGCGAGATGCAGAGCACTCTGAACAAGTTGACAGGGCTCTATCAGAAAGTACGCGACTATGCGAACGACGCGCAGGACCGGACACGAGCGATCTGGGGTGCTTTCGGCGCCTGCATATTACCGGTGCTTTACGCTTTGTTGGGCGCCTGCGCTTACGTGCTCCGCGCGTTCACCGAGCAAACCGAAAAGCGAACCTTCGCGCCCTCGTACGCGACGCCCGCACGGTTCATCATCGCCGGGATCGGCGGCGGAGTGATCGGATTGTTCAACAATTTCATGGTCGACCAGGGTCTAACACTATCGCCGCTGGCCTTGGCGTTTCTGATCGGCTATGCGGCGGACATCTTCTTTTCGTTGCTGGAGGGAACGATGCAGAACCTGCGCGGAAACAAGCCGCGCTGAGTGAACCTGCATTCTGGCCTCGCTTACAGCAGCGGCGAACTCCCCGGCACCGCCAGCATCTGCCGTGGCACCACCGGCGCCGCCGGGATCGCGCTCAAGACCACCGCGGTCAGGCAGCGGTCATATCCGGCAATGGAACCACCGGCGCCTGATCCGCCGGCTTCCAGGCCCGGCGCGTTTCACGACAGGCCGATTTGTCCTGCCAAGGACCGGCGATAGACTGCGCCCCATATCATTGGAGCCGAACCCACTCATGCCCCACCCCCTCCGCGGCGCCGACATCGTCATGCGCACCCTCGAACGCGCCGGACACAACACGATCTTCACGCTGTCCGGCAACCACATCATGTCGCTGTTCGACGCCGCGATCGGCACCTCGATCGACCTCGTGCACACGCGGCAGGAGGCCGCCGCGGTGCACGCCGCCGACGCCTGGGGCCGGCTGACCGGCAAGCCCGGCATCGCGATGGTCACCGGCGGCCCCGGCCACGCCAACGCCGCCGCTGGGCTGATGACCGCGCTCGGCCAGGAATCGCCCGTTGTGCTGCTGTCCGGCCACACCGAAACGACCCAGCTCGGCCGCGGCGGATTCCAGGAACTGCGCCAGGCGGAGATGGCCGCGCCGGTCAGCAAGGCGTCGTGGACCGCGGCGTCGGCCGAGACGCTCGGCGCCGACGTCGCGAAGGCGATCCGCATCGCCACCGCCGGCCGTCCCGGTCCGGTGCATTTAAGTCTCCCTTCTGACTTGCTCGATGCGCACGTCGCCGACAACGCCGCGGTCTGGCCCGAGCCAGGCGACTTCGCCGCCACGCCCGTCGCACTGAACGACGCGGCGGCCGACGCGATCCTGAACATCATCGCCGGCGCGGCGCGTCCGCTGCTGATCGCCGGCCCGCATCTGGCGAACCGTTCCGGCCGCGCGTTGCTGGCGCGCCTCGAAGCAACGTTGCAGGTCCCCACCTGCATCATGGAAAGCCCGCGAGGCTTCAACGACGCGACCCTCGGCGCCTTCAACGACCTGATCCGCCGCGTGGACCTGATCATCTTGCTCGGCAAGGCGTTCGACTTCACGCTGAAGTTCGGCGAGGCACCGATCGATCCCGCCTGCCGCTTCATCTCGATCGATCCGGAAGGCGCGCTGGTGGACCGCGCCGCGCGCGAGACGGGCGCACGCTTCGCCTTCGGCTGCGTCGCCGACACGCATCCCGCCGGCGACACGCTGCTGCGCCGCGCCGGCGGTCGCGCATCGGGCAGCGCCGCATGGCTTGACGAAGCCCGCGCAGCCTTCACCAACCGGCCAACCTCCTGGCCCACCCTGAAATCGCAAACGCCGGGCAAGCTGCACGCCATCGAGGTGTTCCGCGCCTTGAAGCCCTACGTTGAAAAAGACCCCGACACGGTGCTGATCTGCGACGGCGGCGAATTCGCGCAATGGGGCCAGAGCGTGCTGCCGGTCCCGCCGCGCCGCATGATCAATGGCGTCGGCGGCTCGATCGGCAGTTCGTTGCCGATGGCGCTCGCATCGCGTTTGGTAGAACCGCAAGCGCCGGTGATCGTCGTGCTCGGCGACGGCACGTTCGGCTTCCACATGGCGGAGTTCGAAACCGCCGCGCGGCGTGGACTGCCGTTCGTTGCGGTGGTCGGGACCGACTCACGCTGGAACGCCGAGTATAATCTGCAGGTGCGCGACTATGGCCGCGACCGGGCGGTGGGCTGCGAACTCACCCCGGCACGCTATGACCTGGTCGCCGCCGCACTCGGCGGCCATGGCGAACTGGTGGAAAAACCCGAGGATATGGCTGGCGCGATCGAACGCTCGCTGGCCAGCGGCAAGCCGGCCTGCATCAACGTGATGGTGGAGAGCATTCCGTCCCCCGTCGTGCGCCGGCCGGCCTAGGCGACAGCACATGTCAACCGAAGCAGAAAGCCGTGCAGCCCTCTGGTTGCAGGCGTGGGACGCAGCAGGCGTCCATCGCACCGGCACGGCGGGCGATGCGGCCGGCGCGGCGTGGCTGGCGCAGGCAGCCGCATCGCTCGGTGCGGCCGCCACGGTCGAGACGTTCGCGCTGGATCGCATCGATCCGATCGCCGCGTATCTGGAAGTGGACGGCACCCGGTTCGAAGGCGTTCCGGTATTCGACGCGCCGTCCACCGGCCCCGGCAGGATCACCGGCGTGCTTGGCACCGTCGGCAGCGACGCGACGATCGGGGTGGCGGAGTTGTCCCCGCACGCGGTGTATTCCGGCGAATACCGGGCGCTGCGGAACGACAGCGCGCACGCCGGACTCGTCATCGTGTGCCAGGGCGCGCAACCGGGCCTGGCATTGCTCAACGCCGAGCAATTCAGCCATCCGTACGGCGTCCCGGCGATCCACCTCGCCAGCGAAACGCGCGAGGCCGTGCTGTCCGCCATCGCCAACCGCGCAACCGCGCGGCTGGTCGTGCACTACCAACGCACCGCGGCACGTGCCAGCAATGTCGTGGTGACGATCGGCGGCCAGGATCCGTCGCGTCCCTCGCTCGTGGTGATGACGCCGCGCAGTTCCTGGTGGCAGTCCACTGCCGAGCGTGGTGGCGGCCTGGTGTGCTGGCTCGAATCGTTGCGCGCCGTGATCGCAGGGCAACCCGCTTGCGATGTGGTGTTCACCGCCAATAGCGGCCACGAACTCGGCCATATCGGCCTGGACGACTTCATCGCGCGGCGTCCCGGATGGGACCAGCCGGGCGGCGCGCTCTGGCTGCACTACGGCGCCAATCTCGGCGCCTCCGGCGGCACGTTGACCCTGCTGTCGAACGACGAGGCGTTGCGCGCGCAGGCCACGCAGGCACTGACGCAGGCGGGCCAGCCGCCCGACCTGCTGGGGCCAGGCACGCAAACGCCGAGCGGCGAAACGCGCGACATCCATCGCGCCGGCGGCCGCTATGTCACCTTGGTTGGCAGCAACAAGCTGTTCCATCTGCCGCAGGATCGCTGGCCGCACGCGGTGGACGTGCCGGCCATCGCCCGGATCGCCACCGGCGCGGCAAGCCTGGTGACCGCCCTGACACGTTGAGTGCCGATCGCCAGGACACGGCCGGCCTGACCGGACGCGTCCCACCCACCACGCGGCCTTTGATCCAGATCAAGGACGACTGCCACCACCCGCGCGCCTATGGCGTGGCCGGCGATCTGGGAATGCCGGACCTTCCAGTCCCAGGTTTGCCACCCCTGGAGGGACCTCCATGCCCGCCGCCGGCGCCGCCCTGCTCGCACGGGGGCTTGCGCGAGGCAAACCCGCGAAAGGGCAACGCCATGCCGGAAGTCGACGCGCCGTTCGCCATGCTCAACGAAGCCGCCATCGCCATGGCGGACCTGCGGACCGATCCGTACGACTTCGCGTTCGTAGAGCACGCGCTGGCACCGGCGCTGAAGGACGAGGTGCTGGCCGACGCCCCGGCCATTCCAGACCGCGGCAGCTACGCTTTGCCCGGCCTCCGATACGGCCCGGCATTCTCCGCCGTCGTGCAGGACTTGCTCAGCGCGCGCTTCCGCAAGCTGATCGAACGGAAATTCGACATGGACCTGAGCGCCTGCCCGCCGGCGATCGTCATGATGGGCAACACCACCGGGCACTACAACGAAGGCTACGCCCATCCGGACTCGAAACACAAAATCATCACGGTGTTGCTGGGCTTCACCCGCGCGTGGCCCTACGAGCGTGGCCGGCTGCGCGTGCTGCGTGGCCCCGACCGCGACGACTATGCGTTCGAATTCGCCCCCGAGTTCGGCCGCATGCTGATGTTTCGCGTGTGCGACCATTCCTGGCATGGCTTCCTGCCACAGAAAGGCCAGCGGATGAGCCTGCAGCTCTGCTACGTCGATTCCGAATGGTATGTGCGCAAGGAGTACTGGCGGCACAGCGTCAGTGCATACGCCAAGTCGGTGCCGCTGCTGCGCAAGGTCATCGACTACGCGCCCCGCCGCCTGACCGGGGGCGGACGATGAGCCACTACCCTCCGGTGCCCTCGGTGGGGCTGATCGCTGACCATTTCATCGCTGCCGTATGCCGGTCGGAACGCGCCGGGTCACCGTTCCGCCACTGGAAGCTGCATAACGTGTTCCCCGAGGCACTGTGCACCGCCATCCTGGTGCTGCCGATCGCTCCGCCCTTGCTCGGGCATACCGACGGGACACGCGCCAGCTACAATCGGCTGCGCACGTTCATGACACCGGCGCTGCAAAAGAACTTTCCGGCCTGCGCGGCGATGACGGATGCATTGCAGCGCCCCGACGTGGCGCGGATGATGGCGGAAACCTGCGGCATCGACGTGGCCGGCAGCTACCTGCGCATGGAGTACATGCAGGACCTCGACGGTGCCTGGCTGGAGCCGCATCGCGACATTCCAGAGAAGCTGTTCTCGATGGTGGTGTATTTGTTCACCGGTCCGGAGGCGAAGGATTGGGGGACGGACATTTACGACGCAGAGAAGCGGTGGGTGGCGCGGTCGCCTGGCACGTTCAACTCCGGGGTGATTTTCGTGCCGGGACCGGCGACGTGGCACGGGTTCGAACCGCGTCCGATCATCGGCGTGCGCCGGCTGCTGGAGATCAACTACGTCCGCGCCGACTGGCGGGACCGCGACCAACTCGCCTGCCCCGAACGCGCAATTAGGTAAACCTCTCCCGCTTCGCGGTAGTGCGTCACTTTGAATTTCTCACTTTGTAGACACACGGCCGGTTCACGGCTGGCGCCGCCGCGTCGATCAGCGCCACGATGTCCGCCATGCTCCAAAGGGTCTGCGACAGCCCGGCGGCCATAGCTGGGGTGCAGCGGAGCGTTTTGTGCATCTTCACGAAGTTGTACCAGACCGCGTACAGGCAAACCATGCGGTAGTGCGCTTCGGCCTTCTTGCTGAACGCGTCGGTGAGCCGCGTGAACCACCGCATGCGGAAGCTACTGCCAAGTCAGCAGCATATTGGGGACGCTTGCCGCGCCCTTTTGAAGGCGCTGACCGACTATGCGATCGACGACCTAGTCGACCAAGCAACCGGCTTTGACGACATCCGCAAACGCGATGCGATCAACAAAGTTATTGAGAAGTACGTCAGGCAAGATGCGCTGCCGTGGGTTCGCATGTTTGATCTGGACTTCTACCGGCACATCTATCGGCTGAATCGCTGGCCGTTCGATCCTGAAAAAACCGCTCGTCCTGGCGTAATAGGAAAGTGGACGAATGACATCTATGACCGCATGGCGCCGGGGCTACGCGGCGAGCTTCACTCGCGAGTTAAAAGAAATGACAGGGGAAAGCCGACGCAGAAATTAACGCAGTATCTAACCAAGGAAGAAGGGCGCTTGGCCCTTAAGGAGCTTCTAGGCAGTGTGAAAATGCTTATGCGCCAATCCTCTGACTGGCAAGAGTTTATGATAAAACTTGATGAATATCACCCGAGATTCGAACCAACTTTGCGTTTGCCGTTCGAACGGGGCGAACCAAAACAGTTAAGCTAACCTCCCACCGCTTCGCTGCCCCCGTCCGGGCGATCTCCCGGCGTTACTCAGCCGTCAGGTTCCGTGCCCGCGCCGCCCCGCTTTCCGAGTTGCGCCGCGGGACTTGGCGGAGGGGCGTCCTCCCGGTCGTCCGGCCCCTCGCCGGTCGCGATTCGCATGACCTTCACCGCGTTGCCGATTACGTCGGCGGGGCGGCGCTCGCCTCGGGGACCTCGGGGCATCAGACCTGACCGCGAGGATCGTGAAGCACCGCCCCTTCGGCGTTTCGCACGACATACCCAACAATATCGGGCCGAGGCCGCATATCCTTGGCTATCTGCGAATTCATCAGTTTCCAGTCTGCGAGGATGATTGCGTCGATGGGCATCTCTCCGGGGAGAGTTACTCGATCAACGATTCCACCTCCCGCCACTACGAAATCAACCGTAAGCATCCCATTGCCACCATGCTTACCGCCAAGCACAGTAGGAGCGGCGCCGGGTAGGAAGCCTGCATAGCCGTTATGCGTGGTGCGGGAACATCCCCATGATGCGGCTCAAGCGGCGCAGCACGGCGCGGCACCACCTGAAGCCAACGACCCCCGCCACTACGCCAGCGACGAAAATCACCGCCCACGAAGGCCGCGCA
>DATHNI010000186.1:0-18238 GCA_035486135.1 Acetobacteraceae bacterium
TATAACTGATTTTTCCTCTGCTGAGTGAGGTGTTCTTCAGATAACCGACACTCCGCTGCTCCAGGCGTGCCGCCGCGATGCGTGGAACCCTGTCGCGCTGGTAGTCCGTGCTGCTACCCGTGCAGCGTCAGCAGGGCGGCCACCTGCGAAGAATCGACCGGAGTCACCATGCCGAGCGTCGCGGCGCCGATCCCGGTGTGGCCCGAGGGATTCGGCGCGAACGTCACGCTGAACAGATCCTCCGCGATCATGTGCTGCGAGTCGGTGGCGATCACCGCCAGTTCGACGGTTCCCCGCATCGACATCGGAACCGCCCCGAATAATTCGTCGGTGGCCGGATTGAAATAGAGCCACGAGGTGACATTCGGTCCGCCAATCTCGTAGGCAGCGAACGTCATCTTCAGTCCTAGCGCGTCAGTGAACGTGTTTGCCGGCAATGCGAGGGCGACCGCCTCCCCGTCGGTCCAGACCTGGCTGGGCGTCGGCGCCGTCACGGCGATGCCGGGCTTGGGGGTGGCGGCCGCAGCCTGCACGGTGGCGTCGAACACCTCCGGCGTCGCCAGGCCGCTGGTGTCCGTCGCAGTCACCTTGATGTCCACGGTCTGCGCGGTGCTGGGCGCGGTGCCGCTGAACGAATCGGTCGTCGGGTTGAACACCAGCCAACCTGGCAGCGCCTGGCCGTTCTGCTGCGTCGCGGTATAGGTCAGCGCCTCGCCCTGCGGGTCGGTAAAGGTGTTGGCGGGCAGCGTGAGCGAGAAGGTCTTGCCTTCCGTCCAGCTCTGATTGGGCGTCTGGTCCGTCACGGCCGGCGGACCCAGGATGGCAGCGAGGAAAACGTCGGAAACCGACAATCCGCTGGTGTCCGTCGCGGTGACCTTGACGTCCACGGTCTCCGCGGTGTTCGGCGCGGTACCGCTGAACGAGTCCGTCACTGCGTTGAAAACCAGCCAGCTCGGCAGCGGCTGGCCGTTCTGCTGCGTCGCCGTATAGGTGAGCTTCTCGCCGGTCGGGTCGGTGAAGGTGTTGGTCGGCAGCGGGAGAGACATCGCGCTGCCCTCCTTCCAGCTCTGGTTCGGCGTCTGGGTCGTAAGCACCGGGCCGGGCGGGGCGACGGTGACCACGACGATATCGGACACCGAGAGCCCGCTGCTGTCGGTCCCGGTCACTTCCAGGTCCAGCGTCTGCGCGGTGGCCGGCGCGGTGCCGCTGAATGTCTCCGTCGCCGCGTTGAATGTGAGCCAGGCTGGCAGCGCCTGGCCGTTCACCTGGGCGGCCGCATAGCTCAGCGTCTCGCCCTGCGGGTCGGTGAAGGTGGTGGCGGGCAGCTTGAGGGAGACCGGCTTGCCCTCGGTCCAGGTCTGGCTCGGCGTTTGCGTTGTCACCACCGGCGGTCCGATGACGGTGGCGGAGAAGGTCTCGGACACCGACAGGTTGCTGGTGTCCGTCGCGGTGACCTTGATGGTCAGGCTTTCCGCCGCCGGCGGCGCCGTGCCGGTGAACGTGCCGGTCGCCGCATTGAAGCCAAGCCAGCTTGGCAGGGCCGCACCGCTCGACAGCATGGCCGTGCACGTCAGCGTCTCGTTCTGCAGATCCTCGAACGTGGTCGAGGGCAGCGCCAGCGTGATCGACTTCCCGTCGATCCAGGTCTGGCTCGGCGTCTGCGTTTCCAGAACGGGCGGCTTGGGTGTTACCGGCGCGGTCGCCGTGATCGCCACGCTCAGCGCCTCCCAGTCGCCCCAATAGCTGCCGTTGTACGCCCGCACCTCCAGCGTGTCCGTCGTCACCGTCGAGCCGGCGAGCAGGGACAGCGAGGAGAGCGTTGCGGCAGTCAGGGCATCACCGGAGGAATGGTCGCTGTAATCGACACCGCCGAGCACCAGGAAGTTGCTGGTTGCGGTGTCATAGGCCTGCCACGAGGTGATCGTCTTGTTGGCGGGGTCGGTTGCCGAGAACAGCGAACCGAGCGGCAGCGATGCCAGGCACGCGAGACTGTCGGACGCGACATCGGTGGTAACGATGGGCGTATCCAGCTCGTAAATCACCACGGACGAGGCCGCGACGCCCGCCCATTCCTGCGAGGCAAGGTGCGGTGCCGACACGATGATGTCGGCGCTCGAGCCGTCATTGGCCGGGTTCTGCACCTGGCCGCTGCCGTTCACGTACTCGATATTGTCCACCAGCATCGCGGTGCTGCCAGAACCGGAGACGCAGGTGGTGATGTGTCCGCCGCCGCCGGGCGTGCCGATCACGATCATCTCGCCGGCGGTGACCATATTCTCCCAGTTGCCGCTCTGGCCGGCGGGACCGTTGAAGGCGACGATCCACTCGCCGTTGGCCTGCCCGGGCAGGCCGATCAGCGTGCTTTGCACCGGTAGCGACGCGCCCGCCTCGGCGGAGATAGTGCTCGCCAGCACCCAGCAGCCGTCCTCGTTCCATGCCTGGCCGATGAAGCTTTTCGCCGCCGACGCGATGGAATCGGGCGTCGCCTGGCTGGGCACGGGGCTGGTATAGCCGGGCCGCGTCACCACCGTTGCGCTGCCGAGGTAGCCCGAGCCGTCAAGCTCCATCATCGAAACGGCGTTGGTGGCGTCGTTGTTCGCCAGGCTGAGGCTGCTGGTGCCGAACAGCGACAGGTTGGTGACATCGCCAGCGCTGCTGGACGAGTTGAACACCAACTGGTTCAGGTAGCCGTATGTGCTGTTGTAATACTGGCCGGTGCCCGCGTTGTAGGTGAACACGATCCCGGTGCCGCGCCCGTCGCCACCGATGCTGCTGAGGCTGAGAGTGTGGCCATTGCCGGTCAGGGTGCCGGTCGCACCGCTGGCGCCCGCGGTATACTCGTCACGGTCAAGCACGGTGAGCACGAGATAGGCCGGATCGCTGCTGCCGGCCGTGACTGTGAACGTTTGTGACAGGTCAATCGACACCGCACTGGCATCGACGAATGCCGCTTCGTTGTCCGTGATGGCCATGTTGCACACTCACTCCGCAGCGTATCCGGAAGGCACTAATATCGTCCGAAGAATAAAACACCTTCGCACGGAAACCAAGTACGGAACATCCTGTACCCGGCCCCGAAAGGGCGGGCGCCCATTGGTTGCGCGGACACCGGACGGGATGCTGCTGAAAAGGCGGTGCAATTCCGTCGCGCGTGGCCGGCTAATTTGTCGGAGATCGCGGCGGCGTTCTGCCGCCCTGTATCGTAGCGTCGGGACCCGTCGCGTCGGGCCGTCTGCTAATTCCTTGCTGCGACGCATGATGCCGCAAACACATTGCCAAACGGTTAAGCCAGTCGCCTTCTGTTCTGCTCCGCCTTGGGCTATGCCCGGCCATCCCGCTCGGCCACCTCATCCGGAGAGAATGCGCCATGACCTACCTTGTCGCTGCCGATCTTCCCGCCACGCCCGCCGGCGAGCGTTTCCGCGCCTTGCTGCGCCGTCCTGGCATCCTGGGCATGCCAGGTGCGCATAACGGCCAGGCGGGGTTACAAGCCAAGGCTGCCGGGTTCGAGGCGCTGTATCTCTCCGGGGCCGCGATGACCGCATCGATGGGCCTGCCGGACCTCGGCGTGATCACGGTGGACGAGGTGTGCTTCTTCGTCCGCCAGATCGCCCGCTCCACCGGGCTGCCGCTGCTGGTGGACGGCGACACCGGCTATGGCGAGGCGCTGAACGTCATGAACATGGTGCGCTGCTTCGAGGATGCCGGCGCCGCCGCGGTGCACATCGAGGATCAGTTGCTGCCGAAGAAATGCGGCCACCTGAACGACAAGAAATTGGCCGATCCGCATGACATGGCGGCCAAGATCCACGCCGCGGCCCGTGCCCGGCGGCACCTTTTCATCGTCGCCCGCACCGATGCCGCCGCCAGCGAGGGCATCGACGGCGCGGTGGCGCGCGCGAAACTGTTCATGGAGGCCGGCGCCGACGCGATCTTCCCCGAAGCACTGACCACCGCCGACATGTTCCGCGCCGTCGCGCAACGCCTCCCCGGCATTCCCTTGCTCGCCAACATGACCGAGTTCGGCCGCACGCCGTTCTTCACCGCCAGCGAGTTCGAGGAGATGGGCTACAAGATGGTGATCTGGCCGGTCAGCTCGCTGCGGGTCGCCAACAAGGCACAGGCCGAGCTGTACGCCGCGATCCGCCGCGATGGCGGCGCGCAGAACATGATCGATCGGATGCAGACCCGGGCGGAACTCTACGCGACGATCAGCTACCATGAATATGAGGCGCTGGATGCGTCGATCGTGACCACCGTGGTGCCGCAGGCGATGCCGCAGCGGGCTTGAGCAGCGTTCGGGCCATGACCTATCGCAGGGGATTGCTCCGGTTGGGGATTGTCGCGACCGCGTGCTGGATCGCGTTCTGGGTCTGGCACTACGCGACCACCTGCAGTCTCGTCAGGATGGGCGGCGGCAGGGCCATCACCTGCCGCTGGGAAACCGCGGAGCCGGGTGGGATCGCGGTGGCGACCCGTACCGCTCCTGCGCTGTCCGTATTGTGGGACATGGCGGCCAGGACAATCGGCATCCCCGCTTGCGCGATCGTCGCGGCGCTTGCGGTGTATTGGGTGGTCGAGAGGTTCCGGCACCTCGCGCGTTGACCGCGGCGCGCGTGGCCGGGGGGCGCCCGTAGCGTTCGTGCCGGCCGCGGCAGCACAAATTTCTCACAAAGTTCAGGCAAGCCGCAGCCGAGATTCACAAAGAGGCCGGTGTGCCCGCGGCTCAACGCGTCCCACGGATCAGGAAATCTTCTTTGTGAATCCTTGGCTTCGACTTGCCTGAACTTTGTGAGAAACTGCGAACCAGGGCTCCGCACGGACGCCGCAAATCTTCCCCGGATCACACACACCGCCGCACTGCGCGACGCCCGCCCGGCCGCGGTGTGCTGGCGGCCCATTCCCAGGATGTGGTAGCCCCCTGCCCGAGCCCACGACCCGCTCCCAAAGGATCGAGACCGCATGCACCGCCGCCACCTGCTTTTCCTCCTCGCCGCCCTGCCGTCGCTGGCCCGCGCGCAAACGTCCGAGCCCACCGCCGCACAGCCGGAACTGCCCAAGGAAAAGCTGGTCATAGTCACGCGCGACGGCGTGCACCACGAGTTCAACGTCGAGATGGCGCTGACCCCTCGCCAGCAGCAGGTCGGCGAAATGTTCCGCACCAGCGTGCCGCCCGATGGCGGTATGCTGTTCGTCTGGCCCGTCGCGCGCCCGTCGCCGATGTGGATGGAGAACACGCTGGTGCCGCTCGACATGGTGTTCATCAACGCGGACGGCACGATCCGCCACATCGCCGAGAACACCGTGCCGCAGAGCCTGGCCACCGTCGACAGCGGCGGCCCGGTGCTGGCGACGCTGGAACTGGCCGGCGGCACCACCGCCCGGCTGAACATCATCGTGGGCGACAAGGTGCTCCAGCGAATCTTCGGCAACGCGGGATAAACCGCCGGCCGACCGGCATTGCACCTTGCGCCGCATGGCCCGCGCCCATAGGTTCGCGCGGCTCCCGGGTCTCGTCCGAGGGGCAGTCTCATCGGGGCGTGGCGCAGCCTGGTCAGCGCGCCTGTTTTGGGTACAGGAGGTCGTGGGTTCGAATCCCGCCGCCCCGACCAGGGAAATCAAGCCGTTAGCGCGAAATACAGATCGTTCATCTTGCTCCAGGATGCCAATCGGCAACCACGTGAGTTGAGCCGGCGGGAGCAACGACGAGGTCGAGCGAGCCTGTGGCGGGGAGGCCCGGCCAGCCGACGCGGGAAGTGCATAGCCATGGCCCAACATCTCTGGATCGGGTTCACCAAGGCCCGGTGGTGCGAGGTGTGTAGCGCGTGGCAGGACCAGCACCGAGCCGGTGGTCGCCGCCGGTCAGCCCGATCTGTCCCGGTGGCGACCAGGATAGCAGCCAGTGCGTCGTCCGGCCCATCTGACGGACCATCGGGTGCGCCGCTGGCACTGGTGCAGCGGCACGACGCGCAGGATAATGATGCGTGCCAGCAGAGTTCGCCTATCGGTGTCATGAGTGTGTGGATGCAGTGGCCGGGGATGGCCACACGGAAATACGACACCTGTATCAACAATCCCCGTCGAGACAGTGATCCGCCAATCCAGAGTTATCGGACGACCGGTTCTCTTCCATGACAACGGGCATAGCCTGCAAACCGCGATGTCGCCGTTTCATGGAAAGCAGGGCCTCGACCTCATCCCAGTGCCGCCAGCCCACTTGACCGACGCCACCGTTGATGAAGTGGATCAGACGTGGCGCCGTTGATCCCTCCCGCGGGGATAGCGAATAATCCTCTCTGAACCTGAGTTCAGATACCTGGGCGATTGCGCGCCGCGCGCTGGGAATGTTCCACATCCGATCGAGGATCAAGTTGAATGCTTGCGGCAACAACGCATGGTCTTGAAGCCCGTGCGCCCAGACAGTCGCTGCCAATGCACCTTGGTCTCTTGTTTTCCATTCGGGATTACCCATGATTTCCATGCTGCGCTGGTGCCACGCCAACAAGAATTCTTCGGAATTGCGATCGAATACGAAGACCCCTCCGTTCCAACAGATCCACTCGCCCGACGGGATATCGACACCGAACTTCTTATGGATCGAATCCCGCAGATGACGGCACCGGCCTGGAGGGCAACCACAATTGACGGCCCAGCTACTGAAGGTGTCAATGTCAATATGGTCCGCAGCGAAGGAGATCGGCGCCCGGAGTTCAGCGAATACATCGTCTGCCTCGCCGCGCACCGCGATGACGTCGCTATCAAGGTAGCAATATATGTCGGCCAACTCCGCCACATATTTATATAATCTGGTCTTCAGGTAAATGCTTGCCTGATGGTCGTTCAGGTGGTCGGGCACTTCGGCACGCACCACCTGATCATGCGCAGGCATGATCTCACTGCGGGCGAGGACGACCGCGATATCGGCTTTGGAGAATTGCTTGAGAAAATTTATTGCGATGGATGCAGCCGCTACATGCTTGTCGCCTACCACGGCGAACACGAAAGCCGATCTCTTGCGGCGACCTGGTCTTCGGTTGTCGCGCATACGTCACCTCTCACGATCTGGCGTGTAGTGCCGGGGTCAGGACGCCCCCCATGCGAGGCGCTGTCGCAGTGATAGCCATACGGCAAGCACCGGCAACCAGCGGGCACCCGCCCGTTACGACAGGGAAACCGCCCCGACTCGGCCTCGTCACCCGCTGCGCACAGCCGGATGAAAAATGACGTTGGCGGCTGCCTCGGCGCCCTTTGCTCCCAGCAGATCGGCCAGTTGCTCCGCCGTCCGGTCCGCGACCGCCTTCGCAGGGTCATGGGCAAGGTGCGCGTAACGCTCTGTCGTGCTGGCCTGCCGGTGGCCGAGAAGCTTCCCGACGATGAACAGGCTGTCTCCGCCGGCCATGGCAACGGCCGCGAAGCCGCGTCGCAGATCATGGATGCGCAGGTCCGCCAGCGCTGCCAAGGCGCGCACGCGCTGCCAGGGCTTCTGAATGCCGACGAATGAGGCTCCCGGCCGATCACCCGGCAACACGTGCGGGTTGTCTGCGTACCGGGGGAGCGTTCCCAGCACAGCCAGTGCCCCGGGGGGCAGATGGAGGTTCTTCGCGCCCGTCGTGCTGTCCGGCAGCCTCGCAATGCCCTGCGCCGCGACGATCCACTCCCACCGCAGCGACAGGATTTCGCTCACGCGTGCGCCGGTGAAGATCACCAGGCGCAGCGCAGCAATGGCGCGCCAGTCTTCGGCCGTATCGCGGCGCGGCATCCTGGCCTCGATCCAGGACGCACGCGCGGCCGCGGCGATCTCCAGTCCCTCGGCTTGCCGCTCGCATTCCTGGCGCCACGCCGCCCGCGCGGCGTCCGTCCAGGGCTGTGCGGCCCAATCCAGGGCGTCGCCCAGGCGCGCCAACTCCGGCGCCGTCAGCACCCGCTCGATGGGCTTCTCCGGATAGCGTTCGACGTGGCGGCATGGGTTACTGTTGCCAGGACGCTCCCCTGCCCTTTCCGCCCAACCAAGCATTGCCGACAGCAGCGCCAGTGCGCGATTGGCGGCAACGGGCGTAACCTGCATGCCAGCATGGAACCGCACCACATCGGCCTTGCCGATCTCCCGCAGCTTGCGGGCGCCAAGCGCCGGCAGGATGTGGAGCTTGAGCATCCTCTCATCTTCGGTGACGCTGCGGGGCTTCTTGTGGGGCTTCGCATACTCGGCGAGGTAGCGACCGGCGAACGCGATGAGATCAGTGGTTGCCTTCGCCTCATCTCGGTCGGTTGCGGGGTCTTTGCCGTCGCGGATCATGCCGAGCAACCGGATCGCCTCACGCCTCGCGCCTTCCGGCCCCCAGGCGCCGCAGCCGTGCCGGCCAATGGTCAGGATGCGCTGGCGCCCTTTGATCCGTGTCTTGAGCAAGTAGACGCGATCGCGCGCCCGATGGCGGATGCCGAAGCCGCGCACCTCGGTATCCCAAACGGCCGTGCCCTGGGCCATCCCATCGACCACCGCCGCCGTGATACGCTTCGTCGCCATGGTATCCTGTCCACCAGGCTTGGTATCCCGACAGCATCGAGACCCCAGCGGGATACCACGTCATGCGCCGCCGAGCAACGACAGCGCGCGACAAGTGCCCATAGTTGGAGGGGTTGACGGCGGATGTCGTTCCGTGTCACGGTAGATTTCCTGTTTAGGGTACAGGAGGTCGCGGGCTCAAATCCCGCCGCCCCGACCACTGGCAATCGGAGGCCCCGATCATGCGTGCCCGCATCTACCAGCCGCCGAAGAACGCGATGCAGTCGGGCCGGGCGGGAACGCATCAGTGGGTGCTGGAATTTGAAACCACCTCGCCGCGGCGTCCGGACCCCCTGATGGGCTGGATCGGCAGTACCGACACCCAGGCCCAGGTGCATCTGCATTTCGAAACGCGCGAGGAGGCGGTGGCCTACGCGGAGAAGCAAGGCATCCCCTACGACCTGGAACTGCCGCTGGTACACCGGGTGAAGCCGAAGGCCTATGCCGACAACTTCCGTTACGGCCGCATCGAGAACTGGACGCATTGAGCCTATCGCATCGCCCGACGTGACGACATCGGCCGTCCAACCGGCGTTGCGCGGCAACGCCGCGCCGCAACCCGGCGACCCACCGAACGGCCACCGGTCAACGCGCCAGCCATAGGCGGCAAAAAACCAACAAACCGCGGCATCGGCCATCGCCACGGGGGGAACGATCGCGCGATGCTCCACCATCTCGCCCATCCGACGCGCAGCCGCTGGATGCGCATCCTCGGCGTCGCATTCGTGATGTACGTCCTGTCGTATATAGACCGCACCAACATCGCGATGGCGATCCCGGCGATGCGCGAGGAAATGGGCCTGAGTGCCGCCTCCATCGGCTTCGCCACCAGCACCTTCTTCTGGGGCTACATCGTGCTGCAGATCCCGGCCGGACGGCTCGCCGGCGTCTGGAGCGCCAAGCGCGTGATCGCCGGCCTGCTGGTGCTGTGGAGCATCGTCTCGCTCACCACCGCGCTGGTCCACACCGAGGCCGAGCTGATCGCCAACCGCTTCGCCCTGGGCATCGCCGAGGGCGGCGTGCTGACCTGCACACTGGTGCTGATCCGCGCCTGGTTCTCCCGCGCCGAGCGCGCCCGCGCCAACACCATGTTCTTGCTCAGCCTCGCGGTCGCGCCGGTGATCGCCAATCCGGTGTCCGGGCTGATCCTGTCAGTCTCAAGCTGGCGGACGATGTTCGTGCTGGAGGCGCTGCCGGCGGTGCTATGGGGCTTCGTCTGGTGGTGGGCGGTGGATGACGACCCGCGCCAGGTAGATTGGCTCGATCCCGCAGAGCACGCGGACTTGCTCCGGCGCCTGGCGGAGGACGATCAGCAGACCGCGCCGGTGCACGGCCATTGGCTGCGCACCCTGCTGCATCCGGCCGTGCTGCTGCTGGCGCTCTACAACTTCCTGGCGCTGATGGCGGAGTGGGGCGTGAACTTCTGGCTGCCGACGGTGCTGAAGGAAACCGGCCGGCCGATCATGACCGTCGGCTTCCTCGCCGCGCTGCCCTATGCGGTGGGGATTGTCATGATGGTGCTGGTGGCGCGCAGCTCCGACCGGCGGCACGAGCGGAAATGGCACATGATCGCGGCGACGGCTGCGTCGGGTGTGTGCCTGCTGCTGGCGCAGCTCGCCGGGGTGCACGGAACGCTGGGCATCGTGCTGTTCCTGACCCTGGCGATCGGGTGTTTCCTCGGCCGGTTCGGGCCGTTCTGGACGCTGCCCACCGAGGTCCTGCCGCCGGCCGTCGCGGGAGTCGGCATCGGCCTGATCAACGGCGCGGGCAATCTGGGCGGCACGGTGGGTCCCTACTTTTTCGGCTACGTCCGCACGGTGACCGGCAGCTTCACGCTCGCGCTGACCATCGGCGGCTTGTCGCTGATCCTCGGCAGCCTCGTCGCCATACCGATCCGCGGCCGGGCACGAGGAAGCCGATACACCGCGCCCGCCTATGGGGAAGGAGGTTAGGGTGTTTCACCCAGGCTGGAATCGTTGGCCTCCTTTCATCGCGAGCGCAGCGAAGCAATCTCGCGCGTGACGAAGCCCTCGCGGTTCGTCAGGCGGGGGATTGCTTCGCTTCGCTCGCAATGACAGGGGTATTCGCGGCATTTCCACGCAGGGTGAAACCGCTCCAAGGCGCCGCGCATTGACGGCTATGAAGGTCCCCGCTGCCGCACCGTCATGCCGACGACGGTCCGCACGACCGGGGGTGCTGCCGTCGCCGCCATGCGCTCGCCTATTTCGTCCCTGGTGGCTCAGCGGACAGACCGATGCGGGGCGTCTCTCTGGCGCAGCGGAAGAGCCGGACTAAGCGAGTTCGCGCAGGATCGGTAGTAGGTACTCCGCGAACAACCCCGGGTTCTCCGCGAACGGGAAATGCCCGATGCCTGGCATCGCCTCGAACCGCACGCCGGGGATCTTCGCCGCCGTCGCCTGCGAATGTTCCACCGTGCACGAGTAATCGTATTCCCCGGTCAACATGAACAACGGCAAGCGGTTGGTGTCGATGCGGCCGACCCGTTCGCGCGCGTCCCAGTCGCCGGAATAGAACGCGATATCGCCGAAGAACACCGCCGGTCCGCCCTGAGCGTAATGCCAGGCGATCGCCTCGGTGTATTCCGCTGGGCTTTGCGGCGCACATAACGCGCGGATCCACTCCGGCACGAAATACGCCTGGTTGACCTGCGGGTGCGCCGCCCAATGGGTCTGCCGGCGCTCTATCTTGTCACTCGCCTCGCAGGCGACGATGCCAGTGAACGCCTCCGGATGGCGCAGCGCCAGTTCCAGGCAGATCTCGCCCGACATCGAGGCGCCAAGCACGATCGGCCGGTCCAGCTTCGCCGCCGCGACGAAGCTCATGATCAGCTCGACATACAGCTCGGTGTTCAGCCGCCACGACCCGGGGATCGCGCCGTCCGGAGGCGGTGACTTGCCGTGCCAGGGCAGGTCGAACGCGACCAGACGATGCCCGGCGGTGATGCGCGGGTCCGCCATCAACCCGTGGAACTGCCGACCGTCCGCGCCGGCGGTGTGCAGGCACAGCAGGTCCCTGCCCTCGCCCGCCACCTCGTAATAGACGTGGTGCCTGGTGCCCTGCGCCATCACCGGCACGTAGCCGCCACTGACCGCCGGCACCGGCCGCGCGCCGGTGCGCGGTTGCAGCGACACCGGAACGGGCCCCGCATCGCCGAGCGCGAGCCACTTGCCGATATCCAGCACGCGCCGCGCCACGTGGGCGTGCTGCATGAAGCACAGCATGTCTCCGTCGATGGCGAATTCCGGCACGCGGTAGAGCATGGCGAAGATGCCGTGGTGGTGGCGCGGCGGGACCGGCGCGAGGAACTTTGCCCAGACCGAGGCCGGCGCGCGCAGGGTGAACGCCGGCGTGCCGCCGCAGGGCTGCACACGGCCATCGAGCAGGGCAAACACGCTGGCCGCGCCATCGCTCTGCACCGCGAAGCACAGCGACCAGGGGCCGGCCCAGGCAGCCAGAACCGCATCCCCGGCGCAGGCGCGGCGCCAGGCGCCGGTGTCCGGGAAGGCGTTCATGCCGGGTCGATCACCTGCAACACAACGGGGTGGTATTCGTCGCCGTGGCCCTGCCGTTCCGCCTCGCGCAGGCGCTGCATCGTGAGTTCCGCGCCGGGCATCGCGACCCCGGCCTCTCTGGCCATCTCCAACGCGTAGGACAGGTCCTTCATCGCGTAGCGGGTGGAGAATGCGCGCTCTGGGAATACCCGCGGCAGCATGGACTTCATACCGTGGCTGCGCAGCACGAAGGAATCGCCGGATCCCAAAGCGATCGCCGGCAGCAGCACCTCGGGCGGCACGCCATTGCGGCAGCCGAGCGCGATCGCCTCGGCCAGCGCGGCGGTATGCTGGAACACCAGCATGTTGTTGAGGATCTTGACCACCTGGCCGCAGCCAACCGCCCCGCAATGCGTCACGTCGCTGCCCATGGTCTCCAGGATCGGCCGCACATGCGCGAACATCGAATCGGACGCGCCGACCATGACCGACAGTTCTCCACGCGCCGCCGCTTCCCGGGTGCGCGCCACGGGTGCGTCGGCGTACCCGATCCCCCGCGCTGCCAGCCGATCGCCGATCGCGCGCGTCAG
This sequence comes from Acetobacteraceae bacterium, assembly GCA_035486135.1. GTDB lineage: Bacteria > Pseudomonadota > Alphaproteobacteria > Acetobacterales > Acetobacteraceae > JASHVB01. Next base: position 12,663 of record DATHNI010000186.1, read on the forward strand.
GGCCACCGGCGACGTGCTGGTATCGACGACGCACTGGCCCGCGGCGAGTTGCGACTCCAGCGTGCCGATCACCGACTGCACCGCCTTGCCATCGGGCAGCGACAGCAAAATGAGGTCGCAGCGCTGGGCGAGCAAATCAGGGGTGGCGGCAGTGACGCCGAACTCGGCCAGCCTGGCCAGCGGTTCGCTGCGCAGGTCGTGCGCCAGCACCGTTCGGCCGGAGCGGCGGGCGAGATGGCCGCACATCGGCTCCCCCATCACGCCGAGCCCGATGAATCCGATCGTGGAGATTGGCCGCAGGTTGGCTTGTGAGGCAGACATAGGGGCAATCCTGAAGGAAGAGGCCGCAAGTGTTGTTACAGGGGCTGCCCGGTGTCAAAACGCGCCTCGGCTTGCGGCGTTCATGCGGGCCGTACTGTTCGCAAGTAGCATCACCACAAAGGCACGAAGATAATGGAACCTTCGTGCCTTCATGCCTTTGTGGTGATTCTACTGAAAGCAGAGCAGGCCATCCGCGAGCCACCCACCGTCAAGCCGCCCGCCTCCACGCAACGCGGCGCTTCGCTGTTTGCCTGCAAGTGGCCACCCGCCCTACCGTCCCCGCGCCAAGGAGGACGCCCCATGAAGATCACCAAAGTCGAACCGCTATTGCTCGATCGCTTCCTGTATGTCCGCGTCAGCACCGACGCCGGCATCACCGGGCTAGGCGAGTCCGGCACCTGGGGCCAGCTCGAAGCCTCCGCCGCATCGATCGCCAAATACGGCGAGTATCTGATCGGCAAGGACCCCTTCCCGATCGAGCACCATTGGAACGTCATGCTGCGCGCCAACCATTTCACCGGTGGCGCGATCACCGGCGCGGTCTCGGCGCTCGACATCGCGCTGTGGGATATCAAAGGCAAGGCGTTCAACGTGCCGGTCTATGAATTGCTCGGCGGCCGCATGCGGCACAAGGCACGGCTCTACGGCCATGTGAAGGGCCGCACGATCGACACGCTGGTGGCGGAGGCGGTCCGCCTGAAGGAAGCCGGCTTCACCGCCCTGGGCCATCTCAATCCCCTGCTCGATGAGGGCGAGGACACACCCTATTACAAACCGCACGCCGCGAAGATCGAGGAGGCGATCGACAACGTCCGCCGCCTGCGCGAGGCGGTCGGCCCCAAGGTCGATCTCTGCATCGAGATCCACCGCCGGCTGACCCCGCCGGAAGCCATCGCGCTCGGCCGTGGCATCGAGAAATACACGCCGATGTTCTTCGAGGACCCGCTGCGCCCGAACAGTTTCGACGCCATGGCGGAGGTAGCGCGGCACATCGACATCCCCATCGCCACCGGCGAGCGCTTCACCAGCCTCTACCAATTCCAGACCCTGCTCACCCGCAACGCGGTGCAATACCTGCGGCCGGACGTGTGTCTGTGCGGCGGCATTACCGGTGCGAAGAAGATCGCCGCCATCGCCGAGGCGCACGACGCCTGGATCGTGCCGCACAATCCGCTGTCACCGGTGTCCACCGCCGCCTGTCTGCAGATTGCCGCCTGCATCCCGAATTTCGCCATCCAGGAATATCCGTCGCGCACACCGGAACTCGACGGCAGCAAGGAATTGCTCGGCGCCGGCCTGGCCACCGGGTTGTCGGAGCAGGAGGGCGGGTTCATCGCGATTCCGGGTGGGGCGGGGATCGGGGTGGAACTGGTGGCGGATGTGGAGCGGAAATTCCCGTACCGCCCGCGGCCAATCCGCATGCGGCCGCACGAGGATGGGTCGGTCGTGGATATGTAATACCAAACGCCGTAAACAATGGCTCTCGAACGCGTCGCTGTGCCAACCGTCATGGCGGGCGGAGGCCCGTTATCCGCGACTTTGCCGCGCACCGCACGGGAAAAGTCGTGGATACGACCTTCGTCGGTATGACGAGGATGACGCCGTCCGTGTGTCGGTCTTTCGCGCGCCTGGTATAGCGGTCGGAAAGGCGCCATGGCAGGAGAAAGAAGCATGTGGCGTGCTCCAGCCGCTGGCAGGCGAGATGGTCAGCCGAGCTATCCGGCGATCGCCTTCGAGACCGTCTTGACATTACGACTGGTCCAGGGGTCTCGTCGATATTGGATTCAGGGAGTGCCTTGATTGAGACAAAAATCGATGTCGGGACAGTGGATACTTCTCTTAGTTCCCCTGATTGTCGCAGCATGTACTGCATCGACCCAGCACGAGATGCAGCGAGCGGCCAGCAACATCATAGTGGCATCGCGTGTTGCCCAGACTTGCAAAAGCTCGATCGGAAACAAGGACCGCTATCAGGTATTGGCAAGGCACATGCCGCTGGATTCGGTTTTCGACACGACGCTCGTGCAGATGACCGACGGCAGCTTCGCGACTCATGATGATGTGGTCTCCCTTGGATTTTGGCTTGAGGATGTGAGAAAATGCCGAGACCAAATTAGCGAGACGGCCATGAGCGATTTCCCGACGGCTCTGGCGGTTCTCATAACCAATTGGAACAAGGATGATCAGACATTCGTCCTCCTCGCGACGCGAAAGCTCGCGTGGGGAAAGGCAGTCATGGCGATCCGCACGAATCATGCAGAAACGCTGGCAGAACTGGCGCGTCAGACTTTGCAGGCGTCCCAGCAGGCAACCGCAGAGAGGCAAGCTGAGCTGTCCCGGCGAATAGCATTGCTCAGCGCTCTCACCAATCTTGCCCCGTGACCCGCCGAGAGGCGCAGGTTGCATTACAGCAAAGCCCATAACGATGGCAGTCTCAACGCTGCGGGCGGGGCAGATGGCGGTGAACAGGGATCCGGAGTCGCAGCGATTATCCCGCTCCGTCGGCGGACGTACGCCTATGGGCACCCGAACAACGGCTAGCAATGCGACGGATGCTTCCTGACTTAGGGCCCGGCCCGAACTCTTATCCCAACGAGCCAGCCTTCGGACCGGGCACATACCACCGGCAGTACAGACCAACGCGGTGACCGAGGCGAGCGTAGTCTCGAAGCCCTGGGGTTGTGATCCTGACGCTTCGATACCGCTTCTGCCACCCTTGAAAGGTCACCGCGATGCGCCGGTCCGCAAGCAGATGCACCACGCAACGGGTTAGAGCCGCGCTCTAGCCGCTGGATTGCCGCAGCTCCGCCAGACCTCGCAACGGCGTCCCGTCCGCGGCGATATTCCCCGGGTCCAGCCACGCCGCCAGGGCGTCGCGGCAGCGCGGCCACTCGTCGGCGATGATGCTGTACCAGTCCGTGTCGCGCTGGCGTCCCTTGGTCACCATGTGCATGCGGTGGCGGCCCTCATAGGTGAACCCCAGCCGCGCCGCCGCCCGCTTCGATGGAGCGTTCAGCGCGTTGCATTTCCACACCAGCCTCCGATAGCCAAGCTCATCCGCCGCCAGCCGCAAGGGCAGGAACATCGCCTCGGTCGCCGCTTGGGTGCGCTGCATGCGGGGCGAAAACCAGATGCTGCCCAGCTCGATCGATGCGTTCTTCGGCTGGATGTCCATCAGGGACAGCCAGCCCGAAACCGCCCCGCTGACCACCGGCCGTACCGCCCACACCACCCGGTCTTGCTCGGTCGCAAAATCGGCGACGTAGCGGGCCATGGCATCCACCGAGGAGAACGGCCCGCACCCAAGATAAGTCCAACTGTCATCCGCGCCCTGTGCCGCGTCCCAGAGTTCCGCGGCGTGGTGCACGTGCAGCGGTTCCAGCACCACGTAACGGCCGGGTAGCGTCGTCCGCGCCGGCAGCGGACGCGGCGTGGCATCGACCTGGGGACCGATCGGTGGGGACATGCTTCCTCTCCCGCTGTGCTTCAGCCCCCCCAATAGCGGCCGAGGGCGGCGGCGGCTTGGACCGCTTGGACCTGCCGCCCATTGTCCATTCGCTATCCATTGGAATAGCGTAACGCCAACGGCGTCTGCCATGAACGGGGCGCGCCGGATATTGGGGCAATGCGCCCAACGGGAGGTCTTGAATGTTGCGATCAGCCTTGCTCACCGCGGTCTTCGCCGCCGGCTTCGTCACCGCGGCCTCGGCCGCCACGCTGCAGTTCCATGCCACGATGGACGGCAAGTCCGAAGTGCCGCCGAAGCAGACGGCCGGCAGCGGTGAGGCGCTGGCCACGCTCGACACGACCAGCAAGGTGCTGAGCTACACACTCACGTTCGAAAACCTCTCCGGACCGGCGGCCGCCGCGCATTTCCACGGCCCGGCCAAGCCGGGCGCCAATGCCGGCGTGGTGGTGCCGATCGGCGGCAAGGACCCGACCAGCCCGGTGCACGGCACGGCCACGCTGACCGACGCTCAGATCAAGGACCTGGAGGCCGGGATGTGGTACGTGAACGTGCACACCGCCGCCAACCCGGGCGGCGAGATCCGCGGCCAGGTGCTGCCGGTGAAGTGATTTCAAGGCACTGTGGCGTGGAGCTTCTACGCCGCTACAAATGTACGAGTTCAACGGCAGGCGCGGTCTGCGGACAAGACCGCGCCTGAATCGTGTCCGCGTCGCGTACGGCGTCTCGAAGCGGCCGCGCCGCGTCGTCTCGACACGTGCAGTGTGATGACCGGTGGGGCGACGTTCGCGGTCAGGCTGGCAATGCCTGCGCCGATCCCCCGCACGGTGCAGGGGCAACCGGCGGAGCGACCGCGTCGCCCGGCACGAGCATGGTCAGTTTCAGGTCCGGCCGGCCCGCCAGATCGAACGTCACCTGCGAATAGCAGAGCAAACCGTCGCGCGGGTGGTTGAACGTCCGCTCGCCGCCTTCCCGTTCAAGGACGTCGTAGCGGTTCCAGAATTGCCTGAATTCAACGCTTTCGTCCTGTAAGCTCTCGATCAGGCTACGCAACGCCGGATCGGACACCCGCGCGCTACTGCTCGCGCGGAATTCCGCGACGACGCGGCGGGCCCGGGTTTCCCAGTCGCGAATCAGAAGGCGCGCGGCCGGTACCAGGAACACGAAGCGCAGCAGGTTCCGTTCGCCAGGCTGGTCCAACCAGCCGGTGAACAGGTGCGCGGCCGCGGTGTTCCAGCAACGCACCGTCCAGAAACGATCCAGGACGTAGGCCGGCTGAGCGATCGCCTCGACGCAGGCCAGCACGCCCGGCGGAACATCATCGGCCTCGCTGCCGCCCTGGTCGGGGTCGCGCTTGCCGGCGAGTTCGAACAAATAGGCGCGCTCGGCCTGGCCCAGACGCAGCGTGGCCGCCATCCGGGCCAACGCCAGCGGCGACACCGAGACATCGCGGCCTTGCTCAATCCAGGTGTACCAGGTCGTGCTCAGGCCGCAGAGCAAGGCGACCTCCTCCCGGCGCAGCCCTGGCGTCCGCCGGCGGGCGCCCGCCGCCAGGCCGAGCGCTGCCGGGTCGAGCCTTTCGCGTTGGGTGCGGACGAAATCGCCCAGTTCGCGCCGCTGCGCCGGAGACCGCGTCTCGATCATGGTAGCGAATATACGAGCATAACATCCCATCTTAAACCGGCGCTGGCACCTTGATAGGGACCGAGCCGGAAAAACATCGCCAGCCGCGAACGGGGGCACGGATGCAGCAGAAGCCACATGAAACCCTGGTCGGCGCGCAGTTCGG
>DATHNI010000187.1:0-3060 GCA_035486135.1 Acetobacteraceae bacterium
CCGTCCCCGGCAGCGCTTACCTGGCGGCGGGCACCAATCTAATCGACCTAATGAAGGGCGGCATCGTCAGCCCAAAGCGGCTGGTCGACGTCAGCCGCCTTCCCGGGCTCGACCGGATCGAACCGCTGCCGGATGGCGGAATGCGCATCGGTGCGCGCGTGCGCAACGCCGACCTCGCCTATGACCCGACCTTCAGCAAGCGCTTTCCGGCGGTCGCCGAAGCGCTGCTCTCCGGCGCCTCAGCCCAGCTGCGCAACGCAGCGACCGTCGGCGGCAACCTGCTGCAGCGCACCCGCTGCGCGTATTTCTACGATCCGGCGAGCGCCTGCAACAAGCGGCAGCCTAGTGCGGGCTGTGACGCGCGTGGCGGCGAGAACCGCCTGCACGCGGTGCTGGGCTGGAGTGAGTCCTGCATCGCGACGCACCCGTCCGATTTCTGCGTGCCGCTCGCAGCGCTGGACGCCGTCATCGAAATCGAGGGGCAGGCGGGCCCGCGCGAGGTGGCGCTGGAAGGATTCCACCTGCTGCCCGATGCCACGCCGGAGCGCGAGAATGTGCTGATGCCCGGCGAACTGGTCCTTGCTGTTCGCCTGCCGGGTGCTGCGACGCGGTTCGCGGCGCATGCCCGCTACCTTAAGCTCCGCGAGCGTACCTCCTATGCCTTTGCCGTGGTTTCCGCGGCGGCCTGCCTGCGCATCGAGGATGGGCTCATTGCCGAGGCGCGGCTCGCGCTAGGCGGTGTGGCGGCAAAACCGTGGCGCGCGCGAGCCGCGGAGGCGGCGCTCGCCCGCGTCCGCCCGAATTCGGAGCACTTCCGCCGCGCTGCGGAGATGGCGCTGGCGGAGGCGCGACCGTCCGGCGACAACGGCTTCAAGATCGAGCTCGCGCGGCGGATCGTGATGCGCGCGCTGACTCTCGCAGCGGCCGGAACACCCGAGCGTGTCCTCGCCCTCCCCGGTTCTCCGTTCGACCCCATTCCCGAAGGTGCCCTTCATGGCTGAAATCCTAAATGCGGGGCTTGTTCCCCAACACCGCCACGGCGCCAATATCGGCCAACCGCTTACCCGCCGTGATGGGCTCTTAAAGGTCACCGGCCAGGCCCGTTACGCGGCGGACAACCACCCGCCCGGCATGCTGCACGCCGTCCTTGCGGTCAGCAGCATCGCCCGTGGCCGCGTGATCTTTCTCGATGTGACGGCGGCCAAGACGCATCCCGGCGTGGTCGAGGTGATGACCCCGGCGAACCGCCCGCCCCTCGCGCTGGATCCAGATGCGAAGTTGGACCCTTTCATGTTCCGCCTCGACCTGCTGCAGAACGACAGGGTCCGTTACGCCGGTCAGCCGATCGCCGTGGTGATCGCGGACACATTGGAGGCGGCGACGGAAGCCGCCACGCTGCTCTCGCCGCGCTATGAAGCGGAACCGCCGCGGATCGGGCTGGACGGCGACGACAGCTTCATCCCACCCGCGATCGGCGTCGGCACGCCACCCGAGGTGCGTCACGGCGATGTCGAGGCGGGGCTGGCGGTAGCGGAACACCGGATCGAGGCGATCTATGAGACCCCCGCCCAGTACCATAACCCTATGGAACCGCACGCCATTGTGGCTACCTGGCACGGTGACCGTCTTTTGGTGGACACGCCGAGCCAGGGTCTGGCTTGGGCAGTGGGGCGGATCGCCGGGCTCTTTGGAATCCCGCCGGAGAATATCCTGATCCGCAGCCCATTCTTGGGTGGCGGCTTCGGCTGCAAGGGCATGGTCTCGGGCCCGCAGGTGCTGGGCATCCTGGCCGCCCGCCTGGTCGGGCGGCCGGTGAAGCTGGTACTGCGCCGGGAACAGATGTACGGCCCGGTCGGCCATCGAGCGCCGACGCGCCAGACGCTCCGGCTGGGCGCCGACCGCCAAGGCGCGCTGACGGCGATCCACCACCATATGCGGACAGCCTCGAGCAGCTTCGACGATTTCTTCGAGCCTGCTGTCCAGGTCAGCCACACGCTCTATGCCAGCCCTGCTATCGCGACGACCGCCGAGGCGGTGCGGCTGGACACGGGGACTCCAATCTTCATGCGCGCGCCCGGAGAGGCGAGCGGCAGCATTGCACTGGAAAGCGCGATCGACGAGATCGCGCACGTGGCCGGCATGGACCCGCTGGAATTCCGCCTGAAGAATTACGCCGAGGTCGAGCCGATCTCCGGCAAGCCGTTCTCCTCGAAGGCGTTGCGGGAGTGCTACGCGCAGGGCGCCGCGAGCTTTCGCTGGCAGGGGCGTCCGCTGGCGCCACGACAGATGCGCGACGAGAACGGGCTGCTGGTCGGCTGGGGTGTCGGCACCGCGACCTTCCCGGTCATCATGTTTCAGGGCCAGGCCAGGGCCGTCCTGCGGCGTGACGGGACCGGCCTCGTCGAGCTTGGTGCGCACGACATGGGCCAGGGCGCCTGGACTGCGCTCGCGCAGATTGCCGCGGACAGCCTTAGTCTCAAGCTTGAGAGACTCGAGTTTCGGGCCGGAAGCTCCGACCTGCCGGACGCAGGCATTGCCGGCGGTTCATCGCACACCGCAACCGCCGGCATGGCGATCCATAACGCCGGCGCCGACGCGATCGCCAAGCTGGCGGAATTGGCGATGGGCGACCAACGCTCGCCGTTATTCGGCGCCGGCAATGCCGGCGTGTTGGCGCATAGCGGTCGGCTCATCCGGCGCGATGACGACAGCCGGAGCGAGAGCTACGCCGACATCCTGAGCCGCGCCGGCCTCGCCGAGATCGAGGGGCGCGGCAGCGCCGGCGGAGATCCGTTCGCGGAGAAGCCCTACGCCATGCACGCGCACGGCGCGGTGTTCGCCGAGGTGAAGGTGGACCCGGAGCTGGGACAGATCCGGGCGACGCGCCTGGTCGGCGCCTTCGCGGCCGGCACCATCATTAACCCGCGGCTCGTGCGCAGCCAGTACTATGGCGGCATGATCTGGGGCGTCTCCTTCGCGCTGCACGAACGGGCCGAGCTGGATCCGCGCTCAGGCCGGGTAATGAATGCGAACCTCGCCGAGTACCATGTGCCGGTTAAC
>DATHNI010000188.1:0-5331 GCA_035486135.1 Acetobacteraceae bacterium
ACGGCGAGGACAGTGAACATCCGCCGCAATCGCGCAAGGGAGGACACCGATGCCAGCCAAGCCGTTCGTCATCGCACTCGAAGAGCATTTCCAGCACCCTGAGGTGGGCGCGACCTATGCCGCCCACGACGCCAACCGCGCGCCGCCGCTGGTGCAGCGGCTGGAGGACCTCGGCGAGCGCCGCATCAAGGAGATGGACGAGGCCGGCATCGACCTGCAGGTGATCTCGCACTCCGCCCCGGCGATGCAGAAGATGACTGACGCCGAGGCCGCGGTGCGCCTCGCCCGCCGTGCCAACGACCGGCTGGCCGAGGCGGTGCGCGCCCATCCCGCCCGTTTCGCAGGCTTCGCCGCGCTGCCGACGCCCGCCCCGAAAGCCGCCGCCGATGAACTGGAACGCGCGGTCACCCAGCTCGGATTCAAGGGCGCGATGATCCACGGCCTGACCAACGGCCGCTTCCACGATGAGAAGGAGTTCTGGCCGATCTTCGAACGCGCCCAGGCGCTGGATGTGCCGATCTACTTCCATCCGTCGGTGCCGGCACAGCCGGTGATCGACACCTATTACGCAAGCTATGTCGAAGCCGTGCCGGGCATCCTGCGCGCTGCCTGGGGCTTCACCGTGGAGACCGCGACGCAGGGCGTGCGGCTCGTGCTGTCAGGCGTGTTCGACGCCTATCCGGGCCTCAAGGTGATCTTCGGCCATCTCGGCGAAGGCCTGCCGTTCTATGCCTGGCGCATCAACATGGCACTGGAGCGCGACTGGAAGCCAACCCGCAGCTTCCGCGAGGTATTCGCCCAGCATTTCTACGTCACGACGAGCGGCTTCTGGTCGGACCCGGCGCTGCTGTGCACCATCCAGGAGCTGGGGCTCGACCGCATCATGTTCTCGGTGGACTGGCCGTTCGCGCCTAACCAGCCGGCAACCGAGTGGCTGCACAGTGTGCCGCTCTGCGCCGAGGATCGCGCCAAGCTGGCTGGGGGGAATGCAAAGAGGCTGCTGAAGCTGTAGTCCATGCACTGACGCGGGCGACCGCTATTCCGGCGCACGGCGCCGAGACCGTGCATTGCACGAAGGCGCTCGGCCGGCATCGGCGACAGGCCACAATTTGCTTCCGGACGGGCGCGCGGCCGGTTGGTCTTGGCATGGAGCGCCGAACCTTCCCGGGTATTACTATCCGAGGATGTTGGTGTTATCCTCCGCTGACCCAGGAGGCCATGATGCCAGCCCGTCAACCGCAAACCGAATCACGCGCCCCGAAGCGGTCCCACGCCGCCGGCAAGACCCGCCCACTCGCACTGGATATCGCGGAGCAATTGGGCCTCACTACCGGCCGAAAGACGACGCACGTGAATGCCAAGGTTCCACCCCGGCTGTTCGCTGCGGCGGCGCGGCGCGCAGGCAGCACCTCGCCGGCCATCGTCATTACCGCCGCCCTCGCGGCGCTGGCGACCGAGGATGAACTCGGCCCCTGGCTTGCGCGGCACTGGGGCGCGCTTGCCGACATCGACCCTGACCTGCTGGCACAGCTCGATCCCTGACAAGGCCACGCCGTGACGCGCGTACCACGCGAGGGAAACCATCCGCCCGCGCCGTTGCCGATGCTTGGTCCCACCGCACCGAATGGGCCTGTATTGCTCGACACCAACGTCTTCATCAATGCCCTGACCGGCCGCGGGCCGCCTGTGTTGCGGCAGATGTTGCAGGTCCTGCCGCGCTTCTTCGTCGCCGCGCCGACCCGGGCCGAACTCGCCTGGCTCACCGGCAGGCTGGACCCGGCGCACTCCGGCACCGCGCGTGTCCTGGCCGAAACCAAGGCTGCCCAGGCCCACATCGATCCGGTGATGGTGCTACTGCCGGACGATGCCGACTGGCGCGCCGCCGGGGAGAGTGCGGGTCGTGTCGCACGCGACCTCGCCAGTGGCGGTCGTGGCATCGCCACCGCGTTCGACCGCATGGAGCTGATCCACGACGCGCTGATCGCTGTGCTCGCCGTGCGAGCCGGTTGCACGGTGGTCACGGAAGACCGGGATTTCGCCGCGTTTGCGCGGCTGGATGGCAGGCTCCGCGTGGTGTTCTACGAGCGAATAGGCCTTGCGCCGGCCACACCAGCGCCACGCAGATCGACACGGCCGCATTGACCCGCAGCGGACCATCCGAGGTCCGCATCCCTCTCCCGCGAAGCGGGCAGGGTGATGCGTGCGGCACGCATCACCCTCACCCTACCCTCTCCCGCGAAGCGGGAGAGGAACCCTATTGCAGCCTTGACGCATCGCGTGTGCCCACGCACATGCCCCCTATGCCCGATCCGTTCGTCCAGCCCCAGGAACCCAGCGCCGCCGACGCCATCGCCGCCATCGGCGAGGAACTCGACGTATTCGATGACTGGATGGACCGTTACCAGTTCATCATCGAGCTTGGCCGCAAGCTGCCCCCCTTCCCCGCCGCGTGGTCCGACGACGCGCACCGCGTTCCCGGCTGCCAGAGCCGCGTCTGGATGGAGGGCACGCAGCAGGACGGCAAACTCTACCTCGCCGGGGTATCGGACGCGGCCATCGTTTCCGGCCTGATCGCCTTGTTGCTGCGGGTCTATTCGGGCCGGCCGCCAGCGGAGATCGTCGCCACCGACCCGGTATTCCTCAAGGACCTCGGCCTGCTGGAGGCGCTTTCGACCAACCGGGGCAACGGCATCGCCGCCATGGCCCGCAAGATCCGCGAGTTCGCCGCGCTGCAACGCGCCGCCTGACCCCAGGCGTCGCCCGCGCGGGCAACCCATGTCGGCCGGCACCCGCGTTGCCCTGTTCTTTGCCGCCATCTTCGGCGCCGGCGCGGTCAGCAGCGGCTTCCTGCCGCTGTTCTTCGCCGACCGTGGCCTGTCACCGGAAGCGATCGGCCGTGTGCTTGGCCTTGCCGCGTTGCTGCGCGTGCTGGCCGGGCCAGGCTGGGGCAACGTCGCCGACCGGATCGGCAAGCGCCGCCCGGTGCTGTGCGCCGCCGCGATCGTGGCTGCCGGCGCGGCGCTGGCCTACCTGCCGCTCACCAGCGTCCTGGGCTTCCTCGCCGTCGCATCCGTGCAGGGCGTGGCCGCCGCGGCGCTTGGCCCGCTGATCGACTCGCTCGCCCTCGCCCTGGCGCGAGAGCGACGCATGGAATACGGCCCGGTGCGATCGCTCGGGTCGGTCGCCTACATGCTTGCCAGCGCCGCCACTGGCCGCTTGCTGACGGCAGCCGGCACCACGCTGGTGCCCATTCTCCTTGCCCTCGGCTACGCAATCGCGGCAGCCCTTGCCCCCCTGCTCCCCGAAGCCGCGGTACCGCGCGCCGCCGCCCGGCCGCTCGCGGGGTTGCGCTTGTTCAGCCTGCCCCCGTTCCGCCTGGCCGTCGCCGCCAGTGCGCTGATCCAGGGTGCGCACGCCGCCTATTACGGCTTCGCCCCGCTGTTCTGGCGCGCCCAAGGCTACAGCGACACGCTGATCGGCCTGCTGATCGCCGAGGGCATCGTCGCCGAAATCCTGCTGTTCGCACGCGGCCGCAAGCTGGTGGAACGCCTCGGCCCCGCCGGCCTCACCGCCTGCGCCGCCGCCGCGTCGCTGGTGCGATGGAGCGTCACCGCCATGGCGCCACCCCTGCCGGTCCTCGCGACCGTGCAGTTGCTGCACGCCGCCACCTTCGCCATGCAGCATCTGTCCGCCATGCTGGTGCTGAGCCGCAGCGTCCCGCCCGAGCGCGCCGCAACCGCCCAGGCGTTGCACGCCGCGCTCGGGATGGGCGCGCCGACGGGCCTGATGATGCTGCTGTGCGGCTGGCTCTATACGCGCGGCGGTGGCGGGCAGGTGTTCCTGGCGATGGCCGCGTGCGGCGGAGGCGCGCTGCTGCTGGTTGGTCCGCTGCTGCGCGCCACCCGGGCTACCCGTTAACCACCTCGGGGAACGCGCTCAGCTTCTTGCCGCTGTTTTCCAGCTCCAGCACGCGGTCGCTCACCTTCACCCTGATCACCGCGTCGCGGCGGACGCCGTAGCGGGAGAGATCGATGAAAAACCCGTGGCAGCCATTGCCCATCCCGTGCGCGGCAAGGTCGTCGCGGAACGCATCGGCGACCAGCGTCTCGATGCGCCGGTCATTGGCATAAATTTCCAGCCGCACCGGCTCCAGCCGGTCGATCTGCCGGCACCAGCCGTACAGCCGCCCCTTCAGCGTGCCGTCGATGCGGCCTTCGTAATTGGCGCTGGCGGCGGCCCGGTACTCCGCCCGATTCGGCTGCACATTCAGCAGCAGGCGCGACCGGGCGCCTTCATCCAGCCGAATGCCACAGAAATCCAGCACGCGCTGGATCACCGTATTCGGCAGCGACAACGCTTTCTCGTAACTCAGCAGCAGCACGGGACAGTTCGCCCGCTGAGAGAACTGGGCCAGCGCGTATGTCGCGTTGGCTGTGCGCACCATGGCATCGAGCTCGTCATAGTACTCGGACAGGGCGTCGCGCACCGCCACCGCCACGGGATCCCGGTAGATCACGATCAGATGCGGGTTGCGGAACATCGCCAGTTCGGCGGTGGTCAGGTAGACGTGCAGATTGGGGATCTTGAAGCCCCACCGATCATGCGCCGCGTTGCGCGCCTTGATCAGCTCCTTCAGGACCCCGGTATCCCGATGGCGCAACAATTCGAGCACCTGCGCGTCCTCGTTGACCACGTCGTGCAGGAACTCGCCCATGAACATGCCTGCTTCCTTCAGCAGGGTGGCGACCAGGCTCGTGCCGGAACGAGCGATGCCGGTCACGATCAGGGTGCGCTTGCCGGCGTCCTTGCGGGTCCGCGGCCCGGCCGGACGGGTGGCGATGACGCCGGTGTTCAGGAGTGTGTCTTGGTCCACCTGCGCGCGGCCTCCGCTCGGTTGCCGACCAAGCTGCGTTGCACGTGGTATCGGTCATTCCGGTCGGAAACTCAACCGGGTTGGGTCGCATCGTTTTGCGCCTACATCCACGGGCAGGCTCGATCCCGAGACGCAACCGGGGGCTAGTGTTCTGAGACTGACGGATCGATCCCACGTCCAATGCCGTCATTGCGAGCGAAGCGAAGCAATCTCCTCCGAGAGAAGCCGCGACCTCACGTGGGAGATTGCTTCGCTTCGCTCGCAATGACACCGCGCCGCCGGGCACGAAGCGTTAGTGTCGCAACACCAGCGAGGCGCTTCAATTCAGCCGGGGATCGGGCACCCGGGCGGCGACAAGCACATCGACGGAACGGGCACCGCCGGCCAGCAGCACGGCGGTGCAGGCATTCGCCGTGGCGCCGGACGTCATCACGTCGTCGATCAGCACCACGGATCGA
>DATHNI010000189.1:0-10700 GCA_035486135.1 Acetobacteraceae bacterium
CAGAGCGTGAGGAGCACCAGCGCGCGCTGGCGTTTCGCCTGTGCCGATGTGGTGGCGGTGTCGATCGTGTCGGCGAGAATTGGCATGCGGCGGCGTCCTTTCGGCTGGCCCTTCGGCCCTCCGCCGCAATCTACGAAGGCCCTGCTGACAGCGTTCTGTCAGGAGGATCGCGTGCATCGCGCCGGTGCGCCGGGATGCCGCAGCGCGATGCGTCACCAATCCGTGTGTGGCCGCGAGGTGGCGGCGTGTGGGACAGCGAGGCGGCGGCGTTGGCACGCGCCTTCTGTGTGCTCTGTCATGGCCGGCGACGTGGCACGCGCCTTCTGTGTCATGGCCGGCGAAGGCCGGCCACCCCCGACTTTCCTTCGTTGCACGCTGCAAAGCCGTGGGTGGCCGGCCTTCGCCGGCCATGACACAGAGGGCACGTGCCACGTCGCCAGCACGTCAGCAACTCAGCAACTCAGCGCGTCAGCATTTTCGCCGGTTGGTCTTACACCAGCGCCACCGGCCGCACCGGGCTGCCGGTCGCGCCGCGGAACTTCGTTGCCAGCAGGATGAAGCAGAACTGCGACACCGCGTCGCGTGCGAGCTCGTCGAGTACGAGGTTCTCGATCAGGTACACGCCCGCCTCGGCCAGCGCGTGCTGGTGCACCGGCATCGACAGGCCCTTGGTAGGATTGGGCAACACCTCCACCGCCATGTTGTCGCAGCCGATTGCCACCACGCCCTGCGCAGTCAGCCAGCGCGCGGCGGGCGCGTCGATGCCGGGCTCGCCGGCCAGGTAGCGGGCGTTGTCGATGCCGAAATAGCGGCCCCAGCCGGTGCGGATCAGCACGATGTCGCCCGGTTCGAGCGCCAGCTTCGCGGTGTCGAGGGCGCGCGCCAGGTCGTCCGGCGTGACAACGCGACCGGGATTCAAATGCGGTCCGCCATCCAGCCCGGCGACGTCGAGCAAGACGCCGCGCGTGATCATCGGCGGCGCATGTTCTATGCCGAGCTTTTCCAGTCCCCAGTCGGTCACCGTGTCGGCGGCGGACAAGCCGTTGTACAGCCGGTCGCCTTTGGAGAAATGCCCGAGCGCGTCGATATGCGTACCGACATGGGCGGTCATTTCCATGCGCTCGACATTAGCCCCGGCGTCGTTGGTAGCACCGAGCAACCGCCGGCGCTTGATGCTGTCGCGCCAGGTCGCCCACATCGATAGCAGGAACGGCGTCTGGTTCGGCACCAGGAACGGTGCCCCCATGCTGATTTCGTGGCTGACGTCGTAGACGCGCCCCTCGCGCACCGAGCCCAGCGCGGCCAGGCGCTTTTCGACGGTCAACAGGTTGCCGGCGCCGATCTGGTCGGCGGCGCCCCAGCGTGAGTGGTCGTGCGTCGTGATGCTCATTCTTGTCGCCCTCCCTGTTGTCGCAGCGGCACGCCGCAGCCGTCGCGTGTGAGCCGCCGACTATGACGCGGCGTCACGTTGTGGCACAACCGTTTCACCATGATCGATCCGCGAACCCTGGCCAATCGTTGCAAACCACGTATGGTGTCTGAGCACGTGGTGTTGCAGCATTGGGCGTCGGAGCATTTGATGTCCGAACATTGGGCGCCGGAGCGCCGGTTCGCCTGAGCACCGCAGCCGTACCGCCGCGCATCTCGCCGCGTCAAGGCTGGCTGTTGCTGGCAGCCGCTTTCCTCACCTTCGCGGTGGGGGCGGCCTGCATGCATTCCTACACGGTGTTCCTGATCGCCTTCATCGAGGCGTTCGGCTGGACGCGTGGCGAGGCCTCGATCGCCTATTCCGTGTCGCAGATGGTGAGCGGCGCCACGTCGCCGCTGGTGGGCGTGCTGGTCGATCGGCTGGGGCCGCGCCGCATGGTCTTGCTCGGCGGTGTGCTGCTGTCGGCCGGGCTGCTGATCAGCGCCACGGCGCAGGCGCTGTGGCAGGTGGTGTTTCTATATGGCGTGGTGATGACGCTGGGCGCCAACTGCCTGGGCCTGGTGGTGTTCGTTCCGGTGCTATCGCGAAATTTCGTGCGCCGCCGCGGCATGGCGGTGGCGATCGTGCAATCCGCCAACGGTTTCGCGCGCGCGGTGTCCGCGCCGTTGTCGCAGTTGTTGATCGCCGGCATGGGCTGGCGCGGCGCTTACCTGGCGCAGGGCGGTTTCATGGCCGTGGCGTTCCTGCCGCTGGCCTTGCTGTTTCGTCCCAACGAGGCCGATCGGCTGGCGTCGCTCGCCGCGCGCGCGGACGGCGAGGGCTGGACGCTGCGCCAGGCGATGCGCACGCCGCATTTCTGGTTGCTCGGGCTGGTCTATGTGTTCACCGGCCTCGGCAGTTTCCTCGTGGCGCTGCACCAGTTGGCGTTCGCGGTGACGATGGGGTTCGACAAACTGTACGCGGCCGAGGTGCTGGGCTTGGGTGCGTTGCTGTCGCTGCCGGGAGTGATCCTGACCGGATGGGTGTCCGACTATATCGGACGCGAATTGTCCGCGGTGATGACCTATGGCACGTCGATCATCGGCGTGGCCTGCGCGATGTTGATCACCGGGCCGGACCAGCATTTGTTGCTGTGGCTGCATGCGTGTTTCTTCGGCCTGACCTGGGGCGCGCGCGGGCCGGCGATCACGGCGAAGACGGCGGATCTGTTCCCGGGGCCACATCTTGGCTCGATCCTCGGGGCGATCACGATCGGCACGGGGATCGGCTCGGCGTCTGGTGCGTGGCTGGCGGGTTGGACGTTCGATGCGACCGGCAGCTACCAGGTGGCGTTCGGGCTGTCGATCTTCTTCTATGTCTGCGGCAGCGTGGCGTTCTGGATGCTGCGAAGGCCGCCGGTGGCGCATGACCTCTCCCGCGGGAGAGGTCGAGACGCGTGAGCGGCGAGGGTGAGGGTGAGGGTGAGGGTGAGGGTGATCGGGCCGGCACGCTACGCCTTACGGTGTTGCGTGCCGACCCGATCACCCTCACCCTCGGCGCAAGTGCGCCTCGACCTCTCCCGCTCTCGCGGGAGAGGTTACCCGTGCGCAGCGCGGGAGAGGTATTCTCTGGCGTGCAGCATGTCTTCCAGTGAGCCGAACGCGTTCATGTAGTGGCCTTTGAAGCCCTTCGCGTCCAGCCGCCGGAACAGGCCGGCAAAATCGAAATCGCCCTCACCGGGGCGCAGATGCTGTTCGTTACCGTTACGAAAACAATCGGCCAGCCGGACCTCCGAGACGCGATCGATCGGCATCGCATCGACGAAACCGGCGACACCCTCCGGCACCAGATGCGCGTGGTTGGCGGTGAACGACAGGGCCAGGGCCGGCGAGTCGATGCGTTCATAGTACCAGCGCCATTCTTCCAGCGTGTGGGCCAGGTAATGCACCTCGGCGTCGGCCGGCTCCTTGTTGAGATTTTCCAGCAGCAGCAAAGCGCCTTTCGTTTCGGCATAGGCCGCCGTGCGTTGCAGCCGCTCCAGTCCCGCCTGCATCCGCTGCTCCACGTCGGAGGTGAAATGAAACCCCGCATGCACCACGATCCACTTGGCGCCGAGCAACGCCGAGGCGTCGATATACGCACGCAGATAGGCGTCGGCAGCCTCCGCCAGCAGCGGCGCATATTCGGCAACATTGACGGCCGATGAGGTGTGCAGCCCGAGTTGCAGGCCCGCACGCGCGCAGGCCTCGCGAACGCCGGCAGCCCGTGCCGCGTCGAAGCTGGTGAAGGCGTTGGCGCCGGTGTCGAGTTCCACGTCGATGCTGCGAACGCCGTGACGCGTTGCCCAGGCGATCGCGTCCTCGAGCTTCAGCTTGCGCCCGACATCGATGCCGATCCGATCACGCAGGGTTTCTTTCATGGGCTGCACTTCGTCTCTTACCAAGCCACCGAACCCGTGGCTCTCGGCTAGTTTGCAATGGTCTTTCCAACCGTCATGGCCGGGCCTGACCCGGCCATCTATCGCGGCACTCTCTCGCGACAGGGTGCCGCGACAGATGGCCGGGTCAAGCCCGGCCATGACGGTGGGGGCGGTGCGTGCTGGTACGTCAGTCGTTTTGCTCGTTGGTATGACGTCCTTTCTAACCGCCTGCCATGCCTGGTTGCAGAGCACTCGGCGTTTCCTCGCCGAGTGTGTGGCGGGTCAGGGTGAACGACACCGTGGCGCCGATCAGCGACAGCAGCCCTGCCAGCATGAAAGCAGCGGCGAAGCTGCCGGTCGCCTGCACGATGTAGCCGGTGACGATGGGTGCCAGCAGGCCGAACACATTGCCGCCAAGCACCATGAAGGCGAACGCCCGGCCGCTATCCGCCTGCGAGCGCAACAGGTCGTTGCAGAGCGCGGCATTCGTCGCGGTGGCGGTGCCGCCGAAACTGATCGGGAAGATGGTCAGGATCACCACCATGGTCAGCGAGTCCACGAACGGGATCGCGCTGCCGAGGGCGCACAGCAGCAGGCACGCCACCACCACCACGCGCCGGCCGCCGTTGCGCATCGTGTGCGGCGTCAGGATCCGGTCGCCGATCCAGTTGGTAAGGATGATCACCGCGGCGCCAACAAAAAACGGCACCGAGGTGAACAGGCCTGACTGCACCAGCGACAAATGCCGGGCGGTTTGCAGGTAGTTCGGTAGCCAACTCAGATAGAGATACACGGTATACACCGCGCAGCCCTGCGAGATTGCCAGCCCCCACATCGACGGCGAGCGCAGCAGGCCGCGATAGCCGATGCCGCCATGCGCCGCCATCGTCTCGCCGGCATGACGTTCCGCCAGGATGCGGCGGCGTTCCGGTTCCGGCAGCCAGGTCGTTCGCTCTGGTGTCGATACGAATGCGAGCCACACCGCGACCCAGACCAGCCCGATCGCTCCGGTCACCACGAACGACCAGCGCCAGGAGGTTTCGGCGATCAGCCACGCTACCGCAGGAGCACTCAGCGCAGGGCCGAGCAAGGTTCCCGCCTGGATGCAGCCGACGGCGAGGCCGCGCTCGGTGTAGGGTGCCCAATCACGCACGCTGCGGTAGCTGACGGGAAATGTCGGCGCCTCACCGGCTCCAAGCCCGAGGCGGGTGAGAAGCAGGGTGCCGAAGCCCATTGCCGCACCGCTGAGCATTTGCGCGATGGACCAGAAGGCGGCGCCGATCGCCGCGACGCGGTGCGCGCCCAGACGGTCCACCAGATGGCCGCTGGGCAGCATCATCACCACGTAGGCCCACAGGAACGATGAGAAGAGATAGCCCAGTGCGACTGGCGAAAGTGCGAATTCCTGCGCGACCGAGCGGCCGGCGACCGACATGTTGATACGGTCGAGGTAGCAAATCACGTTGAACAAAAAGAGCAGGAAATAGATCCAGTATCGCCGGGATGTCATTGTCTCGGTCTCCGCTTCCGCCTTTTGCGCCGGACCGCGTGGGGCACCGGCTGTTGCACCGTGTATAGTGGAGTAGCATCGCGATGGCGATGCGGCGGCGCGTGCATCGCGCGCTGCTGCCGCTCTAGCCTGGGCCTAAAGAGCAGCGATCGTGTTCGATGATCGCAAGCACGGCGTCCAGGGAAAGCCGCGCGACGCCATCGACCGGTCCGCCCAGCGGGGAAACGATCGGCACGATGTGCGGACTGTGGTGCAGCGCCGGCGTGGTGCCGAATAACGCATAGGCGCGGGTACCGACGGCGGCGGCCATGTTCATAACGCCGGTGTCGTTCCCGACATAGAACGATGCTTCGGCCAGCAGCGCGGCGGTCTCCGCCAGGTGCCAACCCAGCGCAGGCACGATGCGCGCGGCATCCTTGCCGAGTGCGGCACAGATATCGTGTTGCAGTGGCGCCTCGCCCGGACCGCCGACCAAAGCGAGGCTTGGCCAGCCGGCATCCAGCAATGCGCGCGCCAGGGCGGCGAAGCGCGCCGCACCCCATTGCCGCGCCGGTTCGGAACTGCCGATGCCGAGCACGACCAGTGGCCGCTCCACATCGTGCAATCGTTGCAGCATTGCCTGGCAGGCTGCCGGCGCGATCGGCAGGCGCGGCTCTGGCTCGTCAATTGCGATGTTGGCGGCTTGCAGGAACAGCGTGGCACGCTGCAACGGCCGGTGTTGCCGCCAGACCGCATTAGTGAGGTACGGCCCCTGACTGAGGAACCAGCGCTGCACGCCGATCCCATAACCTCGGCGCAACGGAATGCCGGCGGCCAACGTGGCGAAGGCCAGTGACGGACTATGATGCAGCAGCGCCGCTGCATCGAACCGGCCGGCGCGTAGCGTGCGGATCAGCCGCCACAGCCCGAGCAATCCGTCGTGCGTGCCACGCGCGTTTTTCGGATTGCGATCCACCCAGATGATGTCGCGCACGGTGTCTTCGGCGGCGAAGATTTCGTCGGCGCGCGAGCGTGGCTTGGCAACCAGCGTGACCGGGCCGCCGGCGTGGTGCGCCAGGGCGCGGATGTGCGGCAGGTGCCAGACCATGTCGCCGATGCCAGGCAATGGCTGCACCACGAGCAAGCGTTGGTGCGGCTTGGTCAAGGACGAACTTTCAAAGTTTGTGACGGTCGCAAGCCGGGCGTGCCTTTCAACCGATCAATGCGCGAAGCTTGGCGCGAATTTCGGCCAGTTCCTGCGTGGTGGCGCGTCCTTTGCGTATCGCCCGTCGCGCACGCCAATCGAAGCTCTTGACCTGATCCGCGAGCGCAACGCTGTCTGGCTGTCCCGACAGGCGGACTTCGAACGGGTAACCCTTGATCCGGGTCGTCGTCAGGCAGCAGACGATCAGCCCTGCGCGTCCATTATAGCCGGCCCCGCTGAGGATCACCGCGGGCCGGTGTTCAGCTTGCTCGTGGCCTTTTTGCGGATCGAAATCGATCCACACGATATCGCCTTCATCCGGAACATAGTGCCGCGGCACTATAGAATTTCCTTGCCGATCGGTGGACCGAAATCGATTTCGCCGTGCCGGTTCTCGTCGGTGATGCCGGCAACCAGGTCGGCGATGACGTATTCAGCCGGTCGGACCGGGTCGATAACGATGCGTCCTGCCTCCTCGCGCACGTCAACTTCCTGATCCAGTTTGAGTTTGGCCGCTGCCATGACAGAGGCCGGAATACGCACCGAGGCGCTGTTCCCCCACTTCTTCACCAAAACCCGCATCCGCCTGCTCCCGTAGCAACAATGTCGATACTTAGAGGGCGGGCACCGGGAAATCAATGCCAGGGGCGGCGGCCGACCCGCCCTGAATGAAACTGCGAGGCCGTCGCGCAAAGGATGCCCCCCTCCCCTTGAGGGAGGGGGGTTGGAGGGAGGGGTCCCGTGCAGCACCGCCCCCTCTCCCCAACCCCCCTCCCTCAAGGGGAGGGGGGTCTGTTTTTTGGCAGTGAAGCGAGGCAATCTCCTGTTCAACCGCAGACCGCCGCCATGGACCAGCCCTCCAGGCTCATTCGTCCGGCCGGCTTCCGTTGAACGTCACAGCGAGAATCGTGATGTCGTCGGCTTGCTCCGCCGCCCCGGCATGATCCGTCACGGCCGCGGCGATCAGGCCGACAATGACGTCCGGATCGTGGGTCTTCGCTTGCGCTGCGGCGTCGAGCAATCCATGCAGACCGAAGTGCCGCTCCCCCGGATCCTCGGCTTCGGTGACACCGTCCGAGTACAACACAAGCGTGGATCCGGGCGACAGAACCAGGCTGCCGATCGCGCCTTGCGCATTCTCGATCAAACCGAACACGACACCGGGCGACATCTGGTGATACGCGACCGAGCCATCCGGCGAACGGATCAACGCGGGCAAGTGGCCGAAATTGATGTATCGGAGCAGACCGGTTCGAAGATCGAGTACCGCCATGAACAGCGTCAGGAACATCGACGCTTCGTTGTCGTCCGCCAGCGTGCGGTTCACGCCCCGCACCGTATCGGCCAACGAGACCCAGTTCACCGCGGCGCTACGCAGCAATGTCAGGGCGCGGACCATGAAGAGGGCGGCGCTGACGCCTTTGCCCGCGACGTCGCCGATCGCCAGCACGAGATGGTCGCGATCCAGCAGGAACGCATCATAGAAGTCGCCGCCTACTTCTTTGGCGGGCTCGATCCTGGCGAAAATGGTGAATTCATCGCGGTCCGGGAACCACGGATTGACCCGCCGCAGCATCCCCATTTGAATCTGCCGCGCCAGCCTCAGCTCCTGCTCCAGCGACGCGTGCTGGATGCGATCCTGCATCGCCCGCAACAATGCCTGCGAATCGGATCGAATGCGGCCGCTGATCGAGCGCATGATCGCGCGCGCAACGCCAGGCGCGGGGACGAGCTTTGACCAGAAGACGTCCGCCGGCAGCAACAGGATGCGGCACGGCTCGGCGGCGACGATAAAGGCCGAGACCGGCAGTTCGTCGATGACGGACATCTCGCCGAACATCCGACCGGCCTCGATCTCGATCGGCTGCGACTTGGAGACATCGTCGAAATAGAGATGCACGCAACCGGAGAGCAGGAAATGCACCTGGCCGTTGGTTGCCCCCTGCCGCAGGATCGTTGCCTGCGCCGCGACAGTAACGATACTACACTGCGATGCGACCTGCGCCAACAGCGCCGGCTCCAACTCGCCGAGGACTTCCAATCCGGCACAGTCCGCGGCGGTGGCCATCATGGCGCGCGGTCAGAAATGCAGCGTGCGTCCGTACGCCGACAGCACCGCCTCGTGCATGGTCTCGCTGATTGTCGGGTGCGGGAAGATCGTACGCATCAACTCGGCTTCCGTGCTCTCCAGCGTGCGGGCGATGGTGTAGCCCTGGATCATCTCGGTCACCTCGGCGCCAATCATGTGCGCGCCCAGCAGTTCGCCGGTCTTGGCGTCGAACACGGTCTTCACCATGCCCTCCGGCTCGCCCATGGCGATCGCCTTGCCGTTGCCGATGAAGGGGAACTTTCCCACTTTCAGTTCGTGCCCGAGTTCCTTGGCGCGCGCCTCGGTCAACCCCACCGAGGCAACCTGCGGCCGGCAATAGGTGCAGCCGGGGATGTTGCGCACGTCCATCGGATGCACGTCGTTCAGTCCGGCGATCTTCTCCACGCAGATCACGCCTTCATGCATCGCCTTGTGTGCCAGCCAGGGCGGTCCGGCGAGATCGCCGATCGCATACACGCCCGGTTCGCCGGTGCGGCAGTATTCGTCGATCGTTACGTGCGTGCGATCGACCTTCACGCCCGTGCCTTCAAGGCCGAGGTCCTCCACGTTGCCGACGATGCCGACCGCGGAGATCACGCGATCCACCGTGATGTCCTGCGATTTTCCGCCCGCTTCGACGGTGACGGTGACGTTGTTGCTGCCCTTTTTCGCGCCCTTCACGGCGACGCCGGTCATGATCTTCATGCCCTGCTTTTCGAACGCCTTATGCGCGAAGGTGGAAATCTCCTCGTCCTCGACAGGCAGGATACGCGGCAGCACTTCCACCACGGTCACCGCGGCACCCATGTTGAGGTAGAAGCTGGCGAACTCGATGCCGATCGCGCCGGAGCCGATCACCAGCAGCGACTTTGGAAACTCTTTCGGCACCATGGCGTCGCGGTAGGCCCAGATCAGCTTGCCGTCCGCCTCGATGCCGGGAAGCTGCCGGGCGCGCGCGCCGGTTGCCAGGATGATGTGCGGCGCCTTCAGCGTGGCGACCGGCTTGCCGTCTTTTTCCACCGCCAGCGTCTGCTTGCCCGCCAGCTTGCCAGTGCCGTCGAACACCGTGATCTTGTTCTTGCGCATCAGGTGCGCCACGCCTTGGGAGAGCTGCTTCGCCACCGCGCGCGAGCGCTTCACCACCTTGTCGAGTTCGAATCGCGGCTCGACCGCCGCGAAGCCGAACTCCGGCAGATGGTGCAGCAGGTGGTTGATCTCGGAGGTGCGCAGCAGCGCCTTGGTGGGGATGCAGCCCCAGTTGAGGCAGATGCCGCCGAGGTTCTCGTGCTCCACGATCGCGGTCTTCATGCCAAGCTGTGCCGCGCGGATGGCGGCGACATAGCCACCGGGACCGCCGCCCAGCACGATAATGTCGAAGTTCTGGTCAGCCATCATCGACTCCCTTTGGCGAGCGCGGCGAGCGCTTCGCCGCCAAGCTGCCGCACGTGCCAGTCCTGCATCTGCGTTGCGCCGAGGCTTTCGTAGAACGCGATCGACGGCGCGTTCCAGTTCAACACACGCCATTCGACGCGCCGGCAGTCTTCCGCGACCGCGCGCTGCGCGAGGTGCCGCAGCAGCGCGAGGCCGATGCCCTGGCCGCGCTGCGCCGGTTCGACGAACAGGTCTTCGAGGAAGATGTCGGGCCGGCCGCGGAAGGTACTGAACGTGTAATACCACAGCGCGAGGCCAACCGCCCCGCCCTCGGCGTGGGCCAGCACCGCGTAGGCACGCGGTTGCGGACCGAACAACGCGGCGTGCAGGTCGGCTTCGGTCATGACGACTTCATGCAGCAGGCGTTCATACTCGGCGAGCCCGCGCACGAGGCGCAGCACGTCTGGGACGTCAGCGGGTGCGGCATTGCGAAGGGTGAAGGCAGGCATCACTGATTCCTCTCCCACTTAGTGGGAGGGGGTAGGGTGAGGGCGCAGCGTGCCGTACGGATCACCCTCACCCTACCCTCTCCCGCCGAAAGCGGGAGAGGAGACTTTCTCGTCGTCACAGCATCAGACTCAGCGGGTCTTCCAGGATCGTCTTGAACGCCGCCATCCATTGCGCGCCGAGCGCGCCGTCGGCGACGCGATGATCGACGGT
>DATHNI010000190.1:0-3202 GCA_035486135.1 Acetobacteraceae bacterium
CTGTCCAAGGTCTGCATCCTGGCCCCCTCGGAACGCGAAGACGCCGATATCGACTACACCTTCGCCCAGGTGCAGATCCGCGAGGCAGCCGTGGACTACCGCAGCAACTGCGGCAACATGAGCTCCGCCGTCGGTCCGTTCGCGGTGGACGAGGCGATCGTGCGTCCCAATGGCGACACTGCCGTGGTGCGAGTCTTCAACACCAACACGAAGAAGATCATCCGCTCGACCTTCCCGTTGCAGGACGGCCGCGCTGCCACCGACGGCGACCTGGCCATCCCGGGCGTGGCCGGCACCGGCGCTCCGGTGCGGCTGGACTTCCTGTCCCCCGGCGGCGCCACCACCGGCAAGCTGCTGCCCACCGGCGCCGTGGTGGACCGCCTGGACATCCCCGGCATGGGGCCGGTTGAACTGTCCATGGTCGATGCCGCCAACGCCTGCGTGTTCGTGCGCGCCGGCGACCTCGGCCTGACCGGCCGCGAGTTGCCGGAAGAACTGGAGCGCGACAAGGCCGTGCTGGAGAAGTTGCAACTCGTGCGCCGAGCAGCGTCCGTCGCCATGGGCATCGCACGCGACGACGCCGAGGCGCGCGCCATCGGCGGCGTGCCGTTCGTCGGCTTCATCGCGCCGCCGATGGACGCGCCGACCCTGGCCGGCGAGCCAATCGCCGCAGCGCAGGTGGATCTGACCGCCCGGTTCATCTCCAACGGCCAGCCGCACCGCGCGCTGCCGCTGACCGCCTCGCTGTGCACCGCGGTGGCGGCACGCATCGCCGGCACGCTGGCGAACCAGGCACTGCGGCCGGGCGCCGGCGATACGATCCGCATCGGCATGCCGTCCGGCATCCTGACCGTCGGGGCCGACGTCGCGCAGGATGCGGCCAGCGGCTGGGTGGCGCATAGCGGCGCGTTCTACCGCACCGCGCGGCGGCTGTTCGATGGGCGGGTCTACGTGCCGATGCCGGCGAGGACCTGAGCCTCGGGCCGCCGGCCTTCCATGCCAGGCCCCGTCACCGGCGAGGAAATGCGCGCCGCGCAAATCCTGACCGGCGCGACGATGGCGGCATGGCTGGCATGCGGCGCAATTCCCAGCGTCCGGCCCTATACCACGAAACTCCGCGCCGGACTGCTCGCCGCCTACTTGCTCTGCTGCGCCGCGTTCATTGCGTATGTGTTGTTATGGTAGATTTCTCCGTCTCCGGTCGTGGGCCAGCTTGGCCGAACCCGGAACCGCCGCTTGTGGAGTATCAACATCGACAAGCGGATGTCGATTGTTGGAAGTCGTCAACGACAGGGAGCGACGCGCCCCCGGCATCAGCGAAGCCTCGGCCCCCTGGACACAAACCTGCCGTGATGGTCAGACTCACCCTGTCCACCGAGGAGCTTCGCCGATGATCATCGATTCACAGGTCCATGCCTATGAGGCGAACACGCCGAAGCGGCCCTGGCACAGCGTGCCGAACTGGCCCGCTCACGTCACCGGTGACGAGATGGTCGCGGCGATGGGCAAAGTCGGCGTCGATGGCGCGATCTTCATCTCCGCCTTTGGCTTGTACCAGTACGACGCCAGCTATGCGGTGGAGGTGCAACGCGCCCATCCCGACCGGTTCGCCATCGTCAAGCCGGTCAACCCGGACGATCCGGCGGTGGCCGATGTCATCGCTGCCTGGAAGCAGACGCCGGGAGCAGTTGGAATCCGCATCATGCTGCCGAAAGAGTCGGGACGGCAGGCGAACGACCCGGGCCTCGACCGGGTTCTACGTGCGGCCGTGCGTTACGATCTGCCGGTCAACATCCTGTTCTGGGGCAACCTGGACGTGGGCACCGCGCTGATCGATCGGCATCCCGAGACGCGATTCATCATCGATCATCTGGGCATCCTGCAGCCGCGCGAGCCGCCCGCGCCGCCGCAGCCCTGGGCCGACCTCCCGAAGGTGCTGGAACTCGCGAAGCGCCCGAACGCGGTGATCAAGGTCAGCGGCGCGTGCACTTTGTCGCAGCAGCCGTTTCCGTTTCCGGACATCTGGGACCCGCTTGCCCGCGTGTTCGATGCCTGGGGTTTCGATCGCTGCTTGTGGGGCACGGACTGGACGCGCGCATTTGCTGTCGTCAACTTCGCGCAGGCCGTCGAGCCGTTTCTGAAGACCGATCGCCTGAGCGACACAGAGCGGGCCATGCTCATGGGCGGCGCCTGCGCCAAGGCTTATGGCTGGTCGCCGCGGACTGCCTCGTAGGTTCTTCGGGTGGCGAGGCGGCACCCGCGAAGATCGCCATCATGGTGAACCCGACAGCACCCCCTCGATACTGCCGATCCAGCTTCGCGCGGTGGCCGGTCAGACCAGCCAGTGTTCTTCAACGACAAACCGCGCGGAGCAGGAGGCGTCCAGGATGTCGGCTGCGCATTCCAGGTCGACAAGGCTATCGTACCAGGTCTGCGTCACGGCGCCGGCGGTGACTGGCAGATGGGGAACGGCGCTGTTCGGCGCGGCGCCTTGTTCTCGCACACGGTAATGCACCAGGCGCGGCTCGGGTGAAGCAGTTTCGGGCCAGATCTCGATCAGGCTGAAGCGCCCCGCATTCGATCGGAGGCCGCCCGAGACGTCCGTGATGGCACGCGAGACGGCGCCGACGAATTGCCGTGAATCGATATTGCAGGCGGCCATTTCCGGCGAGTGATGCGCGCGCGTCCGATCCTCGTCGCTGTCGAAATACAGGATCGGAAACCCATCGATACGCATCGCCCGGGCGGTGTCGTTCATCGCGGCGGAGGCGACGACATGGCATTGCACGTAACGCCGAAGCCCGGGAAACCCACAGACCAGGGGACCATGGATATCGAGCCAGTGACGGCGGAACCGCGCCAGGCTTATGGAGTCCTGGCGCCGCATAAGGCTGATCGCAGCGATCATCGTCCGGCCACCGGTGGACGCGGCATGCGTCCCGTTTGCCGTTCAAGGATCGCCGGGTCCGGGGTGTGAACGGTCAGATCCTGACCATGCATGGAAGACTCGTTCGTTCTTTTGCTTCCTTCGGCCAAGGCGTCATCACGTGCCCTCCCGGCCCCACAACCGGCGCGACGCGATGCGCGCGCCCTCGGCGGCTGCGGCGAGCTTCACCCAGACGATCTCCTCCGCCACGTATTCGCGGCCGGCAAACGTGCCAAAACCACAATCCGTTCCGGCGATCACCCGCTCGCGGTCGCC
>DATHNI010000191.1:0-10443 GCA_035486135.1 Acetobacteraceae bacterium
TCTTCGCCGGTTTCATGTTGTACCGCCGGCGCGACATCAAGCGCCTGTTCGCCTATTCCTCGATCGAACACATGGGCATCATCGTGTTCGCCTTCGGCATGGCGGGACCGTTCGGCAACTTCGCCGGCCTGCTGCAAATGACCATGCACAGCCTGACGAAATCCGCGATCTTCTTCTCGGTGGGTCACGTCGCGCAGGTGAAGGGCACGCAGCGCATCGCCGACATGGGCGGCCTGACCGAATCCCATCCGGTGCTGGGCTGGACGCTGGTCGCCGGCGTTGCCGCGATCGCCGGCCTGCCGCCCTTCGGCGTGTTCACCAGCGAGTTCCTCATCATCAGCTCCACCTTCTCCCGCGAGCCGCTGCTGGCGATCCTGGTGGTGTTCGGCGTGCTGATCTCGTTCGGGGCCTTGCTGTTGCGCATGACCTCGGTGGCGTTCGGCGCGCCGCGCGGCCCGATTGGGCCGGTGAAGGCATCCTATGCGCCGATCTTCGCGCATCTCGCGCTGGTGCTGATCGCCGGGATCTGGCTGCCCGGGCCGCTGGTCGCCTGGTTCCAGCACGTCGCGGCGATGCTGGGCTGAACCGATGGCACTCGACGCGATCATCGCCGGCGGGCAGCGGATCGAGGGGCATCGGCCCTTCCCCTGCGTCGTGATCGACGCACAGGCCTGGCAGGACGCCGCCGGCTTGCTCGCGGCCGGAGAGCTGACGCTGCTGAGCGTGTGGGGCGAAACCGGCCGCGTCCACATGGCGGTGTTGCAAAGCGCCGCGCCGGCCATCGTCGTGCTGAGCCTGGAATGTCCCGACAACACGTATCCGTCGGTCGGCCGCGTGCACGCGCCCGCCATACGGCTGGAACGCGTGATGCGAGACCTGATCGGGCTCAACCCGGTCGGGGCGCTCGACATGCGACCTTGGTTCGACCACGGACGCTGGGGCGACGAGTCGCCCCCGCCCTATGACTTCCTGCCGGTCGAAGGAGAAAACCTGCACCGGATTCCGGTCGGTCCCGTGCATGCCGGCATTATCGAGCCTGGCCATTTCCGTTTCACGTGCGACGGCGAGACCGTGGTGCGGCTGGAACAGCGTCTGGGCTATGTGCACAAGGGGATCGATGCGCTGTTGCACGGCGCATCGATCCCGCGCGCGCTGCGCCTGGCCGGCCGCACCTCGGGCGATTCCACCGTCGCCTATGCCTACGCCTTCTGCCTGGCGGTGGAGGCGGCGCTGGGCATCGCCGTGCCGCCGCGTGCCGCCGCGTTGCGCGGCGTGATGGCGGAACTGGAGCGCATCGCCAACCACCTCGGCGATTTCGGTGCGATCTGCAACGACGCGGCGTTCAGCATCATGCTGGCGCATTGCGGCGTGCTGCGCGAGCGCGTGCTGCGCTGCGCCTCGGCATGCTTCGGCCATCGCCTGATGATGGATCGCATCGTGCCCGGCGGCGTCTCATCCGACCTGAATGCGGACGGCGCCGCGGCGATCGGCGCGCTGGTAACGGAGGTCCGCGCACGCCTCGCGCCCTTGGTGGCATTGTACGACGGCACCGCGTCTTTGCAGGACCGCACCGTCGGCACCGGCATCCTGCGCCCGGACCTGGCGCTGCGGTTCGGCGCCGGCGGCTATGTCGGCCGTGCCTCCGGCCGCGATTTCGATGCGCGCCGGGCGGTTGGTTATGCACCCTATGACAGGCTGACATTCGACGTGCCGGTGCGGCGCGATGGCGACGTCAACGCCCGCATCTGGATCCGCATCCACGAGATCGAGCAAAGCCTGGTGCTGCTGGAACACTTGCTGAAGACATTGCCGAAGGGCGAGGTGCGCGCGTCGGTGGAAGACGCCCCGCTCGAACCCGGCGAAGGCATGGCGCTGGTCGAGGCGTTCCGTGGCGACGTGCTGGTATGGCTGCGCGTCGCCGGCGGCCGCGTGGATCGCTGCCATCTGCGCGACGCATCGTGGTTCCAATGGCCGCTGCTGGAAGTCGCGATCGAGGGCAACATCGTCGCCGACTTCCCACTATGCAACAAGAGCTTCAATTGTTCCTATTCGGGGCACGATCTGTGACGCCGCCAACTGGTTCCGGTATAGGACCAATGGATCGGCACTATGTTGATTTGATCCGGGCCAGCGCAGCTATCAATGATGAGTCATCGTCTGCGTGGGCGGTGGGTTGGGGATGAAACCGCTGGGATGGATTGCATGAACTGGCAAGGTAGGGGCGAGGCTGAAGCAGGCCGAACAGGAGTACGCAGCATGGCCAGAAAGGCGACCGTGACCTACACGAGCGAGAGCGCTTTCCATGCGCTTGGTCTTCCGGACGCCGAAGACCTCGTGCTCCGTGCCGACCTGATGCGCAAGATCAGCGAGATCGTTGCCGCACGTGGCCTGACCCAGACGCAGGCCAGTGACCTTATGCACATGGATCAAGCGCTTGTCTCTGCCCTGTTCAACGGCCAGATCACCGCGTTCTCCACCGATCGGCTGCTTCAGGCCTTGAGTGACCTGGGCCAGGACGTGGAATTGCGAATCACGCCTGCGCCGACCGGCAAGGGCCGGCTGCGCGTGGCTGCCTGAAGCACATGGATCACTTGGTGGTCGCGTTGTTCGCCAGCAAATACGTCGTCGTCGAGGCGTTGAACGCTGACCACGGCACGCTGCGTGCATCCAACTTGTATGCTGCGGGGCGGAGCCGGCGCCCATGCTGAGAACCCTCCTGCAAGGCCTGCGTTCGCCGCTCACCGAACCGAGGCCGCCCGACGACCCGCAGCTTGCCGCGCTCGCCGCCACGCTCGACCAGGCTGCACGGCGCAAACTCGGGCGCAGCCTGGCGATCCGCGAGGTGGACGCCGGCTCCTGCAACGGCTGCGAACTGGAAATCCACGCGCTGAACAACGCCTTCTACGACCTGGAACGCTTCGGCCTGCACTTCGTTGCCTCGCCACGGCATGCCGACGTCCTGCTGGTCACCGGACCGGTGACCAGGAACATGCGCGAGGCGCTGGAGCGTACCTGGCGCGCGACGCCCGACCCGAAATGGGTGGTCGCGGCCGGCGATTGCGCCGCCGACGGGCACGTGTTCGCCGACAGCTATGCCGTGGTCGGCGGCGTCTCCGCCGTGGTGCCGGTGGACCTGGTGATCCGCGGCTGCCCTCCCACCCCGACGCAATTGCTGCAGGGGCTGCTATCACTTTTCAAGACCTAGCGTTGCACTCTGCGCCAGTCCGGCCGTCATCCGCAGAACCGCTCCAGGCGGACCGAGAGTTGACAGACTGTAAGCTGGCAGTTCCCTGTGGCTTGTGTATGTCATCCCCGCAGGCGTCGATCCCGGGCGACCCGCAGCATCCGGAAAGGCCAATGTCATCCATGGAAGCCATGTCGAAACGGGACGCCCTGAGCAAGGTCCCGGAAGTCACGCTGGTCTTTTGGATCATCAAGATCGCCGCCACGACGTTGGGCGAGACGGGCGGCGATTCCGTCACCATGACGCTCAAATGGGGTTACCTGGACGGCACGGCGCTGTTCCTCGGCTTGCTCATTGTACTTGTCATTGCGCAAATTCGCGCGCGAGCGTTTCAGCCGTTGCTCTACTGGGCCACGATCGTCGCCTCCACCACCTTCGGCACCACGATGGCGGATTTCGCCGATCGTTCGCTCGGCATCGGCTATGCCGGCGGCTCCCTGCTGCTGGCCAGTTGTCTCGTCCTTGTGCTCGGCCTCTGGTATGGGTCCGAGCGCACCATTTCGGTCAACACGGTGAGCACGCCGAAGGTGGAAGCGTTCTATTGGGCGGCTATCACGTTCTCGCAAACCCTCGGGACCGCTTTAGGCGATTGGACGGCCGACAGCGGAGGCCTTGGCTACACCGGCGGTGCGCTGGTGTTCGCCGCAGGGCTGGCGGTGGTCGCCGGCCTCTATTTCTGGACGTCCATGTCGCGCGTGCTGTTGTTCTGGGCTGCGTTCATCCTGACGCGGCCGCTCGGCGCGACCGTCGGCGATTTCCTGGACAAGCCGGTGCCGGACGGCGGCCTCGCGTTCAGCCGCCCATTCGCATCGGCGGTGATCGCGGTTTTCATCATCGTCTGCGTGCTTTTCTTGCCGCAGCGGGCCGGACGGCATCCCGGCGCGTCTCGCGCGGCGGCCGGCGCGGATGGCTGACCTGTCCGGCGATCGCTGACCTGTTCGCGGTTGGCTGACCTGTCCGGAGATCGCTGAGCTGTTCGCAGATGGTTGAGCTGTTCGCAGATGGCTGAGCGGTCTATTGCCGGCAGGGGCGAGGTATGGCGTGTCTTCCTGCCCTCGATCACCGCCAAATCTTAGGAGTTTGTTAATCCAGAACTGCTGATATGGAGACGTCCGGCAAAAAGTGACGGCAATGTCACCTCATGCCGAAAGTCCAGGTCATGGCTTTGACAATCACCGCCACACCCCCGGTCACCCCCGTTCCGCCGCCAACTCCGCGGGCCGTGCCGCCGGTCGCGCACGCCGCGCCACCGGCAGCGCCCGCTTCCCATGCCGCCCCCGCTTCTCAGGCCGCCCCGGCTGCATCGCCGGCCGAACAGCAGGCCGCGTTGAATCGCCTGTTGACCAAATACCGCTACGATCTGTCGCACGACGCGGCGCCAAGCGCGCTGTCGAGCCTCGGCCGGCAGATTACCGTGGCGGCGAGGGCGGCGGGCCAACGTGTGACCCTGCCGCACGCACCCGCCAGTGCCGCTTCCGCCCCGGCAGCGGCCGAGGCGGCGCCGGCGCCAGGAGCGTCCGTGGTCAACGTGACGGCTTGACCGCGCGCCGCCGTGTCGGACCGCGCGTCCGGCACGCCGGACCGCGCGCCTGGTGCGGCAGACCGTGCACCCGGTCGCGCGCGGTGTTAGGTTTCCCTCCGTCCGTCATCGTGCCTATCCTCCGACCGACGACCAGACCAAGGAGGCAACGCCGATGGCCGAGATTCTCGGGCTGGGGGTGACGCATTCTCCCCCGCTGCTGGGCACCGACGAGCGGATGGCGGGCATCCTGGAACGCGTGATGCGCAGCCCGCATGTGCCGGCGGCGGTGCGCGATCCGTCCGGCTGGCCCGCGCCGATGCAGCAGGAATGGGCGGAGCACCAGGCCGGCCGCCTCGCCGGTCCGCACCGGCAACGCCTGGTCGAGGCATTCCGCGCGGTGCGCGCCGCGCTGGACGCGTTCAATCCGGACCTCGTGCTGATCTGGGGCGACGACCAATACGAGAACTTCCGCGAGGACGGTGTCGCGCCGTTCTGTGTCTTCGCATTGGATGCGATCGAGTCCCGCCCGTTCGCGCGGCTCGGCAAGGCTGCGAACGCCTGGGGTGAGCCCAACGATACGGTCGTGCGTCACGCCGGTCACCGCGCCGCCGGCCGCGCCCTGGCGACCGCGCTGATCGAGCAAGGCTTCGACATGCCGTATGCATACACGATGCGGCATGAGGCGGGGCTGCCGCATGCGTTCATCAATGCCCTGTTGTATCTGGACTATGACCGCAAGGGTTTTCCCTGGCCGGTGCTGCCGTTCCACGTCAATTGCTACGGCTCCTCCACGATTTCCAAGCGTGGTGCGTTCGCGCATATCGACGGCACCGGGTCGGATGAGCCCGACCCGCCGGGGCCGAGCGCCGCGCGCTGCTTCGCGGTCGGGGCCGCAACCGCGCGTGCCTTGCGCGACTCGCCGTGGCGCGTGGCGGTTATCGCCTCATCGAGTTGGTCGCATTCATTTCTTGCCAAGAGCAATCACTATGTCTGGCCGGACATGGCCGCGGACCGTGCGCGGTTCGAGGAACTGCGCGACGGGCGGCTGACATTGTGGAAGGGCCTGGGCACCGCGGACCTGGAACACGCGGGCCAGCAGGAGATGCTGAACTGGGTGTGCCTGGCCGGCGCGATGGATGCGCTGGGCCGCCGGCCGGTCTGGGCCGAGCTGGTCGAAACCTATGTGCTGGCTGCCAACAAAGTGTTCGCGGTATTCGAGGCGGGGTGACGATTCTCACGCTTCGACCGCGGCTGCTGTCGGTCCGCAAGCAGATTCACCACAAAGGCACGAAGGCACAAAGATTGAGTTCCTTGTGCCTTCGTGCCTTTGTGGTGAATCTGCTTGCGGACCGACACGCCGCGACGGTGTCGCAAGTGTGGGCCGAGCGCGATTGACAAGCATCTGTCCACGCCGCGTAGACTGTATGCAATCGCGATAACGGGGGAGAGAAACAATGGCCGGCTTCGACTGGAGCAG
Organism: Acetobacteraceae bacterium; assembly: GCA_035486135.1. Taxonomy (GTDB): domain Bacteria; phylum Pseudomonadota; class Alphaproteobacteria; order Acetobacterales; family Acetobacteraceae; genus JASHVB01. Next base: position 6,244 of record DATHNI010000191.1, read on the forward strand.
ACGGCGGGTGATGCAGGCGTTTGCGGCGGCGCCGGCGATTTTGGGAAGCGCCGCGCGGGCCGCCGGGACCATCCAGATGGTCAGCCATCGCTACCCCGCGCTGGAATACTACGCAGAGAAGATGCGCACCGCGCTGCCGGGCGTGACCGTGAACACCCAGCTCATGCCGTTCGACAAGGCGCTGGAGCTGATCACCATCGCGTTCTCCTCCAAGGCCGATACCATCGACATCGTCTATGCCAGCGACGCCACCTTCCTGACCTTCGCCAAGAATGGCTGGCTGCGGCCGCTCGACGACCTGTGGGAAAAATACAAGGCCGAGTTCAAGCTGGACGACTTTCCGGACTCGGTGCTGAACACCTACCGCTACAACGGCAAGCTCTACCTGATGCCGCACACGCTGAACGTGATGCTGTTCTTTTACCGCAAGGATCTGCTGGACCAGGCTGGCAAGGCGCCGCCGAAGACCATGGCCGACTATCGCGCTCTGGCGAAGTCGTTCAACTCGCCGATGCGCGCCGGCACGATCAGTTGCCTCAAGCCGGTCGATGCCGGGCTGAACGAGGCGCACTGGTACATGAACACCATTGGCGCGGGCTGGTTCGACGACAAATGGCACCCGGTGTTCAACGACGCCCGGGGCGTGCAGGCGGTCGAGGCGATGAAGGAGATCACGCAATACGCCCAGCAGGGTTTCACCGCCGCCGCCAACGACGAGTGCATGATCGCGTTGCAGCAGGACACCGCGGCGATGGGGCTGCAATGGGCCACGCGCGCGAAGGCGATGGACGATCCGACCAAGTCGCGTGTCGTCGGCAAGATCGACTGGGAGCCGCCGCCGGACGGTCACGCGCGGTCCAGTTCCGACGGCTACGCGATCTCGGCGTTCAGCAAGCAGGATCCGGACACGTTGTTCCGCATCATCGCGACCTCCGCCGACCAGCCGAACATGCGGGGCGCAGCGCCGATGATGGTGCCGCCGCGCCAATCGCTGCTGGACGATCCGGAGCTGAAGGCGGCGAACCGGCACTATGCGGCGTCGCTGGCATCGATCCCGACCGCGCTGCCGTTCCCGGCGCTGCCCGAGTTCTATGCGGTCGGCGAGTTCATCACCCGCCGCATCTTGCAGGCCATCACCGGGGAGATGGCGGTGAAGCCGGCGCTCGATGCGGCCGCGGGAGAGACCGAGGCGTTTCTCAAGGGCCACGGCTATTACTGATAACACGGACAGGATACTCCCCCTCCCCTTGAGGGAGGGGGTTGGGGGGAGGGGGCGGTCGGCGCGATCGTCGAACCGCCCCCTCCCCCCAACCCTCTCCCTCAAGGGGAGGGGGAGCAGTAACGCATTACGCCGCGCGCAACTTAGCTGGTGGCTCTTCCTGCTGCCCAGCGCCCTGGTGCTTGGCTCGGTGATGCTCTATCCGCTCGGCTACGCGATCTACCTCAGCCTGTTCAACTACGATCTTGGCAGCGGAGCGCACGACTTCATCGGCCTGGGCAACTACGCCGCGTTGCTGGCGGACGAACGGTTCTGGGGTTCGCTCGACCGCACGGTGCTGATCGTGTTTTGCGCGGTGGGTTTGGAATTCTGTCTCGGTCTGCTGATCGCCTACGGGCTGTATCGCCTCACCTTCGGCACGCGCGTGCTGAACCTGCTGCTGTTCCTGCCCAATATCGTGACGCCGGTGGTGGCGGCGCTGTTCCTGCGCTGGATCTTCATCGGCCGCTGGGGTCTGGTGTCCGGCGTGCTGATCGGCCTGGGCATTTTCCCGCCCGACTTCCTGGGCAATCCAGCCTGGGCGCGCGCCACCGTCGTGCTGGCCGACGCCTGGCAGTTCACGCCCTTCATGATCCTGGTACTGTACGCCGGCCTCAACACCGTGGACCACAGCCAGATCGAGGCAGCGCAACTCGACGGCGCCGGCCCGTGGACGCTGCTGTTCCGCATCATGCTGCCCTCGATCCGTGCGTTGATCGTGTTCGTGCTGGCGATCCGGCTGATGGATGCGTTCCGCTTCTTCGACACGATCTATGTGCTCACCGGCGGCGGTCCGGGCACCGCGACCGAGACGATCACGCTCTACACCTACGCCCTTGCGTTCCGCCTGCTCCAGGTTGGCAAGGCCTCGGCGCTCGGTGTGCTGACGCTGCTGGTGGTCGCCGCGTCCACCGCGCTGATGATCCGCGTGGTTTACCGGCGCGAACGGGGCGCCTTCTGATGCGGCGGCACCTGCGCACCCAACTCCCGCTGTTCCTGCTGCTGTGCGGCTTCACCGCGGTGAACCTGACGCCGGTGATCTGGGGCGTACTGACCTCCATCAAGCAACCGGTCGATGCCTTCGCCGTGCCGCCGCGGCTGATCTTCACGCCGACCTGGGAATTCCATGAACAGATCTGGGTGGACAAGGGCTTCTGGCGGTTCCTGATCAACAGCGCGGTGATTTCCGCCGGCACCGTTGTGACGTCGGTGTCGGTCGGCACCATGGCCGCCTACGGGCTGTCGCGGCTGTCCAGCGGCGCCTCACGCGGGCTGCTGTTCGCGCTGCTGTCGATGCGCATGTTCCCGCACATCCTGCTGGCGATTCCGTTCTTCGTGCTGGCGCAGACGCTCGGCCTGATCAACACCTATGCGGCGATGATCCTGGCGCTGGTGGCGATCAACCAGCCATTCACTATCTGGTTAATGCGCAGCTTCTTCCTCGACGTGCCGCACGAACTATACGAGGCGGCGGCGATCGACGGCTGCAACGCCTGGCAGGTATTCATGCGCGTGGCGCTGCCGGTGGTGCGGCCCGGGCTGTGGGTGACCGCGCTGTTCAGCCTGCTGCTGGCCTACAACGAGTTCCTGTTCGCGCTGGTGCTGACCGGTCCCGACACGAAAACCCTGCCGGTGGCGATCGCCGAGTACGGTGGGGAGGACATCAACTATTGGTCGCTGTCCGCCGCCGCCGCGGTCGGCATCATGCTGCCGATCGTCGTGTTCATGATGCTGCTGCAACGGCACCTTGTGCGCGGCCTGGCGCTGGGTGCGGTGAAGGGATGAGGCCTCGCATAGATCACATCGTTGAGCCGAAAGTGGCATGAATTTTCAGACACAAACTCACTTCAAAACGCTCCGCTTGTGGCAACTGCCGAAATGATCTTGACAAGCCGGAGAGGAGTGCCCGGTAACTCCGAGGCCGGGTTTCCTGGCCGTAGGAACGTCAGGATCACCACCCCTATTTATCCGCGGTCTCAACACTGCTAGCCTTCCGGTACAATCAACCAGGAGGGAACAAACAGTGATTCGATGCTCTTTGATGCTGGCTGCCATCGTGGCGACAGCAGCTACGACGGCGGCCCAGGCGCAGATGCCGCTGGCCTACGTGGTGCATACGGCCCCACGGCCCGGCTGCCCAGGTCTCGTCTTGGATTTCACCACTGACAACAAGTCAATAACGGGGTTTGCATCATATCACGATATGAAGGCCATGAGCCGTATCGTTGGAACACGCAACGGTGTCGGTCACTTCGATATGACCCTTACCCCGATCGATCCCGCTGGCCCCAAGGGCAGGATCGTTGGCGATGCCAGCAGCCAAAATACCGCAATCAGGTCGATCCTGAAGGGCGAAGGTTGCAATGACGGACCATTGACCATCGATACGATCAACGTCACCAACGTCAAGAGTTAGCCGACACTCAGCCCTCTCAAAACGAAGCCAGTGCTGCGGCCCGATCATTCGTCGCCATAATCGTTCTTGCCAGAGACGATGGCCCGGCAACGGCCCGACTGACAGGCTGTACACCGCCGTGGCAGCCTGATCAGTGGCACCTTGCCATAGCCTCGCCGCACGAAATCCAATCGCAATAAATGGTCGCAATTCAGGACAGACCATCGACTCGACGACCGGCTTTGATTGCTGAATCGAACGTGGCGGGATGGGCAGGCGATATGTTCCAGGGGTGAAGCATACGATCAGCGGGGCGGCGTTACATCGGGGGGACCATGAGTTCACCTGGCTGGTCTTTGCTCGCTCTGTGCGGGTGGGATGAGGATAACCTCTCCCGCAGGAGCGCTACGGCATTCACACATTTTCCGCGACACGACGCGGCGCGACGTGATTCTCCTTGCTGAGCGCTTGGGAGGAGGATCGGGATGGACGTGTTTGCTGGCGCCTACGGCGATAAACGGCGTGCTGAAGCGGTCGGTCGGCTGAG
>DATHNI010000192.1:0-7180 GCA_035486135.1 Acetobacteraceae bacterium
CGAAGGCGTAGCCCGCAAGGCTGACGGTGATGCATTGCACCAGCAGGATGCCGCCGCAGAGCAGGACGGTATTGAGGTACCAGAGGGGGAAGTGGCCGTCGGTCCAGGCTTCGATGAAGTTGGCCAGGCTGAACGGGCCGGTCGGGAAGAGTGAGGCGATGTTGGACGCTCCGGCGGAGCCCGGGCGCAGGCTGGCGACCGCCATCCAGGCGAAGGGGGTTGCCCAGAGGAGAGCGGCGGCGAGGAGTAGGAGTAGAATCGAGTGTGGGAGATACGGGACCAGACTCCCCCTCCCCTTGAGGGAGGGGGTCGGGGGGAGGGGTGCGTTCGCCCCGGGGTCGGGGGCGCTCGCACCCCTCCCCCCGCCCCCCTCCCTCAAGGGGAGGGGGAGTTCCCGCCTCCCGTTCGCCTCAGCTTTCATAGTGCGTGCCCTGCTCCAGCGTGCGCAGCGATACCAGCGACAGCGCGAACAGGAACGCCACGCTGACCACCGTCGCCGCCGAAGCCAGCCCGATATCGTAATTCTGGTGCGCCTGCTCGTAGATGTAGAACAGTACCAAAGCGGTGGAGTCCGACGGGCCTCCCTGTGTCATGACGATGACGTGGTCCACCTGGGTCAGCACGTTCAGGACAGCAATCACCGAGACGAAGCCTAGCGTCGGCATGAGCAGGGGGAATGTGATGCGGAGGAAGCGTTGCCACGCGCCGGCGCCGTCGATCTTCGCGGCGTCGATGAAGTCCTGCGGGATGCCGGACAGTCCCGCGAGGAAGAACAGCATGTAGTAGCCGGTGTTCTTCCACACTGTGATCGCAATGATCGAACCGAGTGCCAGGGAGGGATCGCCGAGCCAGTTGGTCTCGCTGACGCCGAGCTTGGCCAGGTAGTAGTCGAGCAACCCGGCGCCGGGGAGGAAGATGAAAATGAACAGCGCGGCGGCGGCGACGAGGGGGATCAGCAGCGGCAGGGCGATCAGCGTGCGGAGGATGCTGGCGAAGCGGGTGGATTCGCGCAGGCCGAGGGCGAAGGCCAGCGCCAGGGTCAGGCTGGGGATGATCGTTCCGGCGGCGTAGATGACGTTGTTGATGACGGCTTTGGCGAAGTGCGGGTCCGCGAACAGGCGGGTGTAATTGCCGATGCCGCTGTGGGCTGTGCCCTGGAACGTGCGGACGGTAAGGGAGGAGATCAGGACCTGGAGCACCGGCCAGTAGGTAAAGGTGAGCAAGAAGACGGCCGATGGCGCGAGCAGGGCGCCGGCGAGCAAGGCGGGGCGCGCGCGGGGGCGGCGTCGCGCGGTGGCGGCTTGGCGCGCGATGGCGCCCAGGGCGTGGGTGGTACTGCTCACGGGGGGCACTGGGTTGTCCGGGCTGCTGGATAGGCGGGGGATGGTGACGGGGGTGTGACAGCGCGGCAACAGTGGGATGACAGATAGGCGAGTATACTTAGCTTAAGACGGCTGGAACAACCGCGCGCCTATCGCACGCATACGATGCATCTCACCAGCGCCACCCGATACAGCGCCCGATAGCCGCCGTCGCATAGTAGGTGGCGGCGGCGCCTCATGGTCGGTGCCGATACTGTCGATCCAGGCGTCTATCTCGTCGGCGTCAACGTATAGGCCGGCCTCGATCTCCGCGTCTGCCTTGGCAATCATGGCAGCCTCCAACTCGAGCCGACGCCGCTCGTCCTCCGCGCTTTCGAAGCGGTCGTGGGCGTTATCGTTGGGGACTTGATGGGCATCCATAGTAGGCGATGTAGGCCTGATGGTGGGCAACTGTCACTGCCGTGACTCCGGCGTCTCACATCGCCACGCTGGACCGGTGCCACTGCGCGCGCTGCCGGGCGTCCGGCAACAGCCCGACAGCATCGTCAAGCACACGCCGGCCTTTCGCAGAGAGCAATATCATCCACCGCCTCCCGCTGCTCAGACCCTGGAGAACAAGGCGTTCGCGTTCTCCAGCGCCTGGCAATAATCCGAGTATCGCATGTCCGCCGCCGGACCCCAAAGCCAATGACCGCCTCCGTCCGTCCATATCGCCAACCCCGCCGGCATCGGCGACCCGGCCGACGCCTTCCATATCTTCACGGACCAGGCGCGATGCGGTGCGTCAAAGGTTGATACACCCCCCGGAGAGCCCCTTCACCCACACTTCACCAAGACTATCGGTCAGGACCTCGACGTCGGACGGAGGCATCAGGCGCAGCTTCTGCATGTTGGCGCTACCGCCGTTGCCAGATCGGTAGCGGTCGATCGGCGTTTCCGCCTGGACGAGGGCTTGGGCCATGGCCTGTGCATGACTGCACCCAAAAGCTTGACTGAAGGTGAATGGTTCGCCGTCAGTCCCGCTCGTCTGCAAGCGCCAATGCTACAACATCGGCCTCCCCCTACTCTCCGGGCGGCACATTCTCCGCAAACGCCGCCATCTGCCCGGCCAACGCGCGCTGGTATGCCGGCCGTGCCTTGCAGCGCTGGCGATACGCGTCCAGCGCCGGCACCTCCCGCAGCAGGTCCGTCCCGCGCAGGATATCCAGCACCGTTGCCATCAGCAGGTCGCCGGCGGTGAAGCGATCCTCCAGGAACTCGCGCTCGCCCAGGCACGCCTCCAACTCCCGCAACCGCAGCCGCACGAAATCCAGCGCCGCCGCCCGCAGCGTCTCCGCCCCGCCGCCTTCGACCTGCCTCAACTCGATCTGCACGAAGGACATGATCGCCGATTGGACCGTGTCCAGTGCCGCGAACATCCAGGTCTGCGCCCGCGCCCGGCCGACCGGATCGGCTGGCATCAGCGCCTCTGACCGTTCCGCGATATGCAGCACGATGGCGCCGGACTCGAACATTGCCAGTCCGTCCTCCTCATAGGCCGGCACCTGGCCGAACGGCTGCAACCGCCGATACGACGCGGACCCCTGGTCCTCCGGCCCGATCAACCGGGCCTCATAGGGCAGGCCCGCCTCCTCCAGCGCCCAGCGCACCCGGAGGTCGCGCACCAGGCCTTGGGCGAACGGTGGAACCCAGCGAAAGGCAGTGACTCGATTCATGGTGTGCATCCTCCTGAAGCTATCCGCGGCGTCAGAGCGCCCGGTCCCAGGACGCACCGGCACGCCGGGCGCCGACACGCCCCGAGCGGTTTTACCAATCCACCGGCAGATCACTGCCGCTTCTAGGTAGCCATTCCTGCATCCCCCGACTGAGTTCATGATATGTCGCCGGGCAGGACTGGCGATAGGCGTCAGGCGACCGGACCGGCGTGACCAGATCCGCGCGCCGCAGGACCTCTGGCACCGTCGCCATCGGCAGGTCCCCCCGCGACCGGAACGTGCTACACGCCGTGCCGGTCGCAGGGGTGACGAAGGACGGTCGGGGATGGTCGAGATTATCGTGCCTGGAACAGCAGAGGACGGCGCGCAGACCGGACCGGGCCTCGCGCCGGTCGCGGTGTTCGACGACTTCCTGCCCAAGGACCTGGCCGACGCCATGCGCGCGGACATCGACGCGCATTTTGCGAAGCCCGGCGCGCACGGGCCGGACACGCACCAAGTCTGGAACTACTGGTTCGTGCCGGAGCTGTACACCTACCTCCGCACGTCGCCGGAGAAGATCTTCCGGGGCGATCGCACCAAGGCTTTCATGCAGGCGCTGCGGACATGGTCGCTTGAAACGCTCGGCCTGGGCAAAGTGACCCTGCCCTATCTCAGCCTTTACGTTCCGGGCTGCCGGCAGGGGTGGCACAACGATTCCGGCAACGGCCGCTTTGCCTACGTCTATTCGCTGACGCGCGACACAAGGCTCACCACCGGCGGGGAAACCCTCGTGATGCGCGAGGGCGACGGATTGCGGCGCAACCTGACCCGGCCTGCGGCGGGGAGCGGCTTCTTCGTGTCCGTGCCGCCGCGGTTCAATCGCCTGGTGATCTTCGACGACCGTGTCCCGCATGCCGTCGAGCGGGTGGACGGTGCGATGGATCCCGTCGAGGGGCGCTTCGTCCTGCATGGCCACATCCACGAAGCCGGCACGAGCGTGACCGGTGCGTTGCCGGCACCGATCGTGGAGCAAGCGATCGCCGGCGTGGTGGACCGCTTCGTGGCGGACGCCGCGGAACGCCTCGCGCCATATCATGGTCCGCTGACGTTGCGGCTGACCGCCGACGCGACGGGTGAGGTGGTGTCCTGCGACGTGTTGATCGACCGCGTGCTGCACCCGGATGTCAGCGATACGGCGTGGGAATCGTTACGCGAGCAATTGCTGGAACGGCTTGATGCGTTGCGGCTGCCGGAGGGTTCCGGGGAGACGGTGGTGATCCTGCCGCTGATGTTCGGCAGGCGGCCGGCGCCGTTCAGGTGAACGAAGCAAGGCCAGGGGCAAAGCCCCATAGGCGTCAGGATGAGACTGTGCAGCGCAAAAGAACTCCCCCTCCCCTTGTGGGAGGGGGTTGGGTGGAGGGGTCACGCCACGAAGATGTTGCGTGCACGACCCCTCCCCCCAACCCCCTCCCACAAGGGGAGGGGGAGTATTCTTCTCCCGCGTGGTCTTATCCTGACGCCCATTGGGCTTTGCCCCCGGCCTTGATCGCGGACCCGCGGCGGGCGCGTGGCGATCATCGAATTCCCCCATGATAGCTCACCCGCCAGAGCGTACCGTTGCCGTCCTCGCTGACCAGCAGCGCCCCGTCATGCGCCACCGCGACGCCGACCGGCCGGCCCCACACAGCCTGGTCGGACACCACGAAACCGGTGAGGAAGTCTTCATACGCGCCGGTGGGTTTGCCCTCGGAGAACCGCAGCCGCACCACCTTGTAGCCGGTGCGCATCGCCCGGTTCCACGAGCCGTGCAGCGTCACGAACGCATCGCCGCGATACCCGGGCGGGAATTGCGCCGCCATATAGAACGCAATGCCGAGTGGCGCCGAATGCGGCTGGATCAGCACATCCGGAACCGCCACCCGCCCCGCGAGGTCAGGCCGCGCGCCATGCCATCGAGGGTCCGGATGATCGCCGATATAGTACCAAGGCCAGCCGTAGAAAGCCCCCTCGCGCACCGAGGTCACATAATCCGGCGGCAGGTTGTCGCCCAGCCCGTCACGTTCGTTCACCGCGCACCACAAGGCGCCGCCGGCCGGAGCGATCGCCTCGGCGACGCAGTTGCGCAACCCGGCGGCGAACACATGCCCGCCCTGCCCCTCCGGTTCGAACGCCAGCACATCGGCGCGGTCCTGTTCATCCCCCCAGGCGGCGCCGAGGCCATGGGCCGCGTCCCAGGCGCGCGCCTCGGCCTGGTCCTTCGGCGCCATCTCGGTGCCCGCGTTGGAGTCCGAGCCAACTGACACGAACATGCGTTGCCCGTCCGGGGAGAACACTACATCCCGCGTCCAGTGCCCGCCGGTGTCCGGCAACTGTGCCACCACCTGCGCTGGCCCTCGCGCATGCAGGTCGCCGGACCGGTAGGGGAAGCGCACCACGCGTGCGGTCTCGGCGATATAGACAAAGTGCGGGTCGGGACCGGGCGGCCAGAACGCGATGCCGAACGGCTGCGACACGCCGTCGGCGAACACGCCTGTGACCGCCGGCCGCGTCGCGCCATCGGGCGCGCGGAACACGCGGATGCGGCCGGCGCCACTTTCGGCCAGAAACACATCGCCGTTCGGCGCCACCCTTAGCGTGCGCGGACGATCGAGGCCGGAGGCGAATTCGTCCACCACGAACCCGGGCGGGACATGCAGTGTTGCGCCCGCGGGGCGCTCTACCACCGACGGCCCGCGCGCCGCCGACCGCGTGGCGAACGGCGGCGGCATGGCATCCGGCGCGATGTGCCGCACAACGCCAGGCGCGTCATCGTGCCAGTCGCCGTAAGCGGCGGCGCCGGTGCGAGGCGGTTCGGCCAGCACGCCCGGCACGAATGACAGGACCAACAGCACAGTGAGAGACAAGCGCGTCATGCGGGCATCTTGCATCGCATCGGCGCCCTCGCCAGTCACCCGCGCGTGACGTCGCTCATGGCGCGCCGATGCGCGGCCAGCAAACCAGGCACGCGCGCCGGATCGGTGCGCCCCCAGCCGCACTCGGTCGCGATGCCGAAGCGCGGCACCACCGTGCGCGCCGCCTCGATGCGCGCGCTGTCGCCCGCCGCATCGTCATGATGGATCAGCCCGAGATACAGCGTCGCGCCCACCGGCAGCGCCAGCCCCGCGAGCGGTGCGAAATACGCGGCGTCCGAGCGGTCCTGTGGCACCGGCAGATGCAGGAAGTCCATCCGCCGGTGCAGCCACGCGAGAATACCCTGCGACAGCTCCACCAGGATGGCTGTGTCCCCGGGCATCACCAGGTGCTCGTCGCGCGGCGAGCCGTAGCAAAGATGGTAGCCGCACTCGACATCTCCCGGCACCGCGTCGCCGAGCCTCGCCAGCATGGCGAACACGTCCTGCTTGTAGGCCGGTGGCCGGTGCGGGAAGTAATCCTCGAACAGCAACACTTCCTGGCACACATCCCACTGGATCGACAGGTCGCGGTGCGGGATCTCCGCGGCGATCTCGTGCAACGCGGCAAGCAAGGCGCGCTCGTAAGCCGGAAGATAGGCAGCGAGCGCGGTGGGGCAGACATACATGTAGCCGGAGGCCATTGGTGTCGGCAGGCACACCTGGAAGCGCAGGCCGGCGGGAATGTCTCCCCCGTCGCGCAGGCGGCGGAACGTCGCGTAGGACTCCAGCGCCGCCGCGGCATAGCCGGTATCGAACGTCACGGTCGCCGGATCGACGTCAGGCTTGAAACGCAACCACTCGGTGGTACGGATCAGCGCGCCGTCCCACTGGCGCAATTCGAACGGTTTCGTATCAGGATCGAGTTCCATCGCCGGATGCCGCAGCAGCATCTCCCGCTGCCACCAGATCCAGCGATGGCGGTTGCCGGTCTCGCCGTCCGGAATGCGCGCGAGATACGGCCCCAGTTCATGCGCGACGGTACGGAACACCGTCTCTGCGTCCGGCAGCGGCACGCTGCCGATCAGGTGCACGCCGGTGATGGCGGTCATGGCATCTCTCCTCATGTCCACCGATTCAAAAACCAACCGCACGCGCTTGCTCCGCATAGCCGGCGCGCCGCGACGGCGGCATCGGATGCCGTCCGGCGACGCGTTCCAGCAGCAGTCGCGCATCGTCCTGCAACCCCGCCCGCATCGCCGCATCGAGGAAC
>DATHNI010000193.1:0-6782 GCA_035486135.1 Acetobacteraceae bacterium
GGACGGCGGAACGCGCCGCCGGCAAGGTGCAGAACGCGGTCGGCGGGGCGAAGGACGCCGTGCGCGAGACCGCGAAGGAGTGAAACGACCACTCGGCGGTTGAGGAGGGGGCGCCGCGTCACGGCGGCGTCCCCGCCGCCAGCGCGGACGTCATTCACATAGTGTTTCACGTCACCGATCCTGCGGTGGTGTGGCGATGCGGCCGGGAACAAGCCGAACATAGCCGGCCGAAACTGCGACCTCGCGAATGGGCGGATGCCGGGAGGGGCAGGGATCTGCCGGCCCACGGATGAATCGGGTCGGGAGGTGCTGACTGTTTCCGGCATATTCATTGCAAAGTTCGCCGAGACGCAGAGCTCGCAAAGAAGGGTTTTATTGATGACCGGACCTTGGCACTGTCTGGGAAAGGCAATGCAGATCTATCGCATGATGTCCCCCGCACGGTCCACCGGCACGGATCAGAAGCCTTTCGGGTCTTCCGTCATTCGTATGGGTCAAAGTCGCTGCGCCACGCCCTGAACCAAGGGACCGCTTCCCAATTTCGCACGGCCTCATCAGCGTGCATCTGCGGTTCCAATTCCTTGCTGACATATGCGCCGCACCCGAACCCTCCTGGTTTAGCACCGCTACCTTCGCGTCGTGCCAGATCACGAGCCGTGGAAGGACCCGCACGAAGCAAGCAAATGGAACCGCAGATGCACGCTGATGGTATAGCGGACGCTTCAAACGCCGTTAGTGGTTCGATGGATTTCGACGCGGGGTTTGCCAAAAATTGAGTAGCAGACAGGGCGCAGACCACTCGCCTTGAGGTAATTGATGCATTGCGCGTTGTGTACTTCACCACCACAACCGCGCGCATCAGATTGAAGAGGCTGTACCCCTCAATATGAGTGACCCGTGGTACCAGTCCCGTCCATCACGCCGCCGCAGCCAGCACCATTCGGGACGCCTTCTCGCCGATCATGATCGACGGCGCATTGGTGTTGCCCGATGTCAGCGTCGGCATGATCGACGCATCCGCAACCCGCAGCCCCTCCATGCCATGCACCCGAAGCTGGTCGTCCACCACCGCCATCGGATCCGACCCCATCTTGCAGGTGCCGACCGGATGATAGGTGGTCTCGGCGTTCTTCTTCACCCAGTCGAGTAATTCGTCGTCAGCCTGGATATTCACGCCGGGCGCGATCTCGTCGGTGACGATGCCTTGCAGCGCAGGCGCGGTCATGATCCGCCGGGTGATCCGCATCGCTTCCAGCGTCACCTCGCGGTCCAACTGGGCACTCATGAAGTTGAAGCGGATCGCCGGCGGCTTGCTCGGTTGCTGCGACGACACATGGATGCTGCCGGTGCTTTCCGACCGCAGGATGTTGGTGATCGCGGTGATGCCGGACTGCTTCGCGATCCGGTAATTCGCAGCGGACAGGAACGGCAGCCAGGAAATCGCCGCGTCCGGCGCATCCAGCCCGGCGCGGGTCCGGACGTAGGCGCGAATCGGCGACGCCGGCAGCCCGAGCAACCCCTTGTGGGTGAGGGCGTAGCGCAGCGCCTGCCACACCAGGCCAAGGCCGCGTGCCTTGTCGTTGTAGGTCATGCCGCGCGACGGATCGACCGACCATTTCATCCGCGGCGAGTAATGGTCGCGCAGGTTCTCGCCGACGCCCTTCAGCGCGTGGCGAACCTCGATGCCGAGGCTTTGCAGCAAGTCCGGCTGGCCGATGCCGGACAGTTCCAGAAGTTGCGGCGAGTTGATCGAGCCCGCGCTGACGATGACCTCCCTGCCCGCGCGGGCCTCGCGCTGCTGGCCGTTGACGGTATAGCGCACGCCGACGCAGCGCTTGCCTTCGATCAACAGGCACTCGGTCAACGCGTTGGCCTGGATCGTCAGGTTCGGCCGCCCGCGCGCGGGGTCGAGATAGCAATACGCGGTGCTCATGCGGCGGCCCTTGCGGATCGTCGCCTGCGTCATGCCGATGCCGTCCTGCTGCGCGCCGTTATAGTCCCTGGTGTAGGCGATGCCGGCCTCGCCGGCCGCCTTGACCAGGGCGTCGTAGATCGGGCCGGTTTCGTTGCTTTCGGTGACCTTCAACGGTCCGTTGCGGCCGCGGTATTCGTCGTCCGCGGCGCCCTGGTAGCTTTCCATGTCGCGAAAGATCGGCAGCACCTCGCGGTAGCTCCAGCCGCGATTGCCGAGCTGCGCCCAGGTGTCGTAGTCGTTCGACTGGCCGCGCACGAAGACCATGCCGTTGATCGACGACGAGCCGCCCAGCAGCTTGCCGCGAGGGACGGGAATGCGGCGCTGGCCGGTGCCCTCGTCCGGCTCCGACGAATACAGCCAGTTGGCGGCGGGGTTGTCGATCAGCCGGGCAAATCCCACGGGAATGCGCGACCAGGGATGGCTTTCGCGCCCAGCTTCCAGCACCAGCACTTTGTACCTGGGGTCGGCACTCAGCCGGTTGGCCAGGACCGATCCGGCCGATCCAGCGCCCACCACGATATAATCGAACATCTGGCTTTCCATGCGTTTTGCACCTCCCGACCGACGGCGTTTGCTTTAGAGCGTTTTCACTGCGAGTGGAAACACTGGCCGCCCCCTGTCATTGCGAGGAGCGGAGCGGTGCTAGCAAGAAACAGACTCCCCCTCCCCTTGAGGGAGGGGGTTGGGGGAGGGGTTCGTGCCGCACGTAACCCCTCCCCCCAACCCCCTCCCTCAAGGCCCAACCCCCTCCCTCAAGGGGAGGGGGAGTATCCTTCGCGCGACGACCTCACAGTTTCATTCAGGGCGGGTCGGCCGCCGCCGGCTGGTGGTCAACTCGCAATGACAGGGGGCCCCGATCCCAGTCACGATGAAACCACTTCTACACCCCCAACGGCGCATCGATCCCAACCACGCGCCTATAGGCCGCCCTGACCTCGTCAGAGACACTCTGCGTGTCCTCCCGCAGGTTGCGCGGCGTGATGGCGATGAAGGCGATTTCCCAGTTCCCGGGGATCGGCTTGCCGACCTTCGGCAGGAACGCATGCGGCGCACCCGGCGCGTTGTGGAAATGGTCGCCCCCGGCCACCGGGGTGAGCACAGGTCGCGCATCATCGCCGATGGAAAACGCGTCCGCCTCGCCAACCACATACATGGGAAATTGATCGGTCCGGCTTTTCGCGTGCCTGTGCAGCTCCACCCTTGGCAGGAAGACGGCAGCCACCCCGCGGCCATGGCGGTTCTGGCCGAGACGCCACGGACCCGATCCCGACAGATCCGCCTGGGGCGCGAGCCTGTACTCTTCCCGCCCAAGCACCTCCCGCAGCGCGCCCTTCGGGTCGAACTCTGCTTCCCGACCGGAAAACGCAGACCGGAGCTTGCTGAATTCCTCATGGACGGATTTCATCCACGCCAGCTCGTCCTCCGCCAGTTCATGATCCAGCAGCGGAATGCCTGGTGCATCGGACATCGATCTTGCTCTCCCTTTGTCGCTGCCCTGATCGTCCATCGCCCTGCGCTTGGCGGCAATCCCCGGCGGCGACTGGCCTGGACTCCCGGGCGCAATGCGAGGCTCACCAACCAGGGTCGTCCGGCCGCAGCCCCAGCAGCACCTTCCCCGCCGATTCGAAATAGACCGGCAGCCCCGCGGCATGCTGCACCGCGACGTGGACATCGCGGAAGGCGCGCTCCAGCGGCAGGCGGGTATAGATCGCGTTGGTGCCCGCCGCATGAAACACCTTGTCCACCGCACGAACGGATTCGTGCATCGCATGCACCAGCGCCAGCCGGCCTTGGGCGATGGCCTGATCCGACGGCGTGTCGCCGGCAGTCAAGCTGCGCCAGAGCAGACCGACCGCGTCGAAGATGAAGGCGCGGGCGGCATTGACGATGGCCTCGGCCTCGGCGATGCGGGTCTGCACCATCGGCCGGTCACGCAGCAGATTGGCCGACATGGTGGACGCTTCAGTGGCGGCGATCGCGGCCAGGCTGTCGATCGCACCACGCGCGATTCCCAATGCATTCGCCGCCGAGGGAGTCCAAAGATGCACGTACCAGGCTCGATGGTTGTACAGGGCGCCGGTTTCGCTCGGCTTGTCGTCCGACAGGCAGCTTCGCCGCGCCGGCACGAAAACATCGTCCACCGTGAAATCCTGGCTGCCGGTGCCGCGCATTCCCATCACCGACCAGGTGTCCACGATGGTCACCGACTCCCTTGGCACCCACAGCGCTCGCAGCACCGGCGTGCCGGCCGCCGTCCGGCGCGGGGTATCGCCGTCCATCATGATGCAGGTGCAGTACAGCCACCGGGCATTCTGGATGCCGCTGGCGAAATTCCAGCGTCCCTTGACGCGATAGCCGTCCGGCACCTCCCAGGCTCGCCCGCCCGGCCGGGCCGACCCGGCGCCGCGATAGTCCGCCGGGGTGCCGGCCAGTTCGCGCCCGACCTCCACCGGCAGGCGGCCGACACTCATCGACAGCGCGGTGGCGATCATGGCGCACCAGCCAACCGATCCGTCGGCCTTCGACAGTTCCTCGACCACGCGGAATGCGGTCAGAGGCGGCGTCTCGGGACCGCCCATCGAACGCGGCAGGTACATCTGGTAGATGCCCGCCTTGGTGATCTCGGCTGCCAGCGACGGCGGCGTTTGACGCATCTCTTCCGCATCGTCGCGCGCGGCGCGCACGGCCGGCGCCAACCGCATGGCAGCGGCAACGAGGTCGGGGATGGGCGGGTCCGGGTCTTCGGTCATGCGGGTGGTTCCTCCGTTCCGTTACCCTGACCAATGATCGGCCGCGCCGCCAGAGATGCGAAATCGCCGGGTTCGATCGCGGCCGGGCGCCTTGCACAGAGGTCGGCAAGTAAGGCGACCTGTTGCAGCGTGTCATGGCCGGCGAAGGCCGGCCACCCACGACTTTGCTCTGTGGCACAAAGAAAAGACGTGAGTGGCCGGCCGGAGCCTGCCCTCGGGCGGGCCTTCGGCCCGAGCTGTGGGCCGGCCACGGCGCGCTGCAACATGTCGCCTTACTTGCAGAGCGCTGAGCAACTCGTCTTGTGAGCGCCATGGCAGGCGTTACGGATGGCGACGCTTTATCTATTCCCTATGACCAGGGAGTTTGCCACCATGTCGCCCGCGCAACCGGGTCATTTCGGGACATGTCATGTCCGCCATTCTGAACGCCAGGCTGCTGGTCGCTGACGACAACCCGGACAATCGGGATGTGCTCATCCGGCGGCTGCGGCGCCTCGGCTACACAAGGATCGAAAGCGCGGAGGATGGCCAGCAGGCGTTGGACATGAACGCCGCGGCCCCGTTCGACCTTGTGCTGCTGGACGTGATGATGCCACGCAAAAGTGGCGTCGAGGTGCTGGAGATACTGCGCGCCGAGGGCCGCCTGGAAGCGACGCCGGTGATCATGATCTCGGCGGCAACCGAACTCGACACCGTGGTGCGATGTCTGGAACTGGGCGCCGAGGACTACCTGCCGAAGCCGTTCAATCCGGCCGTGCTGAAAGCCCGTCTCGGCTCGGTGCTGGAAAAGCGATTGCTCCGCGCCGAAGTGCGGCAGCACCTCGACCGCGTGGACAGGGAGTTGGCCGACGCGCGGCGGCAGCAGCTCAACATGGTGCCGGACGTTTTTCCCTGTCCCACCGGTGGCCTGCCGGTCGAGGTCTACGCCTCGATGCATCCGGCCCGCGAGGTCGGCGGCGACTTCTATGATTGCTTCGAAGTCGATAGCCGCACCCTGTGCGTCGCGGTTGGTGACGTTGCGGGAAAGGGCATGCCCGCGGCGCTGTTCATGGCGCGCGCGCGCAGCCTGCTGCGCTCCGCGACGCTGCTGCTGGTCCGCTTGCTGGGACGCGTGCCGGCGCCCGACGAGATTGCCACGGTGGTCAACGAGGAGCTGTGCAAGAACAATCCGCAGTGCAACTTCGTCACGCTGTTCGTCGGCTTGCTCGACACCGGCACCGGGACGCTGCGCTACCTGAACGCCGGCCATGTGCGTCCCTATGTCCTGCCGCATAATGCCGCGCCGTTCCAGCTTGTCTGCCCGGCCGATGTGCCGCTGGGCTTTGACCCCGATTTCACATTCCGCGCCGGTACGTTGACACTGGCCGAGGGCGACTCGCTGGTCGTCGTCACCGACGGCGTGCAGGACATGACGAACGTCGATGACCAGATGTTCGGTGGGCCGGCGACTCTGGCCTGCCTGAGCAATGCGGCGGACCGCCGCGCCGCCGCGCTTGTTGGCAATCTTGCCAATACCATCTTCGCTTTCGGGCAGGACACAGAACAATCTGATGACGTAACCATCCTGGCGCTGCGCCTGGGGTATGGACCCGGCGAGGAATAATCACGTCAAGTTCAGAGTGAACGGTGCCCTCTGTGTCATGGTCCGCGGAGGCGGACCATCCACGACTTTCCTTGGTGCCGGCAGCGAAGTCGTGGATGGTGCGCCGGAGCCTGCCCCCCGGGCGCTTGACCCGGGGGCGCACCATGACGCCGAGTGGCCAGCGCGCCGCCCCGACTGATTCGTTTATTTCCCCGCGCCTCCTAACGGTCAGCGCGCCAGGACCGCCGCAATCAGCGCCAGCAAAGCGGGCAGGTCGATCGGCTTCGTGGCGTAGTCGTTGCAGCCGGCGGCCAGCGCCTTGTCGCGGTCGGCCGGCATGGCATGCGCGGTCAGCGCGATCACCGGCACATGCTGCGTCAGCGGATCGGCACGCAGGCGCCGCGTCGCCTCCCATCCATCGAGCACCGGCAGGCTCATGTCCATCAGCACGATGTCCGGTGGATCGGCGTGCACA
>DATHNI010000194.1:0-18506 GCA_035486135.1 Acetobacteraceae bacterium
CATGACTGGGAGCAAGCAGACCAGGATCAGCAACAGCAGGCGCCGGCGGCATCGCGCACGACTTCAACAACATGCTCGCCACCATCATGGGCAGCCTGGAACTGATGGAACACGGATGGCGCAGAGCGAGAAGTCCGGGACGCCGGCCGACGCCGATCGCCTGAAGACCCTGATCGAGCGCGCCAACGGCGCGGTGCAACGCAGCGCCAAGCTGACGTCGCGATTGCTTGCCTTCTCGCGCCGGCAACGGCTGTCGGCACGCCCGACCGACATCAACAACCTGGTCGCCGAATTGCTCACGCTGGCAGCCAGCACACTGGGCAGCCGGGTGCGGGTGACGACCGAACTGGCGGACGATCTCTGGCCGGCGATGATCGATCCGAGCCAGTTGGAGCCGCCGTCCTCAACCTGTGCCTGAACGCGCGCGACGCCATGCCGGCGGGCGGGTTGCTCTCCATCACGACGACGAACGAGGTGCTGGCGGCGGGCGACGAACTGGACGGACCAACGGCGGGCGATTTCGTCCGCATCAGCGTTGCCGATACCGGCGTGGGGATGACGCCGCAGGTGCTGCGCCGCGCCTTCGATCCGTTCTTTACCACCAAAGGGCCCAACGGTTCCGGCCTCGGCCTGAGCCAGGTCTATGGCATGGTGCGGCAATCGGGCGGCACGGTGCGCGTCGAGAGTACGCCAGGCGAGGGAACGCGGGTGGCACTGCTGCTGCCGCGCGCCGCCTCACCCGCCGCGGCCGCGCCGGCGCCCCGCCCTGGCCCCGGCGCCAGGCGTAGCGCGCGAAACAGCCTGGTGCTGGTGGTGGATGACGATCATGCGGTGCGCGCGGTGACCGTGGAGATGCTGAAGGACCTCGGCTACGAGACGGTGGAAGCGGCCAGCGGTGCCGCGACGCTGGCGCTGCTGGGTGAGTTGCCCGGGCCACCCGACGTGATCCTGCTGGACCATGCGATGCCCGGCATGAACGGGCTGCAGCTTGCCCGCGCGTTGCGCGAACGAAACATCGTTGCTCCGGTGGCGATGGTCACCGGCTATGCCGAGCTGGCCGACTCGGACGGCAAGCCCAATCCGCTCGATGCGGTGCTGCGCAAGCCGTTCACCATCCGCGAGCTCGACGCCCTGCTGGCCCGCCTGCGCCGCCGTGCCGTTAACCTCTCCCGCGTTGCGGCAGAGAGCCTGCCACCGGGCGTTTGACAGCGCCTGACCCGGGAGTCGAGACGCGTTAGCGGCGAGGCTCAGGGCGATCGGGCCGGCAGGCTGCAGTGCGAAAGAGCGAGCCGATCCAGCCACCCTCACCCTCGGCGCGGGCGCGCCTCGTCCCCCGGTCAAACGCTGCCACACGCCCGGGGGCAGGCTCTCTCTCCCACTTCGCGGGAGAGGTCTTCACTGGCACTTCGACTGGCACTTCGCGGGAGAGGACTTCACTGGCCGCTATTGGTCGCGAGCTGGCCGGGGGTTAGCTGGAATCCCGCGAGGATCGAGTAGGCGGCCGCCGTCTTCGTCGAGCTCACCGGCAGCACCATGAACACGCCCGGCGTATTGACGGTGACGCGGTCAACGTTGGACGGGAACGTAGCGCGCAACGTGTAGACGTGCTTGTCCAGAATGCGGTCGCCTTCTGTCACGGCGACATAAATCGGCACATCCGCCGAGTTGCCGGACATGGCCGGACCGCGGGTGATCTCGGCGGCCACCGTCACCGTCGCCTCGACGGTATTCTTTTTGCTGCCGGGTGCGCACTTGCCCTGGATGCCCTGCATGCGGCCCCCCACCACCAGCGCGGTCAGGTCACGTCCGTCGCTGCCGGGACGGAACACCGCAAGGTCCGAGGTGGGTGTGAGGAAGGCGGTGCCAGGGCAGGCCGGCGGGAACTGATCGCGCTCCGGAGCACAGGCGGAGACCAGGGGCAGCAATGCCGCGAACGCGGCGGTGCGCAGAAGGAAACTCGGTCGTGTGGGCATCAGGAACTCCGGAACGCGTTGCCGGGGCGGCAAGCGGGCCGCATAGTGCCGGGAGCCAGCTTGCAGGACAACTCGCCGCCGGTACCATGCGGCAAGGCAGCGCCCTCGCCTTGCTTCGCTTCACCCGAGTGCCCTGGTCAGGCCTCGATTGCCTTGCCCAGTCCCCGATCGGCCTGCCCAGGCCCCGATTGCTTTGCCCAGGTATAGTCGTTTCGTGCCGCGTTGCAGGCGCCGCGACGATCGGCTGCGGCGACGGGGGAGGACGGCTTGGCAGCGTCGCCCCCTGCTACCCCGCGCCCAGCGCGCCGCGCAGATCCTGCACCACCTTGTCCGCGGTGCGCTTGCGCCAGCGCACGCGGCGGCTGATCGGCTCGTTCTCGATCTCCGGCAGCACCTTCGCCGTGACGAACACCGGCCCCGGCGCGCTCAGAATGCCCGGCAGCTCGCGGGTGAACGCATCCAGCTCGGTGAACGCGAACGCCCGAGGATAGCCCGCGCCGCGTGCCAGCACGTCATACGCAACGTTCTTCGCATTCGGCACCGGCTGCCCGCCGGTCGTCGCATACACTTCGTTGTCCAGCACAAAGTGATAAAAATTCGCCGGCGCCTGTTCCGCGATCGTCGCCAGCATGCCGAGGCTCATCAGGATGTCGCCTTCGGAATCCAGCAGCATCACGCGGCGGTTCGGCTGCGCCAGCGCCACGCCCAGGCCGAACCCAGCATGCCCGCCCATCGCCGGATCGCCGAGCGGCAGGTCGAACACCGTATCGCTGATCGGCGCCCAATAACGGCCGCTGCGCCCGGGAATGACGATCGCGTCGCCACGATGCTCTGCGATTGCCCGCACCACATCTGCCATGTGCATCATCGCGCTGCTCTCCTACCGGTTGAAACCGTGATACTCGTCGCCGACCAGTACCACGACCGGCCGTTTGGTCTTTTCCGCTTCCGCAAACGCTACCGAAATCCGGTCGGAGTCCGCATCGCCCTCTACCAGGTAGAAGGGAATGTTGAATGCCATCAGGAAGCGCTCCGTGTACGTGGCGGCGGTGTCGGCGTTGACGCCGTGCCTGGTGTAGCCGCGATAGCCGACCATCAGCACCACCGGCACCTGCAAGCCCATCAGCCAGCCGCGGATCGAATCGCCGGACTCCATCATGCCGGTGTTCTGGATCAGGATCATCGGCTTGCGGCCGCCGGCATGCAGCCCGGCGGCGATAGAGCATGCGTGGCCCTCGCGCGTGACGCCGACCAGGCGCAGGTCCGGATCGGCCTGCATCAGCAGATAGAGCCAGTTGGTCTCGCTGTCCGGCAGCCAGACGATATCGGTGACGCCGTTCTGCTTCATCTGCCGCAGCACCGTTTCCGGGCTCAGCGCCGCTGCTTCCGTGTGGCTCATGCCGTGTTCTCCGATTTGTCGGCCGACGAGGCGGCAGCTAACATCATTCGGCAACGGCAAGACAAGGGAGGCTCCAGGCCATGGCGAACACCTTCAAGGTCGGCGATCTGACGATCCATCGCATCGTTGAGATGGAATGCGGCTTCACCCCCGCGCTGGAGTTCCTGCCGGAACTGAAGCCCGAGGTGCTGGCGGAGAACCGGTCCTGGCTGGCGCCCAGCGCGCTGGATGCGCAGGACAATCTGATTCTGTGTTTCCAATCCTACATCGTGCAGACCGGGCGCCACACTATCCTGGTGGATAGCTGCATCGGCAACGACAAGCAGCGCACCGCGCGGCCGCTATGGCACGAGAAGAAGGACGACGCGTGGATGCGCGGGCTGGCCTCGCTGGGCCTGACGGTGAACGACATCGACATTGTCATGTGCACCCATCTGCACGTCGATCACGTCGGCTGGAACACGCGGCTGGAAAACGGCCGCTGGGTGCCGACCTTCCCCAAGGCGCGCTATCTGTTCTCCAAGACCGAGCTGGACTTCTGGCTGGCAGAGAATGCCAAGGCGGAACTTCCCCCGATCGTTGACAGCGTGATACCGATCGTCGAGGCGAAGATGTGCGACCTGGTGACGTCCGACCATGCGGTGGACGACCTGGTCTCGCTGATCCCGACGCCCGGCCATACGATCGACCACTATGCGGTGAAGCTGGGCCGCGGCGGCAAGGATGCGGTGATCACCGGCGACCTGATCCACACGCCGCTGCAGGCGCGCTATCCGGAGCTGGCGATGCGGGTGGACTACAATCCGGCGCAAGGCGCGGCGACACGCAAGACGTTCCTGGAGACGTACTGCGACACCAGCACGCTGTGCTGCTTCGCGCATTTCCCGTCGCCGTCGCGCGGCTACATCAAGCGCTGGGGCAATGGGTTCAAGTGCGACTACGTGACCAACTGAACGGCGAGCAAACAGGAGACGCGAGCAATGGCCTTTTATGAACTGCGGCAATACAAGGTGCTGCCTGGGAAGCTGGACGAATGGGTGCGCATCATGGAGGAGGAGATCATCCCCTTCCAGGTGTCCAAAGGCATGGTGATTTGCGGCAGCTTCCGCGGCGAGACGGACCCGTCGGTTTATGTCTGGATTCGTCGGTTCGAAAGCGAAGCGCAGCGCGAGGCGCAGTATAAGGAGGTGTACGAAAGCGACTATTGGAAGACGAAAATCGCGCCGCGCGTACCGGCGTGCCTCGACCGGCCGAATAACGTGGTGACGCGGATCGTGCCGACGCCGCGGTCGCCGGTGCAGTAAAGCAAGGCCAGGGGCTTTGCCCCTGGACCCCACCAGGGGCGGAGCCCTTGGAACCCTTTACTGGAGAGGCTGGACGGGAGGGAGAACGGTCGCGGCGATGGGTGCTGCCCGACCGGCGATTGTCGGTCGGGCAGCACCCATCGCCGCGACCGTCCCCCTCCCGTCCAGCCTCTCCAACGAATGGATTGTTAAGGCTGCGCCTGAGCTGGGGGTTCAGGGGGCAAAGCCCCTGGCCTTGCTTCGATCATCCGATTGCCATGGCGACGACGCTACACCACCACCCCGGTGCCGGCCGCCGGATGCACCCACCGATCGGCGACAAAGCCGCGGATCTCGACGATGCCTTGCTTCACCGCGCCCAGCCGCGCCGCCACGCGCGCCGAGCGCACATTGGCGGGCAGGATGAAGCTGGCCAGTCGAGTGAAGCCGCAGTGCGCGAACGCCCAGTCTCGCACCGCCGCCACCGCTTCGGTCGCCAGCCCCTGGCCGCGAAACGGCGCGCCCAGTGCGTAGGCCAACTCGGGCTCCGGCCAGTCCAAGGGATGCAACACGCCGATCCGCCCGGCGAAGCGCCCGTCCGCTTCGACGGCGAAGAACCCGTAGCCGCGCAGCCCCCA
This sequence comes from Acetobacteraceae bacterium, assembly GCA_035486135.1. GTDB lineage: Bacteria > Pseudomonadota > Alphaproteobacteria > Acetobacterales > Acetobacteraceae > JASHVB01. Next base: position 5,294 of record DATHNI010000194.1, read on the forward strand.
TTGCCCGATGGCCGAGGTCATCTGCAGCCAGCAGTCCTCCCGGGTCAGTTCCCTCCCCGCATACAGGAAGTGCCGCACGTCCGGATCGGCGTTCATCGCCGCCAATCCATCGAGGTCGCCGGCACGAAACGCGCGCAGCTCCAGGCGGGCCGTGCGCAGCGTGGGTATTTCGATCACCGTGGTCATGCCGCCCACAATAACACGCCGATCCACCTCGCCCGCTTAACGCGACAGGTGTAGTCAGCCACGGCCATGCAATCCCCGGCCGTTCCCAGCCCCCTGCCGTCGCTCGACGCCCTGCTGCGCTCGCCGGAGGCCACCTTGCTGTCCGAACGTTTCGGCCGCCACGCTACCACCGCTGCCCTGCGCGCCACCCTGGCGACCCGCCGCGCCGCCCGCGCCTTCGCTGCGCCCGACGCCACCATCCTGGACGAAGCCGCCGACGCGCTGGCCCGGCAGTTCGCCACCAGCCTGCGTCCGGTGTTCAACCTCACCGGCACCGTGCTGCACACCAATCTCGGCCGCGCCCCGCTCCCCCCCGAAGCCGCGGAAGCCGCCGCCGCCGCCCTCCGCTCGGCCACCACGCTGGAGTTCGACCTCGCCACCGGCCGCCGCGGCGAGCGTGACGACCACGTCGCCCCGCTGCTGTGCCAACTCACCGGCGCCGAGGCCGCGACCGTCGTCAACAACAACGCCGCCGCCGTCCTGCTGGTGCTCAACACCTTCGCCCTGGGCAAGCAGGTCCTGGTCTCGCGCGGCGAACTGATCGAGATCGGCGGCGCCTTTCGCATCCCCGACATCATGGCCCGCGCCGGCGCCGTCCTGCGCGAGGTCGGCACCACCAACCGCACCCACGAGCGCGACTACCAGGCGGCGATCGAACCCGACACCGCGCTGCTGATGCGGGTGCATCCGTCGAACTATGCCATCACCGGCTTCACCGCCGCCGTCGAAACCGCGGAGCTTGCCGCCATCGCCCGCGCCGGCGGCCTGCCCCTGGTGGAGGACCTGGGCAGCGGCAGCCTGGTGGACCTCGCCGCCTGGGGCCTGCCGCACGAACCTACGCCGCGCGAATCGCTCGCCGCCGGCGCCGGCCTCGTCACCTTCTCCGGCGACAAGCTGCTGGGTGGCCCGCAGGCCGGGCTGATCGTCGGTCACAAAGAGTTGATAAAGCGCATCAACGCCAATCCCCTGAAGCGCGCGCTGCGCCTCGACAAGGCGCGCCTCGCCGCGCTGGAGCATGTGCTGCGGCTGTATCTCGACCCCGATCGCCTGCGGGACCGGCTGCCGGCACTGCGCCTGCTGACCCGGCCGGACACCGAGATCCGTGCCGCCGCCGAGCGCCTGCTACCCCACCTGCGTGCCGCCTTCCCCGACCGCACGGTGACCGTGGAACCCTGCCGCAGCCAGATCGGGTCCGGTGCCCTGCCGGTGGACCTGCTGCCGTCGGCCGCGCTCACCATCAGTGGCAGCGCCCTGGAGAGGCTCGCCGCGACGCTGCGCGCCCTGCCGCGCCCGGTGATCGGGCGCATCGCGACCGGCCGGCTCTGGCTGGATTGCCGCTGCCTGGAACCGGCCGAGGAGGCAGATTTCCTGGCGCAGCTTCCCGTGCCCGCCTGACCGGTCAATACTCCGCGGTGGAGGAGAACCGGTCCCGGTGGGCCGGCCGGACTTCAAACCCGGTTGGGGCTGCCAAGCGGCTCCGGGCAGGTTCGACTCCTGCTCTCTTCCGCCATTGCTCCGCGCTCCTCCGTCAGCCCCACCGCCGCGTGCGGCTGGGTGCCGTGGCGCTGGCGCATCAACGGCGTGACGAGACGGTAACAAATCGTTTCGATCCGCCCCTGCACCCTCCTGATCGGCACTCGCAAATGTTATGTTGCGCCAGTGCAAGGGCCCATGGGACGCGCTGTTCCAGTGCCGATGCGCCGAAGCAGGAGACTACCAATGAAGTTCCGGAATGCACTCTTGGCAGCCACTATTCTGACGGTGCCAGTGGCCGGTGTGCCGGTGCTCGCGAGTGCCCAGCCAGTCAGCGGTCCTTATGTTGGCGCTGGGGCCGGTTTGAATATCATGCAGAACGAGTCGGACAAGTCGATCAATGGGTTCGCCACGCCTGGCAAGCAGTTGGAAATGAATCTCGGTGCGAGCGGCGTTGGCAGCCTCGGTTGGGGCTTCGGCAACGGGTTGCGCACCGAGTTGGAGTTCGACTACCGCTACAATGGCCTGGACGAAGGCATCAACCAGCCGCTCGCCACCAACCGGCCGCTTAGCGGATCGGAACAGAAATTCGGTCCGATGGTGAACGTGCTGTACGACTTCAACGGTCTGTCGCCGATGCTCGTGCCGTATATCGGCGTCGGTGCCGGCTACCAGTGGGCCGATCTGAGTTCGAGCACACCCTTGGTGGCGACCGGCACGGCGGGCGACTTTGCCTATCAGGCGATCCTTGGCGCCGCGCTGCCAATCGCGTCCGTGGCCGGCCTCGCGGTCACTGCCGAGTATCGCTTCATGGGCCTTGCCGGTGACCGGACTTATACCAGCGGAGCATTCACGGCCGTCCGGACCGACGACTACAACCACAGCATCATGCTCGGCGTGCGCTATGCGTTCGGTGCTCCTGCGCCGGCCATGGCACCGGCGACCCCGGTCGCCGCACCGGCGCCGGCGGTGCAGCCAGCCCGCTCCTACCTGGTATTCTTCGACTGGGACAAGGCGACACTCACCGATCGTGCCCGCCAGATCATCAAGGAAGCGGCGGACAACTCGACCCGCGTGCAGTACACGCGGATCGACGTGAGCGGCTACACCGACACCTCCGGCACGCCGCAGTACAACATGGGCCTCTCGGTCCGCCGCGCTGACGCGGTGAAGGGCGAACTGATCAGGGACGGCGTGCCCGTCGCGGCGATCGTGACGCAAGGCTTCGGCGAGACGCATCTGCTGGTGCCCACGGGTCCTGGCGTGCGCGAACCGCAGAACCGGCGCGTCGAGATCGTGATGCACTGACCGCCGGCGCTGACCGCCGGCCTATGGCCGGGACTGACGCGACGGGTGGCCTCACGGGACCCCGTTTCGTTTGACGTGCCGCCGGGCCAGGATGGCGGTCGCCCCCGTTTCTTCACAGTCCCGTGAAGTTATGACAATGCGGCGCTAATGATACCGAATTGCATGCCGCTTCACAGTGCCGTGAATCTGTGGCAAAGCTGCCCTCATCGTGTGGCCGGGAAGCAACAGGTCGAGGGCAAACGCGCTCCTCCCCCTTTCCTATCAGTGCATTCCACCGCTATGGTTTTCGCAGCGAAAGGGCCCGCCAGGCGTGATTGCCGCGTCGTAGTCGGGTCGATGATAACAGCGGATGAGGAGAATTACGATGCAGCTTCGGGGTGCGCTCCTGGCAGCCAGCCTTTTGGCCCTGCCAATAGTCGCGAGTGCCCAGCCCGTCACCGGGCTGTACGTCGGCGCCGGCCTAGGGCCAGACATCCACACGCAAGAGTCCATCAAGAACCTGAGCCTTGGCTCAGGCACCTTGGGCGGCTTGTCCACCAGCAGTAATGCCAAGTTCAACACTGGCTTTGCCTCTGAGGCGAGCCTGGGCTGGGGCTTCGGGAACGGTTTCCGGGTCGAGGGCGAGGGCGACTACCTGAACTCCGCCAGCAACGGCTTTACGGGTGGTGGCCGCGGGCCCATTAACGGCGGGGGTCGCGAGCAGAAATACGGTTTCATGGCTAACGCCCTGTACGACTTCGTCGGACTGACGCCTGTGGTCCAGCCGTATGTCGGCGCGGGCGTTGGCGTCCAGTGGGTCAACTGGAAGAACTTCCACGCCTATAATACAGGCCCGCTCGCTGTCAACGGCGTTGCCGTGGGCTCCGACGGTCTCAATGTCACGTCCAATGGGGACTCCAAAGCGGTGTTCGCCTATCAGGCCATCGCGGGCGTAGCCTTTCCGATTGCAGCGGCTCCTGGCCTGGCCCTGACTGTCGAGTACCGCTTCCTGGGTACGGCGGGTAACCGGTCGACAGACGCGGTTTACAGTGCCACCACCACCACCGGAAGATCGGCCTCCGGCGTTGGAAAGGTCCAGTTCGGACCGACCTACGACAACATGTTCCTGGTTGGCATGCGCTATAACTTCGGCCAGACCCCGCCGCCCCCGCCGGCTCCGATCGCGGCGCCGGCCCCAGCGGTGCAGCCGGCCCGCTCCTACCTGGTGTTCTTCGATTGGGACAAAGCGACCCTGACCGATCGTGCGCGCCAGATCATCCACGAAGCAGCGGATAACTCGACGCACGTGCAGTACACGCGGATCGAGGTGAACGGCTACACCGACACCTCCGGCACCCCGCAGTACAACATGGGCCTGTCGATCCGCCGCGCCACCGCGGTCAAGGCCGAGCTGATCAGGGACGGCGTGCCCGCGGGCGCGATCACCACGCAAGGCTTCGGCGAGACGCATCTGCTGGTGCCCACCGGCCCCGGCGTGCGCGAGCCGCAGAACCGCCGCGTGGAGATCATCATCCACTGACGGCTGGCAAGCGGATTGTCACCGACGCGGATTGGGCGCCGAAAGGCGCCCTTTTCGTAAGAATCTGAGGGAGGGCAGAACACCATGCGGATCCGCGGCGGATTACTGGCGCTGGCAGTGCTCGCGGCGCCGGTGGTGGCTCATGCGCAGCCTATCCAGGGTCTGTATATCGGCGGCGGCGCCGGGTACAACCTGCCGGAAAACGACCCGGCCGCCCACGACGTCCTGATCGAACCGCGTGGCGGGTTTGTCGGGCTCGGTAGCGTGGGTTACGGCCTTGGCAACGGTATCCGCTTCGAAGTGGAGGGCAACTACCGCGAGGCCCCGTTGCCGGCATTCTCCACCCCCTCCGGGTCCGGCAACAGCGGCAGCAACCTGCACACCTATGGCGTCATGGCCAACGTGCTGTTCGACATGGATGTGCGCCTGCCCTGGCTCTATCCGTATATCGGCGGCGGCGTCGGCTATGCGTGGGACAAATTCTCCGGCCAGCGTGGCATTACCGCCACGTCGGCCCCCGTGGTCAGCGAGTCGTTCGACCAGACGCAGGGCGCTTTCGCATTCCAGGCGATTGGCGGCCTGGCGTTTCCTGTTCCGAATGTGCCTGGCCTGTCGATCACCACGGAATACCGTTTCTTCGGCAGTCCCGGCAGCGAGACCTTTCACGGCAGCGAAACGGTCGCCGGGGTCGCCACTCCGGTGCCGGTGGAACTGAAGGTGCTGCACCAGTTCGACCACAGCTTCCTGCTGGGCGTCCGCTACGCGTTTGGCCAGGTTCCCCCGGCCGCGCCAGCGGTTGCTCCGGCCGCCGCGCCGGCGCCCGCCGTGCAGCCCGCGCGGAGCTACCTGGTGTTCTTCGACTGGGACAAGGCGACGCTGACCGACCGCGCGCGGCAGATCGTCAAGCAGGCGGCGGACAACTCGACCCACGTGCAGTACACGCGGATCGAGGTGAACGGTTACACCGATACGTCGGGCACGCCGCAGTACAACATGGGCCTGTCGATGCGCCGCGCCGGCGCGGTCAAGGCCGAACTGATCAAGGACGGCGTTCCTGCCGCCGCGATCACCACGCAAGGCTTCGGCGAGACGCATCTACTGGTGCCCACCGGCCCTGGTGTGCGGGAGCCGCAGAACCGGCGCGTGGAGATCATTGTTCACTGACCGGCGGGGACGTGGGGTGAACCTGCGTCCTGTGTCCCGTGCTTTGCAGTGGAGCCGCATCTGACGGCGAAGGATCCGCATTTCGGCGGACGCTTGTTCGGTCGGGCCGGTGCCGATTGCAAGGCAGGAATTGTCTCACAAAGCTTAAGGAAGGGGCAGGACGGATTCACAAAGAAGGGTATTTGTTGCCGCGGCGCGTAGCAGGACCGGGGGATGGCAGGAAAGCTTTGTGAAAGCTTGCCTGTGCCTTCCTTCAGCTTTGTGAGACACGTCCTTTCTTTCTCTTTCTATCGGGTCCGCCGGCGTTGCGCGGCGTGCCGGCCGAGCATGCCCATGAAACCGGCCTGAAACCAATGGATCGGTTTATTAGATTATTCTAGTATTATAATACTTGCATTCATCTCAAAATAATCTATCTTTCTCCACGGCGCTTGGTGCGCCGCCGAGAAATTCCGATGCCGAGTCGTCTTATTGAAGCCCGCCGAGGCCAAACCGCGCAAAGCGGTGCCGATCCGTTCGGATCACGACGCTGCCAGCAGCTTGCAGCGATCATCGCCCCGTTGCTCCCCGACTGGTCGGTCGAGCGTCACTGCGACGAATTTGGCAAACCGGCCGTCGTCATCATGTCCGATGACGACGATGCGAATCGTCCCACGCTCGTCGTTCACGCCGACGGCGCGGTCTTCCACCTTGATGAACTGCGGCAGGATACGTTCCGCAACCTCACTGAACATGCGACGTGGACGGAACTTCTCCGTGCTGTTCGCAACAGGCTGATGTGGGAGATTCCGGTCTCCCCGACGCTCCACTGACCGGGAAGACGACGATGACACGTGGTTTTTCTTTTGTCATTCCGGGATCGGTCAAGCTGAGCCCGCCCGGGCACGAAGCCGCCGCGCCGCCGGCCTACGAGGCGCGGAATCCGTTGCGGCGGCGGCTCGAGGATGCGGTCGAGGATGTGTTCCACGCCGCGCTGGAGCGCGGCGACCTCGCCTCCGCGCAGGATCTGCTTGGCGTTCTGGAGAGCATTCATGTCAGGGCCCGTGTGCGGTTCCCGACCGAACGCAAAGGCACCGCGCTGATGATCGAACGCGCCCGCAATCAGTTGGGCGAGCGCAAGGCACGCCGTCGCTCCAACGCCGGGTGATACCACGACATAGCATCACACCGGAGGAGGCGGAACATGCGAAGCGACCGCTACATAAAAGTCGTCCTGACAATCATCGCCATCTGCCAACTCATTGGCGCAATTCGTACCGTGCCGCCGATCCCTGTTTTTCAACAGGCGATGGCGCATGAGGATGGTCCCACGACGCCGGTCCGTCAGTGATCGAAACCCGCCCGATTCGCGCATCATCGACTATCCGCTGACCGCGCAGGCCGCCTGCATCGCGCGGCGACGCCGGACCTGGTGGAGGTGATGCATGCCACAGCCCCGGAAGCCTTCGCGAACGTGGACGGCATCATTGGCTCCAGAGCAATTGGATCAGGATGATCGGCTGGCACGGACGACAATAATATCGCTCTGGTTACGTAGCTGTTGCACGCTGCCCGCTCATGTAGCCCGGTGACGGTTCGAGGCTGTGCCGCTGATCGTCAGCAGTCAGCGCATCGAAGTGGCTCGACGCCTTCGCATACCAACCACCAAATCGGCTGACGCATTACCGCAGGCGCTCGCAACGTCATGCCGGGTCAGGTCTGGTCCCCGGGGCATTCGACCAGGCGCTGGACCCGAGGGCCGGCCGTGACACGGAGGGGGCTGCGCGATCGGCTGAAGCACTTGTTTCCCCACAGAAACCTACGCGTTCGGCGGTCCGGCATCACGCCGCGGGCGAACGATCGCGCAGGCGACAAGCGCAAGGTTTCTGGGCCGTGCATGCAGATTGTGAAGAACTGCGTCGTATTGGTCGGTGATCCCGTCTGCGGCCGAAACGAAAACCTAACGGGACCTTCGCCCTGCCGCCGGGCGCCCGCGCCAGGGAGCCTCCGCAAGCCACCGCGCTGTCATCTTCCCGGTCGTCGCCGTATTGCTGCGCGCCTGGCGGGAAACGACCGGGTTCGCTGTTGTCGGCGGAACTGCTGCGTCAAGGCGGGGTTCCGGATGTTTCTGGTCACAGATTAGTTACTCTAACGGATAGCCAAGCGGCCGGGAACGCAATCCAGGTACCGCGAGCAATACGCCAACCCTGCGTGCGCATTACATTTTCTCAACGCAATGCAGCGTGATGCAACTCCAGGTGACTTGCCCTTCCGACATTCGTTCGCATTATCCGCGGCGGCCGCACGTCAGTGACAGTGACGGAATTCGAGCGCGGCCGCGTGGTCCGGCACCCCGGACCAGAATTGATAAGCGGACAGGAGACAAGACCATGAGATATTGGGGCGCGGTGCTGGCGACCGCCCTTTTGGCGTCGCCATGGGTGGCGGTCGCCCAGCCGATAAGCGGCTTGTATGTCGGGGGCGGCGTCGGCGCCGACATCCCGCAGGATACCCGCGTGACGCCGGGGGCACCGTCGATCGGGGGTGCCGGACACCTGCGGCTCGATCAGAACGACGTCGGCCTCACCGGGATCGGCGCCATCGGTTACGGCCTCGGCAACGGCGTGCGATTCGAACTTCAGGGAGACTTCCTGCGCAACGGCATCGACCAGTTGGGGCGCACGCCATTCCCCGCATCCAACAAGGGCACGGATCGCACCTATGGCCTGATGGCCAACGCATTGTACGACATGGATATCGGCGTGCCCTGGCTGTATCCCTATATCGGTATCGGCGGCGGCTACCAGTGGACCCATCTCGATGGCTTCAACGCTGTCCAGGCGGGCGGCCCGTTCTCGGTGAGCAGCGACGACACTCGTGGCAATCCCGCCGCGCAAATCATCGTCGGGGCGTCGATGCCGATCAGGGGCGTTCCCGGGCTGTCGTTCACGGCCGACTATCGCTTCATGAAGATCTGGGGCGGCGAGAAATTCGATACGGACGAAATTCCGGTCGGCGGCGGCGCTCCGGTTAACACCACTCTCAAGGTGGGGAACCAGTACGACAACATCTTCCTGTTCGGCGTGCGCTACGCCTTCAATGCACCGCCGGCGGCGCCGCCGCCCGCCCCGATCCCCGCGGCCCAGGTTGCGCCGGCGCCCGCCCCGTCGCGCTCCTACCTGGTGTTCTTCGATTGGGACAAGGCAACGCTGACCGAGCGTGCCCAGGCGATCATCAAGGAGGCCGCCGACAACTCGACCCGCGTGCAGTACACGCGCATCGAGGTGAACGGCTACACCGACACGTCGGGCACGCCGCAGTACAACCAGGGCCTGTCGATCCGACGCGCCCAGGCGGTGGCGGGCGAGCTGGTGCGTGACGGCGTGCCGCAGGGCTCGATCGGCATCCAGGGCTTCGGCGAGACGCATCCGCTGGTGCCGACCGGCGCCGGCGTGCGCGAGCCACAGAACCGCCGGGTGGAGATCATCATCCACTGACCTGCCTGTACACCTCTCCCGCTACGCGGGAGAGGTCGCCGAGCGAAGCGAGGCGGGTGAGGGGCGTAACGCACGGTTCGCGCGTTACGCCCCTCACCCTCGACGCTTCGCGTCTTGACCTCTCCCGCGTAGCGGGAGAGGTATTTTTTACGCGCCCAGGTAGAACTGCCGGATCAGCTCGTTGTTGTTCAACTCATCCGCCGACCGGCCTTCGAATTCGATGCGGCCGTGCACGATCACATATCCCCGGTCGGCAATCCGTATCGCCTGGGTAAAGTTTTGCTCCGCCATCAGCACCGTCAGGCCGTAGCTGTCCTTCAGCTCCTTGATCTTGTCGATCGTGCGGCTCACCAGCAGGGGCGCCAGGCCCACTGAAGGCTCATCCACCAGCAGCAGCCGAGGCGCCGACATCAGCGCCCTTCCCAACGCCAGCATCTGCTGCTCCCCCCCGCTCATCGAGCCGGCAAGCTGGCGGCGCCGCTCCGCCAAACGCGGGAACACCTCGAAGCAGAACTCCAGATTGCGCGTGATCTGCGGGCGCGCGGCGCGGCGGAACGCGCCCATCAACAGGTTCTCGGTCACCGTCAGACGGGGGAACAATCGCCGCCCCTCCGGCACCACGCCGACGCCGAGATCGACGATGTCCTCGGTGGACATGCCCACCAGTTCGTGCCGCGTGCCGTCGATCTCCGCGGTGATGCTGCCGGCGGTCGGCCGCACCATGCCGACCACGCACTTGATCAGCGTCGATTTGCCGTTGCCGTTGGTGCCGAGCAACGCGACCGTCTCGCCCTCGGCCACGCGCAGCGATACGTCGTGCAGGATACGCACGGCGCCGTAGCCGGCATCCAGGCCGGCGATGGTGAGGCTAGCTGCCAAGATACGCCTCGACCACGTCCGGCTGGCGCACCACCGCCTGCGGATCGCCGTCGGCGATCTTGCGGCCGGCCACCAGCACGATCAGCCGCTGCGAAAACGCCAGCACCGCGCGCATGATGTGCTCGATCATGATGATGGTGACGCCTTGCTCGTTCAGCTTCAGCAACAAGGCGAGGATGTCGTCCACCTCGCCATGCGACAGCCCGGCCATCGCCTCGTCGGAGATCAGCAGCCGAGGCTCGGATGCCATGGCACGCGCGAGCTCCAGCTTGCGCATCTCGATCTGCGTCAGGTCGCGCGGCAACTGGTGCGCCTTCTCCGCGAGCCCCACCATGCCTAGCAGGTCGTTGCAGCGGCCTTCGACATCGACCATCGCGTGGCCACTGCGCACGTTCACCGCATACAGGATCGGCACGCGCAGGTTCTCCGCCAGCGTCATGGTGGTGAACGGCCGCGGCAACTGGAAGCTGCGCGCCAGCCCGAGCCGCGTGCGCTCGTGCGCCGACTTGCCCTCCAACTTGTGGCCGGCGAAGCGCACGCTGCCGGCCTCGTTGCGCAGCGTGCCGCAGATGCAGTTCACCAACGTGCTCTTGCCCGACCCGTTGGGCCCGACCAGGCCGACGCGCTCACCCGGCTGCACTGTCAGTTCGATGTCGGCCAAGGCGATGAAGCCGCCGAAGCGCTTGCCGACCCCGCTGACTTCGAGCAACGCGTCGTCGGTCATGTCCGTCTCCCCCTCCCCTTGTGGGAGGGGGTTGGGGGGAGGGGTGCGTGTTCCCATGGCTCGGGGCGTACGCACCCCTCCCCCCAACCCCCTCCCACAAGGGGAGGGGGAGTCTCCTCGCTCTTTGCGGCCCTCACCCCGCGTTGCGTATTCATCGCGATCCCCGCAGGCGGCGCATGCTGGTTCGCGCGGCGGGCTTGAACCAGCCGATGATGCCGTTGGGCGCGGCGACGACGAAGCCGACCAGCATCAACCCGACGATCAGCAGCGACAGCGCGGACGAGATCGTCACCGTTGCCACCTGCTGCAACGTTCCCAGCAGCACCGCACCGATCAGCGGACCCAGCCAGCTCGAGGTGCCGCCGATCAGCGGCATGGCGATGGTGTTGACCGCGTAGCTTAGGCTGAAGCCCGACGCCGGATCGAGATACGTGACGTAATACGGCAGCGGCGCGCCGGCCATGCCCATGAAGCCGCCGGACAGCACCGTGGCGATCAGTTTCAGGCGCAACGTCGGCACGCCGGATGCCTCAGCGGCGAGCTCGTCGTCGCGGATCGTTGCGAATCCGACGCCGAGCCGCGAATGCTCGATGCCGCGCGCGGTGGCGAGCGCGACCACCGACAGGATCAGCATCATCAGGCAGAGATACTGGATGTAGTCGAGCGGCAGCCACGACGCATGCGCCGGCCGCACGATATACGCGCCGCGGGAGCCGCCGACGAACGGCCAGTTGGTGATCAGCGTTTGCGCCACCACCGACATCGCCAGCGTGGCGATGCCGAAGAACGTGCCGCGCAGCCGCAAGGTGAGATAGCCGGTGCCGAGGCCGATCAGTCCGGACACCACGCCGCCCACCAGGATCAGCACGACAAGCGGCGGCGCCCACAGCTTGTGCAGCACCACGGTGCTATAGGCGCCGCACGCGAAGAACGCCGCGACACCGAAATTCACATAGCCGGTGTAGCCGCCGAGGATGTTCCACGCCGTTGCCAGAACGATGTATTGCAGCACCACGTAGCCGGCGAAGAACACGTACGGATTGCCGATCCACAGCATGGCGGCGAAGGTCGCGGCGGCGGCCACGATGAGCAGTGCGATGAATTTGGTATTGGTCATCAGGCGCGCCCGAACAGGCCGCTGGGCCGCACGGCGAGCGTCAGCAGCAGGATGCCGAACGCGACCGCCGGCGACCAGGACGGGCCGTAGAACGTCGCTGTCAGGTTCTCGGCGATACCTAATGTGAGCGCGGCGACCAGCGTGCCGCTCATGCTGCCCAGCCCGCCCAGCACCACGATGGCAAAGATGCGGCCGATATAGTCGCGGCCGATCGACGGCTCGACCGGCTGAATGATGATCAGCACGGCGCCGGCGATCGAGGCGGTGGCGATCGACAGGCCGAATGCGACGCGCTTGATCGCGGTGGGGTTCGCCGCCATCAGCCGCAGTGCCTGCGGATCCTGCGCCACCGCCTGCACCGCGCGGCCGAGGAAGCTGCGCGACAGGAAGGTTTGCAGGATGCCGAGCATCGCCAGTGACACCAGGCACGGCACCAGCAAGCGCAGTGGCAGCTCGATCTCGCCGAGATGCAGGCTCGGGCCGATATAGGGTGCCTCGACCAGCCGGTAGTCCACGCCGAACACCAGCACGAGGGTGACCTCGGTGATGAACAGCAGGCCGAAGAAGAAGGACAGGCCACGCAGGGAGGTGTCACCGCGGCGTTCGAACGACACCTCATAGACGGAATAGATAGCGACCCCGAGGAAATAGAACGCCGGCAGCGCGATGACGCTGGCCAGGATCGGATCGACGCCCCACCAGGTGTTGGCGATGTAGGCGATGTAGGACCCGAGCAAGATGAAGGCGGGATGGGCGATGTTGACGATATCGAGCATGCCGAACGAGATCGCGACGCCGATCGATACCGCGGCGTAGAAGCCGCCGAGGAGTATGCCGGACACAATGGCATTGCCCAGCAAGTCGAACGAGAGGTCCATTTTTTCCCAGACGCGACGTTTCCTGCGCGGCAGTGTGGCCAATGCCGGCGGGTTTGGGAAGCGGGCAGGGGCCGATTTCCGGCGCCTGCCATGAAAAGTCCTGACCGGCGGTGGCGCGGCCGGTCAGGACGGTTACGGATGCAACGGCTGCGTCAGGCGACCTGGACGTCTTCCCAGAAGCCGAAACGGTCGCGGACCTGTGCCATCCTGGGTTGCGGCGCCTCGTACGACCATGCGTTGCGCTTGTGGCGCACGCCATCGATCACCACGTCATAGAATTGCACGCCGTGCGGGCATTGCAGGTCGGATGCGGTCTTTTCCGTCTTCTCCAGCCATTCCATGCGCACGGTATCGCGCGGGAAGTAGGCGTAGCCGCCAGTTTCGACGATGTCGTCGCTGGCCGCGACTTTGTGTCCGTTCAGGATTGCTTGCATGTTGGGGCCCTCCTCG
>DATHNI010000195.1:0-4392 GCA_035486135.1 Acetobacteraceae bacterium
CGCTGCAGCGCGGCAATATCGAGCTTCACCATCTTCATCATCGCCTGCATGACGCGTTGCGCCTTCGCCGCATCCTTGTCCTGCAGCAACTCCATCAGGCCAGCGGGAACGATCTGCCAGGACAGGCCGTACTTGTCCTTGAGCCAGCCGCATTGGACCGGTTCGCCGCCCTCGCACAGCTTGTCCCAATACGTATCGACTTCCTCCTGTGTGTCGCAGGTGACGAAGAAAGACACCGCGTGCGTGAAGGGGAACTGCGAATTGCCGTTCAGGGCGATGAATTCCTGGCCGGCAAGCTCGAAGGTCACCGTCATGACGGAACCCTTCGGGCCCGGCCCGGCATCGCCATAGCGCATGATGCTGCCGATCTTCGCGTTCTTGAAGATGGAGGCATAGAAGTTCGCCGCCTCTTCCGCCTTGCCGTCGAACCACAGGAACGGCCGGATTTTCTGCATGGCGTGTCTTGCTCCTTGCGACATTGCGTGCCCGCTGCGATGCGGCAGGCTGGTATTCCGATTCTAACGCTTCGATCCCACGTCCAATTCCGTCGTTGCGAGCGAAGCGAAGCAATCTCCTCCGAGAAAAGCCGCGATCTCACGTGGGAGATTGCTTCGCTTCGCTCGCAATGACGGGGTTGGCCGCAGGCTCGAACCGTCAGGATCGCTACACTAGCGCTTGCCCTGGTTCACCGCCCAGAGCACGCCGAACGGATCGCGGACCTGGCCGTAGCGGTCGCCCCAGAACATGTCGGCCACCGGCATCACCGGCGTGGCGCCGGCATCGACGGCGCGCTGCCACCAGGCGTCGGCGTCATCGACCGGCAGCATGAGGTTGAAGCCCTGCGGCTTCTCCAAACCGCAGCCGTGTTCCGGATACGGGTCGCACAGCATGACCGAGCTGCCGTTGATATACAGGTGCGCGTGCATGGTGCGGCCCTTTTCGTCCGGCGGATAGACGAAGGCCAGCTCGGCCCCGAAGGCGCGCTGATAGAATGCCGCGGCCTGCAAGGCGCCATCGACCTGGAGATAGGCCACGACACCGCCCTTCACGGCGACGGGCGCGGTGGGCTTCGTTTCGGTGGTGGTGGACATGGCAGGCTCCCTCTGGCTGGTTTCCCCCCAAGGACGCAGCCGCCTGGTGCGGGCCGACAGCGCGCGCGAAGAAAATCGCCGAGGTGGGGCTGACGGGTGATTCCGGAGGCGACCGGCGGCACGGGCGGCCGCAGGCTTTCCCGCCGCTTCGCCTTGCCCCCGTTTCGGTGTCGCCACATTCAACGGATGGAGAAGGCCCGAAAGGCGACGCACGACGACCGGGAGGCGGGACGACGCACGCGCGCGTCGTGCCGCGCATCGGTGGAACCGTGTGATGAGCGGCAAAGCAAGCAAAAAAGTTCTACCGCAGATGCACGCGGATGGACGCCGATGGGCCGGAGCCCGGCACGTTCGTTCACAGCAAAACCCGCCCGACCGGGCATGGCGGGCCGCACTCCCGCGGTGGTCGCTGTTCCATCAGCGTGCTTCAGCGTGCATCTGCGGTGGAATTTTCTTGCTTACTGCGCCGCATGCCGCATGGTGCCTGAACGCACCGCGATCTTGACGCGTCAGCCAGAACCCCATGCACCAGAATCGGACCTCGCCGATGCGCCCGCAGTGTCTCCCCCACCGCGTTACGAGACATCGGTGAGACAACCTGCGCCCCTGCCCGTTCCATCGCCGGTGCATTGATGCCCGTCCCTGGCCGGATTGCAGCAGCACCCCATGCACCAGAAAGACCGGCTATCAGGCCACGCCCCACGGCGGCCAGCCGTCGGATGCGCGGCTGCATCAGAGGCTGCCAGCCGGCGCGATCCACGCCCACCCGCTTAACCTATTCTTTCCCCTCTCTCCCCGAAGATGGCCCCCACCCGACCCAAGGTGGTGCGCCAGCATGAATGCCCCCGGCGACCCGAGAACCCGCATCGCCCTGCCCAACGAGGGCGAGGACATCGCCGCCCTGCGCGACCTTGTCGTCGCCAAGCTCACCCTCTCGGTCGGCCGCGACCCGGTCGTCGCCACCGACCGGGACTGGTTCGTCGCCACCGCGCTCGCCACCCGCGACCATGTCGCCGAGCGCTGGATGACCTCTACCCGCGCCAACTACGCAAGCCATGCCAAGCGCGTCTACTACCTCTCCCTCGAGTTCCTGCTCGGCCGCCTGCTGACCGATGCGCTGACCAACCTCGGCCTGGCCGGCAAGATGCGCGCGGCCCTGGCGGAACTCGGCGTGGACTTCGACAGGCTGCGCCCGACGGAACCCGACGCCGCGCTTGGCAATGGCGGGCTGGGCCGGCTGGCGGCCTGCTTCATGGAGAGCATGGCCAGCCTCGGCATCCCCGCCCACGGCTACGGCATCCGCTACAACCACGGCCTGTTCCGCCAGGAGATCCGCGACGGCTGGCAGCTCGAATACCCGGAGAACTGGCTCACCTTCGGCAACCCGTGGGAGTTCGCCCGTCCCGACGTCAGCCACACCATCGGCTTCGGCGGCTCGGTCGAGACGGTGGAAGCGGCGAACGGCAGCCCCCGCTACATCTGGCGCCCGCGCAAGACGGTGGCCGCCGTCGCCTATGACACGCCGATCATCGGCTGGCGTGGCCACTATGCCAACACGCTGCGGCTGTGGTCGGCCTGGGCCACCGACCCGCTGCGGCTGGATGCGTTCAATCGCGGCGACCACGTCGGCGCCGCGTCCGAGCGGGCACATGCCAACGCGATCTCCCAGGTGCTCTACCCCGGCGACGACTCCCCGGCCGGGCGGGAGTTGCGGCTGCGCCAGGAGTATTTCTTCTCCTCCGCGTCGTTGCAGGACCTGCTCAACCGCCACGTCGACCAGCACGGCGACGTGCGCACCCTGGCCGACAAGGCCGCCATCCAGTTGAACGACACCCACCCCGCCATTGCCATCCCCGAACTCATGCGGCTGCTGGTGGATGTGCACGAGGTGCCCTGGGACGCCGCCTGGCGGATCACCACCGACACCTTCTCCTACACCAACCACACCCTGCTGCCGGAGGCGCTGGAGACCTGGCCGGTCACGCTGATGGAGCAACTGCTGCCGCGCCATATGCAGATCATCCACCAGATCAACCGCGTGCACCTCGAGGGGCTGGTCGCCACCCGTGGCGCCGCAACGCCACCGCTCGCCGCGGTGTCGCTGATCGACGAGGAGAATGGGCGGCGGGTGCGCATGGGGCCGCTGGCGTTCCTGGGGTCGCACAAGGTGAACGGCGTCTCCGCCCTGCATACCGAGCTGATGCGCCAGACGGTGTTCCGCGACCTGCACACGCTGTATCCGGACCGGATCGTCTGCCGCACCAACGGCGTCACCTTCCGCCGCTGGTTGTTCGCGGCGAATCCCGCGCTGACCGCGCTGCTGGTGGACGTGGTGGGGCCGCGCGTGCTGGACGATGCCGAGGCGCTGCAAGACTTCGCGGCGGCGGCGGACGATGCCGGCGTGCATGACCGGCTGGCGGCGATCCGGCGCGCCAACAAGGTCGCGCTGGCCAACCTGGTGGCAGAGAAGCTCGGCATCCGCCTGGACCCCGAGGCGATGTTCGACGTCCATATCAAGCGCTTCCACGAGTACAAGCGGCAGTTGCTGAACATCCTGGAAACCGTCGCGCTGTACTGCTCCATCCGCAGCCATCCGACGTTCGACTGGGTGCCGCGGGTGAAGATCTTCGCCGGCAAGGCGGCCGCCGGCTATCAACGCGCCAAGCTGATCATCAAGCTGATCAACGACGTGGCTCGGGTGATCAACGCCGACCCGGCGATGCGCGGCTTGCTCAAGGTGGTGTTCCTGCCGGACTACAACGTCAGCCTGGCCGAGGCGATCATTCCCGCCTCCGACCTGTCGGAACAGATCTCGACGGCGGGGATGGAGGCGTCGGGGACCGGCAACATGAAGCTGGCGCTGAACGGCGCGCTGACCATCGGCACGCTGGACGGTGCCAATATCGAAATCCGCGACCGGGTGGGTGCCGAGAACATCTTCATCTTCGGGCTGACCGCAGCGCAGGCGACGAGCAGGAGGCAACACGGACCGGGGGCGGCGGAAGCCCTCGCGGGGTCGGCCGCGTTGCGGGACGTGCTGGATCTCGTCGGCAACGGCGCGTTCTCACCCGACGATCCGGGGCGCTTCCACGACCTGGTGGAGGAACTGTCCGGTGCCGACCACTTCCTGGTCACCGCGGATTTCGCAGCGTATGCCGCCATGCAGCGCGACGTCGCGACACGTTGGCACGACCGCCCTGCGTGGTGGCGTTCCAGCGTGCTGAACACCGCGAGGTCCGGCTGGTTCTCCGCCGACCGCGCCATCCGCGAGTACGCCGACGGCATCTGGAAGGTCTGACAA
>DATHNI010000196.1:0-5903 GCA_035486135.1 Acetobacteraceae bacterium
AGCCCTTCGACGGTGGTGATCGCATGGCCACGCGCCATTACTGCCAGCATCAGGCAGGCGTTGATGCGCCGTCCGTCCAGCAGCACCGTGCAGGCGCCACATTGGCCCAGGTCGCAGCCGCGCTTGGTGCCGGTCAGATGCAGCCGGTCACGCAGCGCATCCAGCAGCGTGGTGCGCGCATCCACGGTCAGGCGATGCGTCGCATCATTGACCGTCAGCACGATGTCGAACGCCTGGCGCGGCGCTTCCTGCTGCCTCCCGGCAACGGAATCCGGCGCGTGGCCGGCATGCGACGAGCGATCCACGCTGCTTTCCTGCAACACATCCTGCGCGGCTTGTGGATCGGTGCGATCGGCCTCCGCGAACAACCGGCCGGCGGCGGTCTCGTCGCCGGCGGACCCTGCTTGCAGCGCCACTTCGGCGAGACGGCGCGCCTGCCGATGCGCTCCCGATCCGGCCGCAAATTTCTCTTCCGCCACGTACTGCTCTCCCTTCTGGGTTCGCCGTGGCCTGAACCGGGAGAGACGGGGGTGGGTTTGAGGCCGCGGCGCTGACAGGATGGTGAGACACAAGCTGCGTCATGGCCGGCCCGTTGCGTCATGGACGCGAGTTGTGTCATGGCCGGCCGCTGTGTCATGGCCGGTCGCTGTGTTATGGACGCAAGCTGTGTCATGGCCGGCGTAGGCCGGCCACCCACGACTTTGCTGGGTGCAACAAGGGAAAGTCGTGGGTGGCCGGCCTTCGCCGGCCATGACACACCGGGCGGCCATGACAAAGCGGGCGCCCATGACGCAACGGGCCGGCCATGACACAACCGGGCACAAAACAAAAAAGCGGTGCCCGGAGGCACCGCCAAGTTTGGGGGGGAAACGTCACGCAGCGGAACAGCAAATCTGCGCCGCTGCATGGCTGAGATTAGAACCCTTGGCGAGAAATCAACCTCACACTTGCGCGCGCCGTTTCGGCCTGCGGGCGGAAACGATCACAGTCTTGCCACCCGGCTTGCCGGTAGGCCCGGGCTGTTGCGCTTCACGGGGCGTAGTCTTGGACAAAACGGCCGGAAGATGCTGCTTCAGACTGGAAAAACCGTCCCACGGGTCAATTTTTTGCCGCGCCAGCCGGTCGGGCACGCTCTTCACCGTGAAGACGGACGGATCAAGTTTTCGTGTCACCTCGTCCCACGCCAGGGGCGTCGCCACCATCGCGCCGGGCCGCGCGCGCGGACAGAACGAGGCCACCGCCGTCGCACCGAGCCCATTGCGCAGCCAATCGATCAGGATGCGGCCGCTTCGGTCGGCCTTCTTCATGGTCGGGAGGAACCGGTCCGGCTCTGCCTCGCTCATCATCTCGGCGAAGGCGCGGCAGAAGGGCTTGACCTCGTCCCAGCCGGCCTTGGGCTCCAGCGGGACGACGATATGCAGGCCCTTGCCGCCGGTGGTGCGGCAGAACGACTGCAGCCCGAACTGTTGCAACCGGTCGCGCACGTCCGTCGCGGCGCGCGCGACGTCGGCGAAAGCGACGCCCTCGCCCGGATCGAGGTCGAACACCATGAAGTCGGGATGCGCGGGATCGGCCTCCGAGGCGCCCCAGGCGTGCAACTCGATGGCGGAGATCTGTGCCATGGCGACCAGGCCGTGCAGGTCGTCGATCGCCAGGTAGGGCGCGCCCTCCGCCTCGCCGGAG
Source organism: Acetobacteraceae bacterium (assembly GCA_035486135.1). Classification (GTDB taxonomy): domain Bacteria; phylum Pseudomonadota; class Alphaproteobacteria; order Acetobacterales; family Acetobacteraceae; genus JASHVB01. The sequence goes on from DATHNI010000196.1 coordinate 1,684, forward strand.
CGGATGCCGTCGGGCAGGGTGCCGTGGCCGTGCTTCTGGAAGAAGTGCTCGCCCGCGATGCCTTCCGGGCAGCGCACGATCGCGAGAGGGCGGTGGATCAAGCCGGGCAGCGCGTGATCGGCCACCGCCTGCCAGTATTCCGCGAGGTGCTGCTTGGTGATGCCGGGCCACAGCTCGCGGTCGGGATGGGTGACGTTCACGCCCTCGATGCTGGCGGTGCGCGCCTTGGGCTTGCGGGCGGTGACGATGGAGGTGCTGGTCCGGGCCGCGGCGGCGTATTGCGGGCGCTGCTGTGGCGGCACCGCGACCTTGGGGCCGCGCTTCGGTGGCATCGCGATAATAGGGCCGCCGGCTGGACCGGGCGGCTGCTTCGGGCTCACGGGCTTGTGTTCCGCTTCGGGATTGGCCACGTCGCGCACCACCTCGTCCGCCGGCTTGTCCTCGCGCAGGCCAAGATACACCGCGTGGCGCACCCGCCCGCTGCCGGACCATGACACGAACTGGATTTCCGCCACCAGGGCGGGCCGCACCCAATGGATCGCGGCGTCCAGCGGATCGCCTGCCACCAGCAGCCCGCGCGGCGGATCGTCCGCCAGCGCGTCCAGCTTGTCGCGCAGGGTGGCCAGCTCGTCATCGGAGAAGCCGGTGCCGACGCCACCGGCATAGTGCAGGCGCTGCTGCGGGTCGTAATAGCCGAGATGTAGCGCGCCGAGCCCGGTGCGGCTGCCGCGCGGCGGGGTCCAGCCGAGCACGATGAACTCCTCGCGCCCCTGGCATTTCACTTTCAGCCAGCCATGGCCGCGGCCGGCGCGATAAGGCGCGTCCGCCTGCTTGCAGACGATGCCTTCCAGCTTCATGCGGCAGGCCTCGCGGCGCATGGCGGCGGGGTCGCCGGTATGGTGGTCGCTGTAGCGCAGCATGCCCCGCCAGTCGTCCAGGCCTTGCAGCACGCGCTTGCGGTCCAGCAACGCGCAATCGCGCAGGTCCCAGCCGTCGAGGTGCAGCAGGTCGAACAGGTGGAAATACAGCGAGGCGTCCTTGCCGGCGGACAACGCTGCCTGGAGCGCGGGGAAGCTGGATTTTCCCTCCTTGTCGAGCGCGACAAGCTCGCCGTCCACCAGGGCGGTCTCGACATCCAGCCCGGCGACCGCCTTGGCGACGGCCGGCAGCCGGTCGGTCCAGTCATGGCCGTTGCGGGTAACCAGGCGGGCCTTGCCGTGGTCGATCCAGGCGAGCAAGCGATAGCCGTCGAACTTGATCTCGCTGATCCAGTTGTTGCCTGCGGGCGGTTCGTCGGCGACGGCGCAGAGCTGGGGTGACTGGGTGGCTGGAAGCTTGCCACGTTTCGCACCTGGCGCCGGGGCGTCCTTGGTGGCTGCGCGGGACTGTTTCACTTTGCCGTACTTGGCGAGCTTCGTCGGGTCCGCCGGTTGCGGCTGGGGCGGGGGCGTGGCCTGTTCGATTGCGTCGGCCTCGGCGCCGGCGCGTTCGTATTCGTCGTGGCCTTTGAACAGCAGCCAGTTGTCGGCCTTGCCGCGGGAGCCTGGCCTGGGTTTCAGGCGGGCGAGGTGGAAGCGGCCGTTCAGCCGCTTGCCGTGCAGAATGAACGTAAGTTCGCCCTTCCGCATGCCTTGCTCTGGGTCGTTGACCGGTTCCCAGGTGCCGCGGTCCCAGGTCTCCACGGTGCCGGCGCCGTACTGGCCGTCCGGGATGGTGCCCTGGAAGTCGGCGTAGTCGATCGGGTGGTCTTCGACATGGGCGGCGATGTGCTTGATGGACGGATCGAGCGACGGGCCCTTGCGCACCGCCCAGCTCCACAGCACGCCGTCATGCTCTAGCCGGAAGTCGTAGTGCAGGCCGGCGCGGTGCGCCTGGTGTTTCTGCACCACGAACATCGGCGCGTCGGTGCGCGCGCGGGCCTTGCCGGGGGCGGGTTCCTGCGTCTTGGTGAAGTCGCGTTTGGCGCGGTAGGTCTGGATCGAGGTGTCGCGCGCGGCGTTGGAGTCCTTCTGTGTCGTCTTTTGGGCCGTGCCAGTGCGCGCCATCGCTCATGCTCCGGTAGTGTACGACAACACCACGAAACGACCGGTGCAGCCCCAGGGTTGCCGGCTGCGCCGCTTGTGGCGGATCACGCTCGGCGGAGGGATACGCCCGGCGCGCTGCCCTGGATTTCGTGGGGCCTGGATTTCGCGGGGTGAGCCCCGATCATGGCCGGATACCAGGCCGCCACCGCGTAATGTCGTACTGCCGATCCAATGGCCAGGTTCGCGTCGTCGTGGGCACGCTTCAGCCGGAGCGGGTCACTTGCCAGCGCAGTCAAGATAACCGCATTCGGATATCTCGTCTATGTTTTCAGGCCGCACCAAGCGCATCTTCTTGGCTTCGTAGTCATAGAACAATATCCAGGCACTTCCGGCAAAAATCACGCGGCCCTGATTCGAATTTGCACCGCTGCCGGCCTTCGCGAAGGCAAGGACCATGGGCCGGTCAAGTGGGAAATACGCATGAAACCTCCAGGAACTGCCGGAGACGAACCCGACCATGAGGCATAAGACCATGAGGGTGATGGCCCAGAACAGCACGCTCGCGAACGGCGAGCGAGGTCCGGATATGTCATTGTAGATGTAAGAACCGGCCGCTATCAGCAAGAAACTCAAGGACAGACTGGGATGGTTACCGGCGAATGCCAGCACGGCGGCTGCGGCCAGGACGCCGATCCATCCAACAACCAGCCAATTGAGTCCGCCTTGAAGCCATTTCCACCGGCGTTCAAGGGTCGAAAATCGCAAGGCAATCAGGAAGCCGACGGATGCGCCAATGGCAATCGGGAGAGCCCGCAGCGCGAATATCAAATGCTCGGGCAAACTGAAAAACGCGAACCAACTGATGTCGAACGCATAGAAATAGCCGACCACATAGGCAAATGCGAAGCTGCTTGCTGTCACCGGGACGATAACGGTCAGGTCCTTCCACGACCATTGCTGGTCCATCGTGAGTGCCTTTCCATGACGACGCCGTATCAGTCCATCAGGTCATGGTGCCGACGCTCGATCGGACGTGTCAACAAAGGTTCCCGCCTTGGTTCGCATGATCCGCGGGGATTTGCATAGCGGCAAGGCCTGTCCGCGTACATCTGCGGTTCAAATTTCATACTTTGTCCTGGCGGCATCGCAGATCTTGATCCGGCAGCGTGCGACGGCTGCGGTGCCACGCCGGACCTGCCGGTGTAGTACGCAAGCCGGCAAGGAATTGGAACCGCAGATGCACGCTGATGCACGCCGATAAGGGCCGGGGACAGGAAATTTCAAGCCACACTCGCGCATGTCGCGACCGCCGCTGACCTACACGAATTATGGAAGACCCGAATATTCCTGATCCACGACGTGGTCAGGGCGTTTCGACCAACACCACGCGCGAGCGTCTCACCGACATCCGCGATGCGGCCCGTGACCTGCGGGATTTCGTCGGAACCATCGAAAGTGGGGCGTTTCACGCGCTGCGTGTCACGAACCGGATGGCGCATCGTGCGGTGAAGAATGCCCTCGTCAGGGCAATCGCATCTGGGTGGAACTGAAGATGACGCGCTGCTGGCGGCGCTGCCCGCGCGCGAGGCCTGTGCGGTGCGCTCTGCTGCAAGCAATTAACACGGAGGGCACGAAGAACCACGGAGTGCCACGGAGCCTTGCCGCGCGTAGCTGCGTGCCTCGGCACGGAATTCAACAATAGTAATGAATGATGCCCGCGGCATTGGGTCCAGCGAGCCTCAAGTCTCTCCGTACTGCTCCGTGGTTCTTCGTGTTGGATGCTTGCGGCAGAACGATCCGCACAGACCTCGGGTTGACCCCCGGAGAGAGACTGTCCGCAACAGCGACTACCCAGCGCGCCCTCGTCGAGATCGGCGAGGCGATCAAGGCGTTGCCGCGGGACGTGACGCTGCGCCACCCGGATGTCGATTGGGGCGGCTTCGCCGGGCCGCGAGTGAAGGCGAGTGAGCAAGGGCGAGCAGGCAACGTGCCGACCCGATCACCCTCCCTCGACGCTGACACGTCTCGACCCCGGGTCAAGTGCCCGGGGGTACGCTCTCTCCCGCTCGGGAGGGAGAGGTTAAGTGGCTGCCGCTATCGACTCGCCGACGATTTGCACGATGCGGTCCAGCGTTGCCTCCGGCGTCATCAGGGGCGGCGCCAGGCACAGCGTATCGCCGCTGGCCGGCGGGCCGG
>DATHNI010000197.1:0-12504 GCA_035486135.1 Acetobacteraceae bacterium
AGCGCAGCAACCGCGACGACAAGGCAGCCAGGCTGCGGGCCGCCGAGTCCGACCTTGCGGCGGTGACGCTGGAATGGGCGCAGGTGCGCGCGGCCCTGCAACGCCCGGATACCGAAGATCCTGCCACCACGATCGAATTGCTCGAACTGCTGAACGAACTCGACAACGAGCAACAGTCCAGTGCCAGGCTGCACCATCGGCTGCGCGAGATGCAGGACGAGATCGCCGCGTTCCGAACTGCCGCGGCGGACCTCGCGACGCTGGTGGCGCCCGGCCTGGCGGCCGGCGATGCGTTCGCCGTGGTGCAGGCGCTGCGCCAGCTTCTGACAGAGCACCGCGCGCTGGCCAAACAGCACGAGACGCTGGCGGCGTCGCTGAAGCGTGCCGATACCGCGCTGGCGCGCCAGCAGAAGCAGCGCGACGATTGCCGCGTGGAACTCGGCACCGTGCTGGCGATGATCGGCAGCGAAACGGTCGAGGCAGCGCAGGCCCGCGTGGCGCTGGCGCAGGAGCACGCGCAGATGGCGGAGGCGGTGCGCCGCGGCGAACGCGAATTGCACGAGAAGGGCGATGGCCGGCCGCTGGCGCAGTTGCGCGCGGAAATTGCCTCGATCCCGGTGGACGAGATCCCCGGCGCGATCGAGGCGGTCCAGGCAGAGCATGACGCAGCGAACCGCGACGCGCAGGCGCTGGCGGCGCGCGTCGCCACGACGAGCGCCGAGATGGCGCTGCAAGCGCAGGCAGACACCGCGACCCAGGCTGCAACCGATCAGCAGGCGGCGGTCGCCGCGTTGCGCCGCATCACCGAGGAAGCGACGCTGATGCATCTCGCCGCCCTGCTGCTGGAGGCGTCGCTGACCCAGGTCGAGCTGGCGGGCACCTCGGTGTTGCTGTCACGCATCGCCGAGCTGTTCCGCACCATCACCGGGGGAACCTACACGCGCATCGAGGTCGATGACCCCGGCGACGGATCGGCCGGATTGATGGCGGTGCATCGCGATTTCCCCGATGAGCGCAAGGCGGTCGCCGACCTGTCGGAGGGCGAGCGCGATCAGCTTTTCCTGGCGCTCCGCCTGGCGGCGATCGAGGATCACGTCGCCACCGCGCAGCCCCTGCCGTTCGTCTGCGACGACATCCTGCAGACCTTCGACGACGACCGGGCGATGGCCGCGATGCAGGCGCTGATCCTGCTCAGCGAGAGCGCGCAGGTGATTTTGCTCAGTCACCATCGGCATTTGGCGGTGTTGGGCCAGCGCATGGCACCGGAACGGATTCATCTTTGCGAGATCCAGGCACGTGTCGCCGCGTGACAGGCGACCGCCGGCCCGAAATCACCACCGTCATTGCGAGCGAAGCGAAGCAATCTCCTGCCTGACGAACCGCGAGAGGCTCGTCAGGCAGAAGATTGCTTAGCTTCGCTAACAAGAAACGGACTCCCCCTCCCCTTGAGGGAGGGGGTTGGGGGGAGGGGTTCTGTGCCGCACGGACCCCTCCCCCCAACCCCCTCCCTCAAGGGGAGGGGGAGGATCCTTGGCGCGACGACCTCGCCAGTTTCATTCAGGGCGGGTCGGCCGCCGGCTGGTGGCAACTTGCAATGACAGCGGTGGGGCGCACAACGCCCCAGTCGCGCTGAAACTGTTCTAACGCCCCACCGACGCCCGTATCATGTCACGCAGCCATCGATGCGCCGGGTGGTTGTCGACCCGGCGATGCCAGATCATCGACAGGACGATGCGCGGCGAGGCAAACGGCAGCTCCTTCATCACGACGGGACAGACCTTGCAAAGACTGGTCGCAACCCGCCGCGACATCACCGCGATCCGATCCGAACCCACCAGCATCAACACGATCGACAGGAACGGCACACGCGCCGCCACTCTGCGTGCCAGGCCGTGTGCTTCCAGCGCCTCGTCGATGAAGCTCGTGTCATCGCCCGTTGAGCTGATTGCAATATGCGGGCTTGCCGCGAGGCGTTCGAACGACAGGCCTGCATCGCAGGCGTACGGATGTTGGCGGTCCAGCACGGCGACATAGTCATCGTCCATCACCCGGACACACTTGAACCGTTCGCCGCCGTCCACCAGCATGCTCAACGCCAGATCAACCCCCTCGGCATCCAGCAGATCCAGCACGTCGGCCGCGCCGAGCGGGCGGATATCGAGCGTCACCAGCGGCGCCGCCTCGGCGACATGGTGCACCAGGGCCGGAGCGATGGCCCGCGCCGCATAATTATTCATCGCCAGGGTGAAGCCACGCGCCGATTGCGCCGGATCGAACGCACCGGGTTCCAGCGTCACGCTCAGCACCCGCAACGCGTCGCGCACCGGTTCCGCCATTTGCTGCGCGCGCGGTGTGGGTTGCATTCCTTCAGGCGTGCGCACGAACAAGTCATCGTGCAGCATTGTGCGCAGGCGCCCCAGAGCGTGGCTCGTGGCCGGCTGGCTCAGCCCCAGGCGGCGTCCCGCGCGGGTCAGGTTACGCTCCTGCATCACCGCGTCGAACACGATCAAGAGATTGAGATCGATACTGCCCCAATTCATACGTGGCTCGCTGCCCATGCCGACTCCGGTCGAATCCTGAGTCCGCGGGCCATGTGGCATCGGTAATCCAGGTCGCAAGGGAAGTGCGACGTGACCCATAGGCTCATTCCTCTCCTGCATCTCCCAGCGCAGAAGTTGGATGGCACAGGCGGAACGGCGACCTCGTTTTGCTGCACCGCAGCATTGCGCCGGCCGCGAGGGTCGGTGGCAAACCCGGCGCCAACCGGATTAGTCTGCGGAACCATCAAACGGGGAGACACCATGGGCAGCATCAGCGTCTCCGGCGTCACGCTGGAGATCGAGGACCGCGGTACCGGACGGCCGTTGCTGTTCCTGCACGCCGGCGAAGGGTTGCAGCCGCGCCGCCCGTGGCTGGACATGCTCGCTGCGCGGTTCCGCGTCATCGCGCCGCATCATCCCGGCTTCGGCGAATCGACCCTGCCCGACTGGTTCGGCACCGTGGACGATCTCGCGTATCTCTATCTCGATCTTGCGCAGACGCTGGGCTTGCAGGACGCCGTGCTGGTGGGGGCCGATTTCGGCGGCTGGATCGCGGCGGAAATGGCAGTCCGCAACACTCAATCTTTCGGCCATCTCGTGCTGGCGGCGCCGCTCGGCATCAAACTCGGCGGCGTGACCGACCGCGACATCGTGGACATGCACGCGATCCCGCGCGCGGACTTCATGCGCCTGGCCTGGGCAGATCCGCAACGCGGCGAAATCGACTACGCTGCACTGCCGGAAGCCGAGCTCGCCGCCATCGTGCGCGGACGCGAGGCGCTGGCGCTGTTCGGCTGGAAACCGTACATGCACAACCCGCGGCTGAAACGATGGCTGCATCGGATCGACCTGCCGGCGCTGCTGCTATGGGGCGAACAGGACCGCATCGTCACGCCGGCCTATGGCGAGGGCTGGCGCGCCGCGATCCCCGGCGCCCAAATGGACCTGATCAACGACGCCGGGCACTTCCCGCACTGGGAACAGCCGGAGGCGTTCGTCAAACGCGTCGCCGACTTCGCCGGCCGGCAGTAGGGGAAACATCCAATGCGATCCTGGTATTTTTCCGAAATGGCCTATCATCCGGCATGGCAGGAAGGGCTGCGGCGCGGCACGCTGCGCGTCATCCTGCCGAACGAGAACCTCGATCCGGCGGAGGCGCACCAGTTGCTGCACCGCTACCTGGACGAGTTCGCGCTGTGCGACGAGGTCGGGCTCGACATCATGGTGAACGAGCACCACAGCACCGCGACCTGCATGACGGTGTCGGTGCCGATGGCGCTGGCGGTGATCGCGCGCGAAACCAAGCGGGCGCGATTGCTGACCTTGGGCAACCCGATCGCCAACCGGCCCGATCCGGTGCGCGTCGCGGAAGAGATGGCGTGGCTGGACGTGCTGTCGGGCGGGCGGCTGGAAATGGGCCTGGTCAAGGGCGCGCCGTATGAGATCGCCCCGGCCAATTCCAATCCGGCGCGGCTGATGCGGCGCTATTGGGAAGCGCACGACCTGATCCTGAAGGCGCTGTCAACCTCGGATGGGCCGTTCAACTGGGAAGGCGAGTACTTCCATTACCGCAACGTCAACGTCTGGCCGCGGCCGATCCAGCAGCCGACACCGCCGGTATGGATGACCGGGATGAGCGTGGACAGCGGCCGCCTGGCGGCGGAACGCGGCCACGTGATCGGCACCCTGCTGTCCGGCGGCACGGCCAAACCGATGTACGACATGTATCGCCAGACCGCGCGTGAGAACGGCTGGGAAGCCGGGCCGGACCGCATGGCCTATGCCGCCGTGGTGGGGGTCGGACACACTCGCGACGAGGGGCTGCGGCGCGCCGACCAGATCGCCGACTATGTCCGCACCGCGCCTGTCGTGGCAGAGCAATTCACCAATCCGCCAGGCTACAACTCGGTGGCGGCGAACGTGGCGATGCTGAAGGCTGGGCCACGCGCGCATCGCATCGTCAAGGATCGCCAGGGCAACATGATCGACCACCGCAAGGCGACGGTGCAGCAGTTCATGGACACCGACACGGTGTTCGCCGGCACGCCGGACGACGTGTTCGATCAGATCAGGGATTTCAATGTCCGCATGGGCGGCGTCGGGCACCTGCTGTTCTTCGGCCAGGGCGGGTTCCTCAGCCACCAGGACGCGATGCAGAACATCACGCTGTTTGGGCGTGAAGTGGCGCCGCGGCTGCGGGAGATGAACTGACAGCGGAACGGCAGTGTGCGGCACGTTGCACCCTCACCTCACCTCTCCCGCAAGCGGGAGAGGGATTCTCTCTCGCCCCTCAGTCCCACCAGGGTTCGCCTTCGTTCGGCAGCGGACGATAGCCGCGCTCCCGGCCGACCGCGATATAATGATGTGCGAGACTGGTATAGTCGCCCTGCGCCACTTCCATCGCCGCCATCGGATAGCGCGCGGCATACCACGCCTGCCCCAACCTGAACGGCAACCGCTGTTCGTTCCTTCCAAGTAACATATAATGCGCCCTCGCCCCCTCTGTATTGCCCGAACCAACGAGCCCCGCAACATCGGGGTAGGTCGCGAAATAGAATTCCGCATCGAACGCGGCCAGGATCTCCGCGTCCGACGGTTCGAACCGCCGTGGCTCATGCGACAGCCGCCGCAGCTCATCATGTGACACCGGCCGCCAGAATGGCGCAATACGCCGATGCGCCGCCGCATGGCGCTCCACCGCTACGGCGTAGTTGATCGGGAACAGCGTGCAGCGATAGCGCGAATCGCCAAGCGGCAGCAGATCGACAAGACGGTACTGCTGCGGGTTGAACACCCCATTCACCGGCATGAAGATGCGATCGGCATGCGACAGCCACGCCGCCAGCCAGGAAAAAGTGCTGACGTTGACGACGATGTTCTTCGCCTGGCGGATCGTCTCGAAATCGCCCAAGGCGTTGCCGGCCGCAGCGAATTGCGCCGTGGGAAATTGCGCGCGCAGGCGCTCGGTGTAGAGGTCCTCTGCCCCCTGCCCCACGAACACCGGCGTCAGGCCGGTCTCCGCAACGACCTCGGCATAGAACTCGACCGGCGTCAGCGGATGGAACGGGCCGCGATCATCGGGCGTGTCCTCGGCAACGATCGGACACACCAGATGCCGTTCGTCGAACGCGAGGGGCGCGACAGCCGGAGAACGAAATACGCCGCGGCAGGCCTCCACATCCAGGATGTTCTCCAGGCGCCGGCCGAGACCGGAATAGACAACGCGGAAACCTTCACCTGCACGCGCGCGTTCCGTCAGTTCGTCCAGATCGATGCTGTGATATTGGTCGGCGGCTATGACCGGCCCTGGCGATTCCACCGGCGGATGCTCGATGCCCCATTCCGGCAGCATGACATTGGCAATGCGACAGCCCGGCACCAGACTCTGGAATTTCACTGCCACCATGTATTGCAGCATCCGGCTGGCGAACCCAGCCTTTTGCTCGACCTGAAAAACCGGCCCGCCGGCCCCCTGGTTTTCACTCATCCGGTGACCGCCTCAGTGGCCGCGATCCGCGCGCGAATCAGGTCCAGCCGCGCAGCCACCGCATCGAGGTCGATGCGCCAGGTTTGCTCGTGCACGCCACCCTCGCCCGCGTCGCTGCGAAACACGTCGCCCCAATAATGCAGCCCGCAGCCCTGCGCGAGCAAATTGAAGCACATGTTGGGATAATGGCTGGGCAGCATTTCGTAGAGATGGGTGCCCGGTTCGCAACCGATGATATTGCTCAGCCCGGCGCCGTGCGGACCAATCACCAGCCTGGCACCGCGGAAAATCGCGATCTGCTGGGTCACCGGCAAGCTGCCGGGCACGACGATGCGCACGCCCTGCCGTTCGAGCATGGCGATCAGCGCGTCCTCGTTCACCACGACGCGGCTGGTGGCGTCGGTGCGCGCCACATAGATCTCGCCGCCGCCGCCGGACGCTGGCATCACCGCCTGCCGCAGCCGCGCAAACGTGGCGGTCGCCGCATGCGACACCGACCTGGCCATGCGCTCACCGAGGAACTCGGCGTACTCCGCACTGGGCAGCCAGTAATGCCCGAACGGTTCCAATGTCAGCCGCGGCACATCGGCATGACCAAGCAATGCCAGCGCCTCCTCCTGCCAGGGCAGCAGCGGCGGCAGTGCCAGGACTACGTTCGGATGCCGCCGCGTTCGCAGCCCCCAGTCGATCGCCGGCAGCGACTGCACCATCCAATGAAAATAGTTATGCGCCGAGAGGTTGCAGGCAACGATCGTGTGCTGGTCTGGATCGGTTTGCACCGGGCGAAGCTGCTTCACCAGGGCATGCTCCATCTGCGCCTGGGTGACAAGATACAGCGTCTCCGCCAGCGGCTGGTGTCCGTTGAACAGCGCCATCATCGACGTATCCAGCAGGACGTTCCGTAGCCGGAAGATACGCAACGGCTCGGTCGCCATCAGCGGCATGAATTGCGCCGCGTCCTTGGGCCGCAGCAGCCTGGTAAAGCCCTCGCCCAGTGAAACATCCGCCGGCGTCTCAATCTCCCCCGCTTGCTCCAGCCACACAACCTCCGAGGCAACCTCGTCGATCCCGGGAGACCGCTCGATGGCGGGTTCATTCGCATCCCCGCCCCACCAAATCTGGCCAACGTCCGGTAGCGGCTGGTAGCCGCGTTCCCGGCCCACAGCGACGTAATGGTGGGCGAAACTGCTGTAGTCGCCCTGGGCAACCTGGAAGGCCGCGGTCGGATACTGCGTGGCGTACCAGGTCTGCGACAGCTTGAATGGCAGGCGCCGCTCGCGCACCCCGTGCTGCCAGTAATGCTGCCGCGCACCCTCCACATTGCCGGCGCCGACACTGGTCGCGACGTCGCCATTGGTGTTCAGGTAGTATTCCGCGTCGAACACCTCCAGCATCTTCTCTGCCAGCGGATCGAAGCGCGGTGCCTCCCGGAACAGGCGACGTAACGATTCCTGCGGCACGAAACGCCACAGCGGCGCGATGCGGCGATGCGCGGCCGCATGATGCTCCAGCGGCACGTAGTAGTTGATCGGGAACAGGTAGAACCGGTAGCGCTGATCGCCGAACGGCAGCAGGTCGACCAGGTGATACTGCATCGGGTTCATCAACCCGGTCACCGCCATGAAAATGCGGTCGGCGTGCGATAGCCAGGCGGCAAGCCAGCCGTAGCTGCCGCAGCCGAACGCGATGTTCTTGGCCTCCCGGATCGTCTGGAAATCCAGCACGATGTCGCGCGTGTCCAGGATCACCGCCCGGGGAAACCGCGCGCGCAGCCGATCCATGTAGAGGCTGGGTCCGGTTTGACCCAGGAACACCGGAATAAGGCCGGTCTCCGCAACGATGTCGGCATAGAACTCGATCGGCGTCACCGGATAGTTCGGGTCCGGTCCGCCCACCAGCATCTCGTCGGCGCGCACATGGCACACGAGGTAACGCTCGTCGAACCGCACCGGACTGACGACCGGCGCACGGAACGCCGCGCGATAGACGTCCACGTCGAGGAAGTTCTCCATCCGCTGGCCATAGCCGTTATAGATGATGCTACGAACCTGGCAGGTGCGCGCGCGTTCGGTCAGCCCGGCCATCTCGATGTGCTGGGGCCGCGTTGCCCTTTCGATCGGCCTCGGCAATTCAAGCGGTGGATGGTCGATGTCCCATTCGGGAATTCGCACATTGGAAATCCTGCTGCCAGGCACCTGGCTTTGGAACGTCAGCGCGACCATGTACTGGGTCATCCGGTCGGCCAGCCGCCCCTGCGGCTCGACATGAAAGACCGGCCCGTCGGTCACCTCCGTCATGCACTGCCTCGAATGATTCGCTGCTGACGGCTTCGCAGTGCGACACGCAGAGCCATCCGCCGGCCGCGACGGTGAGCGGCGCGTCGCCTACAGCACCGCACGAGGGAACGTGTGGCGCATCTCGTCGCGCATCTGCCTTGCCTCGTCTTCATTCTGCCACGCCGCGCGGTATGTGAAATCCGCCGCCAGCGCGTGCGCCAGCGCCAGGCTCCGCTCCGCCGGCGCGTCCTTCGCCTGGACAACGGGCGGCACGAAATGGTGGCCGATCCCGCCCCACAGCAGCTTGAACAGCGGCCCGGGCCGCCCGTTCACCGCATCGAATGTGCCGCCATAGCCCAGGCGCAGCAGCCGTCCCGTATGCTCTATATGCTCGTGGCCATATTCGCGGAACCGCGTATCGAAATAGCCGCCGAACAACAGCGCCTCGCGCGAGAATACCGCGCATTGCGCGGTGAGCCGCCCGCTGTGGATCGGATCGTCCACCGTGCCGGCCCCCGAGCCGGGAGCGACATGGTCCTCGATCCAACGCACCGCCACGTTGGCATGGCCCCAGCGAACCGCGGCATCGATCCAATCGGCCTCCCAGTGGTCGCGCGCGGGAAACGCGTCGTCCTCCAGCAGCAGCACGACGTCGCAGCGTAGCATCTCGGACAGCAGGAACAGGGCGCGGTTCTTGTTCCACGCGATGCTCATGTTGCGCCCGGTCACGGTCAGCACTTTCCGCTCGCGCAGCATGTCCAGCGTGCCGTCGGTGGAACCGTCATCCGCCACGGCGACGACGGTCCGCGGATGCCTGGTGTGCTGCTGCACCCGGTCGAGCGTCTCGCTCAGGACCGTTCGGCGATTATAGGTGACGATGCCGATGCCAAGCTGCAGCAGCGCGACGGGTTTGCCCGGTGTCGGGGCGGGCGCAGGCGTCGGGACGGGCGCAGGCGTCGGCGGCGGGGCGGGGCGTGGCTGCGCGGCCATCGAGGCGTCGTGCAGCATCGCCCGCAGGCGCGGAATGAAACGCAAAATGCGGCGGTCCGGCACGGCCGCCTCGGCCTCCACGGCGCGGGCTTGCCGGTCGGCGATCGCGGCGGCCAGCGGCATGGGCGCGGGCCGCTGCTCCGCCACCAATCGCCCCTCCACCACCGGTTGGTCGGGATAGCGGTTCACCACCATCACGTCGTTATCGGCCGGCGCGGCCATCCCCTGCGCCGGCACCGGTTCGCCGCGCGCATCGCAGACGGTGCCGGTCAGCGTGAAGCGGGGCGGCATGGCGCCCACGCCTTGCAGATCGCCGGTGCGCACCAGCGTCGGCATGGCACCGTTCAACGCCGGGCTGTCCGGCTCGCGGCTGGTGTAGCTGCCGATGACGAGCTGCCCTGGCCGGATCTGTTGGCGCGACGTGACGAAGCTCACACGGCGCAGCGCCACCGCGGAGAAATTGTCATAGCGCGGCAATAACGAGCGGATCGTATCGGTGTCGATCGGATGCAGGAACTCGTCGAGTTCGATGATGGCCGCCCAGGTGAAGCGGTTGGCATGGCTGGCGGCGAAGTCGGCAAGGGCCGCCGCCGGCCCGTCGTTGCGCGCCCAGTCGATCACGGTTGCCTGGTGGCCAAAGCGCGACCGGGCGAGCAAGGCGGCGGTGCCGTCGGTGCTGCCCAGGTCGTACAGGACGAAACGATCCACCCCGATCAGCCGGTGGAAGGCAACCCATTCGAGAATACGGGCCGCCGCATCCTGAAAAACCGCGCAAATGGCGATGCTATCCATGGGTCGGGATCATGCCACAACTAAACCTCGCCCGCGAAGCGGGAGAGGTCGAGACGCGAGAGCGTCGAGGGTGAGGGTGATCGGGTCGGCACGTAGCAGGTAGAGCGTGCCGCCCAGGTCACCTTCACCCTCGGTGCTTACGCACCACCGACCTCTCCCGCTCCCGTGGGGGAGGTTACCCGCGCGCAGCGCGGGAAAGGTTACGTCACCGCGCCACCAGCAGCACCACGGCGCCACCCGCCAGCAGCGCCACCGGGTTCAGCTCGGTGAACGCGAAGGCGAGCGTCGCGCCGGCGGTGACCGCATAGGTCACCCAGCCATGCTCCGTGCCGTGGATCAGCGCCAGGCCGCTGGCAAAGGTCAGCCCGATCGCCACCGGCGCCAGCGCGCGTTCCACCAGCACGCGCCAGGCCGCATGGGAATAGCGGTGCCAGACCCGCGCCGCGACATAGGTCAGCGCACAAGAGGGTCCGAACATCGCCACGAACGACACAAGCGCCCCGGCCAACCCCGCCGCCTTCTGGCCGATCAGCACCACGATCAGCGACCCTGGCCCGGGCGCGGCGCGGGAGATGGCGAAAAAGTCCAGGAACTCCGGCCCGGTCAGCCAATGGTGGAGGCCCACCGCCGCGCGCTGCATATCCGGCAGCACGGCCGTGCCGCCGCCGAACGCCAGCAGCGACAGTCCGCCGAACAGCAGCACAAGCTGCACCAGCGTCACGATCATCAATTTTGCTCCCACCAGGTCAGCGCCAGGCTGACCGGCAGCATCACGACCAGCACATACAGCAGCGGAAAGCCCAGCACGCCGATGGAGATCGCGATGACCGCCGTCACCAGTGCCGGCACCACGCGGCGGATATGCAGGCGCGCCAGCCGGATGCCGGTGCCCAGGTTGAGCCCGATCGCCACCGCCCCCATGCCGGTCAGCGCGGTGCTGAACAGGGCGCCGCCGGGCAAACCTCGGCTGTGCAGGTATATCGCACCCAGCACCAGCACGATCGCCACCGGCAGGGCGGTCAGTCCCAGCAACGCCGATACCGCCCCGGGCACGCCGCGCAACTGGGCACCGATGAACACCGCAAGGTTGACGTTGGTCGCGCCCGGCACGAGTTGCGACAGCGCATAGCCGGAGAGGAATTGCTGGTCGTCCATCCAGCCGCGGCGCTGCACCACCTCGCGGCGGATCCAGGCGGTCAGGCCACCGCCGAAACTCATCATCCCGATGCTGACAAAGCCCACGAACAGCGATGCCAGGCTGGGCCGGCGTGGTTCTCGATTCCCCATCGGGGCATTCAAGCCGGTCCGGTGTAGACTGCCCAGCCTATAGGTTCGGCAGGAGGATGGCAGCGATGGAATACCGGTCCCTGGGTGCGAGCGGCCTGAAGGTCTCGCCGCTGTGTCTCGGCAGCATGATGTTCGGCGGCGCTACCGACGAGCCCACGGCGCGGTTCATCGTTTCGCGCGCAAAAGAGCAGGGGGTGAATTTTATCGATACGGCGGATGGGTACAATGGGGGGAAGTCGGAGGAGATCGTCGGGCGGGCGGTGAGGGAACACCGCTCGTGGTGGGTGCTGGCGACCAAATGCGCCAACCCCACCGGGCCGGGGCCGAACGCTCGGGGCCTGTCGCGGCGGCATGTGTTCGATGCAGTGGAGGCCAGCCTGCGCCGCCTCGGCACCGACGTGATCGATCTTCTCTACCTGCACAAGGAGGACCACGCGACGCCGCTGGCGGAGACGGTGCACGCGCTGGCCGACCTGATCCGGGCAGGGAAAATCCGTTATTTCGGCGTGTCGAACTACCGGAGCTGGCGGGTGGCGGAGTTGTGCCGGCTGTGCGACCAGGCCGGCATCGACCGGCCGGCAGCGAGCCAGCCGCTCTATAACGCGCTGAACCGCGAACCGGAGGTAGAGCACTTGCCGGCGTGTGGGTATTTCGGGCTGGGCGTGGTGCCGTACAGCCCGCTGGCGCGCGGCGTGCTGACCGGCAAATACGCGCCGAACGTGACGCCGGAGCCGGAAACCCGGGCCGGCCGGCGTGACCGGCGCATGCTGGAATCCGAATGGCGGCTCGAAAGCCTGCAAATCGCGCAGGAGATCGCCGACCATGCGCGGGCGAAGGGTGTGAGCCCCGGGGCTTTCGCCTTCGCCTGGGTGCTGCACAACCGGCTGGTCACCGCGGCGATCGGCGGCCCGCGGACCGAGGCGCAGTGGGAGGACTATGTCGCGGCGCTGTCAGTGCGCCTGGGTCCGGACGACGAGGCGCTGGTGGACCGACTGGTGTCGCCAGGGCATCCGTCCACGCCGGGGTACAACGATCCACAATATCCGATCGAGGGGCGAAAGGTTGGGTGACCCGCCTCGATCGCCGATAGGCAAGGTGCGGAACCGCCGCCCGCTGCGATCGCGGAATTATT